>CAMDOZ010000098.1 GCA_945903705.1 Fidelibacterota bacterium | reverse complement strand
TGAGCACCATTCTCTATGACCTTGAGAAGGGCAAAGTGGATGAGGCTCTGCTCGCGCCCAACATGATCGCGGCCTTTCGCGCCCACCGCGAGAGCCTTCGCAGCTATATGGAGAGCTTCGGCGCGTTTCAGGAGCTCAAATATTTGGGCGCGGTCGAGCCGGCCAATCCGATGATCGTCGGCGGCCAGCGTGTGAACGCCGAGGAATATGAAAGCCTTCACGCGAAGGGCAAAATGCGCTGGCGCTTTGTCATGGGGCCGGACGGCAAGGTCGCGCGGTTGGTGAGTATTAGACGCGCGGGGGAATAGATTTTTCCTGGTCATCCTGGGCGAATGCCCAGGATCCAGGGCAGTGAAATTCAGCCACATGCGTTAGGTACCCTGGATCCTGGGGACAAGCCCCAGGATGACCAAATAACGAAGAGCCAAACAAAAAAGCCCGCTGTCGCCAGCGGGCTTTTTCTTTCGGTCCCCTAAATCAACCCGCCTTCGCTAAAGCTCCGGCGTGCTGACGCAAGGCGTCAGTGGAGTTTCCCCGCCAGTTCGCCGATGGCCTTGTCGGTGAGGGCGTCGCGCTTGGCGCCGTCGAGGCTCTTGGCGATCAAGGCCTCGGCCGCGGCCAGGGCTGCATCCACAGCCATATTGCGCACTTGGGCGATGGCTTGGGCTTCGCTCTGGGCGATGCGCTCCAGGGCCTGCTCTTTCCGCCGTGCGAGGGCATGCTCGAGGTCCTTCTCGGCCTGCACCTTGAGCCGGGCGGCTTCGGTCTTCGCGGCTGAAATGATCTTCTCGGCCTCGGCCATGGCGTCGCGCTGCTTGCGCTGGTACTCGGCCAATAGCGCCTGGGCGTCTTCCCGGAGCTTGCGGGCCTCTTCGATCTGCGTGCGGATCTTGGCCGCGCGCGTATCGAGCATCGCGGTCATTGCGCGGCTGATCTTCTTGAAGGTCATCGCGACGACTAAAAGGAACGCGAGGCCTACCCAGAATGAAGGATCGGCGAACATTTACTTCGTCTCCTTCAGCGCGGCGGCTACCGCTGCTTCGACGTCGCCCTGGGCCGGGCTGAGGTTGGCGAGCTTCGCCACCACGTCCCGGGCGGTTTCGGCGGCGATGCCCTTCAGGCTTGCCAGTGCGTCGTCCTTGGCCTTGGCGATGCGCTCCTCGGCGTCCGCCACCTGCTTGGCGACGAGCGCACCCAGTTCAGTGGTGCGGGCTTCGGCTGTGGCTTTGGCTTCGTTGGTGACGCTGCGCATATGCTCGCCGGCCTGTTCGCGCGCCGCCGCCATGGCCTTCTCATAGGCCGCGACCGCCGCATCGGTTTCCGCCTTCAAGGCCAGCGCCCGGTCCAGGTCTTCCTGGATCATCCGGGCGCGCTGGTCGAGCACCTCGCCAATGCGCGGAATGGCCAGCTTCGCCACCACCCAGTAGAGGAGGATGAATGTCACCGCCAACCAGAAGATCTGGGAGGCGAAGGACGAAGGATCGAACTGCGGCATGGCGCGGCGGCCTTCTTATTCTGCTCGATTAACCGAACAGGATGATGAGCGCGATCACGAGAGCGAACAGCGACGTCGCTTCCGAGAGCGCGAAGCCGAGGAACGCCGGGGTGCGGAGCTGGTCGGCCATGGACGGGTTGCGGGCAACCGCGTTCATGTACTGCGCCCAGACCTGACCGACGCCGATACCGCCGCCGAGCACGCCGATGGCCGCAAGGCCCGCGCCGATCATTCTTGCTGCTTCTGTTTCCATGGTGAGTTCCCCTTTCGTTGGGTATTGGGAGTGAGTGAGAAAAATGAGTGAACGGTTTAGTGCAGGCGCCCTAGTGGAGATGGATCGCGTCGTTCAGGTAGATGCACGCGAGCAGCGCGAACACATAGGCCTGAATGAGGGCCACTAGGATTTCGAGGAGCGTCACGCCGAAGACCGCCAGGAACGGCACCCAGCCGAACAAGAGGCCGAGCGAGATCACGAAGCCCGCCAGCACTTTCAAGAGAACGTGGCCGGCCAGCATGTTCGCGAACAACCGCAAGCTCATGCTGAACGGACGGATGAGGTAGGAGAAGACTTCCAGCGGCACCAGGATGAAGGCCATCCAGAGCGGCGTGCCCGGCGGCAGGAAGAGCGAGAAGAAGTGCAGGCCGTGGCGGGCGAAGCCGATGATGGTGACGGCGAAGAAGATGAAGAACGCCAAAGCCGCCGTCACCGCGATGTGCGAGGTGAAGGTGAAGGCGTAGGGCATGAGGCCCAGAAGATTGCCGAACAGGATGAACAGGAACAGGGTGAAGACGAAGGGGAAGTATTTCATCCCTTCCTTACCCGTATTCGAGATCACCATGTCTTGGACGAACTGATAGAGGATCTCGGCGGTGGACTGCAGGCGGCCCGGCACCATGGTGCGCGCGCGCGTCGCGCCCCAGAACAGGAGCGCCGAGATCGCGATCGCGATGGTCATGAACGCGGCGGAATTGGTGTAGGACAGATCAAGGCGACCGACGTGGATCGGGATCAGCGGCTTGATGGTGAACTGTTCCATCGGGCCGTGCTGTTCGGGAGCACCTTCAACGTGCTCGGCTCCGGTCGCCATGCTTTCTTGCGCCATCGTGTCGTCTTCGCCCTAAACTCTATTCGTCGTCATCGTCCCAGGCATTCGGCGGCGCTTTTGGCGTCTCGGCCTTCTTGCCTGCGGCGGCATCCGCCGCCTCTTTCTCTCTCACCGCGCGGCCCAAGCCGATGCGTTCATCGAGGCCCCGGCTTACACGCAACGTATTCATCACGCCGGCCGCGAAGCCGAGGGAGACGAACGCCAAGGTGAAGATCGGCATCGTCTCCAACCAGTTGTCGAGGAGGATCCCCGCCCCGACACCCACCAGCACGGAGACCATCAGCTCGATCCCGATCCGCATGCCGAGGCCAAGACCTTGTCTCTGGTTGGCCAGGGCCGCGTTCTTGACGGCCTTTCCCGCGCGCTCGTCGCGGACCGCTTGAAGCCTCGCCTCGACACTCTCCAAACTGGGAGCGCCCGGCGTCGGCTTTGGATCGTTCTCCGCCATGCTCAGGGTCTTTCGGAAAGAGCGGGCGACGTTACATCCGCCCGCGGTCAAACCCCACAAAAACCACGGAAAATCGGCCCTCGCGGCGCGATAAGCGGGCGGAACATATGGGGCAGGGGTGGGGGTGTCAAGGAGTTAGGTGGCATACCTAACCCTTTGAATTCGCGGGGCTTAAAGGCTGCTTTTGGCGGGTTAACAATCCGCGAGAAACGCACTCACCATGCTGACGAAAAGGACGGGCTGCTCGAAATAGGCGAGGTGGCCGCCTTCCGGGATCACTTGGACCGCCGCCGCCCGCATCTCGTTATCCATCACCCCCGCGATGGCGAGGTTGAAGGGATCGTCCCGCGATCCGGCCACGATGAGCGTCGGCGAATAGATCTCCCTCAGGAACCGCGCCGTATCGGAGCGCCGCCGTTGGCGCGGATGCTCGCCAAGATCGCCGGGGCTTTCCTTTAGGATCACGGCCAGTTTGTCGCGCGCCGTTGTGCTCTGCGGCCCCATGAAATGGGGATCGGCGTTGATGACGGCGATAACCGCGTCCATGTCGCCCTTGCGGATGGGTTCCTCGATGCGCTGCAGGCGGCGGATCATGGACTCACTCGTCCGGAAGCCGCTGGCGGTCGGGGTGGCGAGCACCAGGCGGTCGCTCATCTCCGGGTAATCGATCACGAAATCGAGGGCGATGGCGGCCCCGGTAAACGCGCCGATCAAATGCGCATGGGCAAACCCGGCATGGCGCATGAGCGCGGCAAGGTCGTCGGTGGGCGAATGCACCTCCTTCGCCGCCGGCGAGCGCCCGTAGCCGCGCCGGTCGTAGCGCAGCACATGGAATTTTTCGCAAAGGTTGGCCCAGACGGGATCCCACAGCGCCGCGTTGGCGAGGCCGTCGTGCAGGAGGACGACGGCGGGCGCGCTCTCGGCGCCGCAGACTTCGTAGGAGATCTGCGCGCTATTGATGGTCGCGGTTTGCGGCGCGGCGTGGGCCAGAGCGGGCAGCAGCGTCAGAATCAGCGCAAAGAAAAATCGCACGTTTGCCTCCCGGCCACGTGCGATTGTTTCATACAATGCCGCGAAGGTTAAGTTCGCGGAGGATTATCTAGCTAATGGCCGGAAATTTTTGTGGCACCTGTATTGCCCGCAGCCTGTTGTAAAGGCTCTTCGCTTTGTCAATGCGGCCTACCGCTTTGTCGGGCTTTCGGGCGGCTGTTTCTTTCCAAGGTTCATCGTACCCATCGCGATGAAGAAACAGCGCAGTAGCAGCTAACTCCAGTTCCACCGGATCGGCCTTAGCCGCTTCTTGCGCCAAACGAACTCGTGCAGAGTTTGCTGCGGCTGTAGATGGGCGCATAGTTGTAAAAATCGAATAGGTTCCCCCCCAATTCGTCTCATGCTCTTCTTCTTTTAAAAGATCGAACGTGCTTGCATAGATGCATGCCGTTGCAAGTCCATCGCTGTATGGGCCGTAGTGACGGTATTCGAAGTCGAATCCTTCCCCGACGCCTGCAATTTCCAGAAGGTAGGCAATCTTCTGGAGGCGCGTCCTACCGACAACTCTCCCTCCGGCATCTGACACAATTTCAACGACTCTATCAGCGTCGCTTTTTAGCGGTTTTCCCATTGGCTATCTCCGAGGCGATTGCGCGCTCAATAAATTTGCGCGCTTCATTGTCGTTGTCTGGGTAGTACGCCCTAAAAAGGCGGAACGTTTCTACTGCGCGAATTACCTTTGATCGCTCCACGATGTCTACTGTGCCATCGTCCGTACGAATTCGAATCTGATTTAAAGGGCCTTTTGATTCTTGAAAATGTTTGTAAGGCTCTCTTACGGCTTCATCGACCAAAATACGCGGAATCGTTGTCGATGCGCCGAATTGTTCCAGCTTTTTTCGGATAGACGTGCACGATCTGTCCAAGTCCTTCGAGCGGTCCAAATCCTTCGAGAATCCCGGCGTAGTGCGCAGGCGCTCGCGAATATCGACACACTTGTATAATTTTCGATCGCGAAGTCGCCGCGACATTTCTGCGATGGCTTCGTCTTTGGCCAAGGCCATAAGTGAGAGCGACCCCCACACGACTGTATCGTCCAGGGCGAGCACGTGCTCGAGTTTGTCTGGCTCCATCGCGAACTGAACGATTGGATGATTGCGAGGTAACCCGGTCTTTCCGCTCGAACCATCTTTCACCATAGTCACTACACGAGTAAGCAGTTCCGTGAAAAGCTTCTCGGCTCCTCGCGTTGCTTTGTGAAAATATATGGTCGGATAAAGTTGAAACAGACCGAGGACAAACTGTTCAGCCGCGTGGATTGACTTTGGCCCCAAAACGAACGTTTCAATTTCGCCCACCGACTTTTCGTCGACACCGTACGGAAACTTCCAAACTTCGAGATTGGCGATTAACCAATCAAGATCGATACCGCTCTGCTGAGTGCCGGTCATCATGCGATCACGCCGCATGTAGTCGAGGCGATCCGCATCAAACTGGCTGGACACTACAGCGCCGTAAATATCCCGCGGCGCTGAACTCTTGATCACGTCGGCAACATCGTTTGCAAACCCGCTGCCCATGCTCTTTAGCGCCTCGCTGATCTCCCCATTGCGGATCAACAGATCGCTCACGTGTTCATGTTCGGCCATCCTCAGCCCTAAACGTTTTCCGACTTCTTCAAACGCGTGACTGAATGGACCATGCCCGACATCATGTACGAGCGCGGCCGCCAGCGCTGTACGAGCATGAGATTCCTCGTAGTTTTTTTCTCCCAGACGATTTTCGATTACGCGCATCAACCGTCGCGCCGTATCGAAGACGCCTAGGCTGTGCGCAAATCGTGAATGTGTTGCGCCCGGATAAACGAGGTCTGAAAAGCCCAGCTGCTTAATTCGCCGGAGCCGTTGAAATGGTCGCGTCTGGATGACCCGCCACATCGCGCTCTCGAATTCGTCTGCCTGGAACTCAATCAAGCTCAGCAGCGAACATCGCACACGCTGCGGCCGAAATTTAGGCGCGGTATTCGGAGCCGAGCCTTTGTGCACGCCGGGCTCGTGGCGCCCGCGCGCTATAGGACGGCGAGCCGTCACCTTGCGAACTCTTGCCAATGCCGCTCCCCCCGTCACGACAAGACGTTGGGAGTCGATATGACATACTACTTGTAGTAGGTCCATGAAAATTATTCTCAAGAGGGGGCGTAACGATACGCTCACCCCGTACGAGAAACAAGAACAAAAAGTGAACTACGCCGCCTGCGCCTCAGCCATATCCGCCGCGGCCTTCAGATCCACCGACACCAACCGTGACACACCGCGTTCGGCCATAGTGACGCCGAACAAGCGGTCCATGCGGGCCATGGTCATACGGTGGTGGGTGACCACCAGCACGCGGGTCTCGGTGATCTTGATGATCTCGGAGAGCAGCGTGCAGAAGCGGTCGACGTTGGCGTCGTCGAGCGGCGCGTCGGCTTCGTCGAGCACGCAGATCGGCGCGGGGTTGGTCATGAACACCGCGAACAGGAGGGCGATGGCGGTGAGGGTCTGCTCGCCGCCGCTCATGAGCGCGAGGTTGCCGAGGCGTTTGCCCGGCGGGCTCGCCATGATTTCGAGGCCGGCTTCCAAGGGATCCTCGGCTTCCGTGAGTTCGAGATGGGCGCGGCCGCCGCCGAACAACTTGGTGAACAAGTTGCGGAAGTGGCCGTCGACTTCTTTGAACGCCTTGGTCAGGCGGTCGCGGCCCTCCTTGTTGAGGGTCGCGATGCCGTCGCGCAGGCGCGCGATGGCTTGCACCAGGTCGTCGCGCTCGGTGATGAGGCCTTGGATCTGCGCCGTCAGTTCTTCGCTTTCCTGTTCGGCGCGAAGGTTGATGGCGCCCAGGTTCTCGCGTTCCGACAGGAGCCGCTGGAGGCGTTTTTCGCCCTGCTCGAGGGTCGGCATCTCGTCGCCTTCGTCGAGCTTGGTGTGATTGCGGACGTCTTCCGGCTCGCAGTTGATCTTCTCGCGGATGGCAGCATCGACGGTCTCGAGGGTCTGTTCGCCCTGATGCAGGATGCCCTCGCGCCGCACGCGCTCCTCGCGCGCGGTGTGGAGCGCGTTCTCGGCTTCCTTGAGGGCCTTGTCGGCCCGAGCAAGGGCGTTCTCGCCGACCTGAAGCGCGTCGGCCGCTTCGCGGCGCGCGGACTCGGCGGCCTGCAATTGATCCATGAGCGCGTTGCGCTGCTCGGCGATCTCCTCGGGGCGCGCCGCGAGCACGGCAAGCTCTTCTTCTTCGGAGGCCAAGCGTTGGCGGAGCGCTGCGTCCTGTTCGGTGGCCTGTTCCTTGCGGGCGGTCCAGGAGACAACTTCTTCGTTGAGGTGAGCGAGGCGGCGCGCGCGCTCTTCGGCTTGCCGCGCGAGGCTGTCGTAAACCGCGCGGGCTTCCATCAGTTCCTGGCGCAGCTGGCCGAGGCCGGACTGCTTGCTTTCGCCTTCCGCCCGGAGCGCGGCGCCGTCGCCCAGTTCGGCGAGACGTTCGTGCGCGCCCGCCACATGGGCCGTGGCTTCCTCCTGCTCGGCTTGCAGCTGCGCGCGGTTTTCTTCCAGCGCATTGAGACGGTTCTGCACTGCGGCGGCTTTCTGGCGAAGCTCGCCCAGAACGTCGCGCGCCTTGTTGTGCACCACTTCGGCCCCGCGCACTGCTTGGCGCGCGTTCTGCTCGGCGCTTTGCGCCGTCACGATGGCTTGCTTGGCGGCTTCCGCGGCGTCTTCGGCTTCGCGGGCGGCGGCGCCGGAGCCTTCGAGAGCGCCCAGGAGTTCCTTCAAACGGTTCTTTTGGCGAAGACGGGTCGCGGCGGCGGACGGCGCGCCGGTCTGGGCGACAAACCCGTCCCAGCGGAAGAGATCGCCTGTGGCGGTCACAAGACGCTGGCCGGGCTTCAAGTCGTTCTGGAGGCGGGTCGCTGCGGCGGCATCGTCGACGAGGCCGATCTGCGACAGGCGCCGCGCGAGGCGGCCGCTGGCCTTCACCACATCGGCGAGGGAGCGCACGCCGCCGGGCAGGGGGGCGGCTTCGATGAAGGCCGGCAGTTCCATCCAGCGCATGGGCGAGGTGTCGTCGCCGGCGGCGGAGAGATCTTCGCCGAGCGCCGCGCCGAGGGCGGCTTCGAAGCCGGGCTCGACGGTGACGGTATCGATGATCGGGCTCCAGTTGCCCGCGGCGGCGGGCTCGGCGAGCAGGTCTTCCAGCGCCGAAGCTTCGGCCTGAAGTTTCGTATGCTCGGCGTTCTTGGCGTGCACCAGATTGCGCGCGGCATCGTGGGCGCCTTGCGCGTCCGAGCGCACACGTTCGGCGTCTTCCCACGCCGCACGGGCTTCGGCGAGGGCCTGCTCGGCTTCCGACGTGCGGGCTTCTTCGGCGGCGATGAGTTCGGGCGCAAGGGCCTGGGCCCGCGCCGTCTCCAGAAGCTGCATGACATCCGCAAGCCGGCGCTCGGCGCGCTGGCGGCGCATTTCGCCTTCGTTGAGCTGCTGGCGCGCGGCGGCGCGGCTCGCATCGGCCTCCGCCAATTTCTTGTGGAGAAGCGTGAGTTCCTCTTCCACGACTTCGACAGCTTTCGCCGCATTCACCAAGGCCATGCGCGAACGCTCGCGCTCGTCGGCTTCCGCGGCGGTGGCATTGTTGATGTCGCGCTGTTCGTCGGCGATGCGGGTCAGCGCCGCGTCGGCGTCCGCGAGGCGCGCGGCTTCGCGGTTCAAATCTTCCTTGATATGGGCGATGCGCATCTCGGCCGCTTCGCGGGCGCGGGCGATGCGGGCCAGTTCCTCGTCCAACTTATCGCGGGTGATGACCAGAAGCTGGAGGCGGGCGGCGGCTTCGGCTTCGGTCTTGCGTAAGGCCGGCATCGCGCTCGCCGCGTCCACCTGGACGGTGGACGCATGCGCGGCCGCGCCGGTGAGCTCCGCTACTTGGCCTTCGGTTTCCGCAAGCGATTCACGGGCGCGCGCGAGGTGGGTGATGGCCTCCTCGCGCTTGATCAGGAGGACGAGAGCTTCCGCGGTGCGGATGCTGTCTGAAATGGTCCGATAGCGCGCGGCCTGGCGGGCCTGCTTCTTGAGGCCTTCCAGTTGCGCTTCCAAAGCGACGATCACGTCGTTGAGGCGCGCGAGGTTGGTTTCGGCGGCCTTCAGGCGGAGTTCGGCTTCGTGCCGGCGCGAATGAAGGCCGGTGATGCCGGCCGCTTCTTCGAGAAGGTGGCGGCGCTGGGAGGCCTTGCCTTGGATGATTTGTTGGATGCGGCCCTGGCTCACGATGGCGGTGGAGCGGGCGCCTGTGGCGATATCGGCGAACAGGAGTTGGACGTCGCGGGCGCGCACATCGCGGCCGTTGACGCGGTAGAGGGAGCCTTTCTCGCGCTCGATGCGGCGCGTGACTTCGATGTCGTCGCCGTCGTTGAACTGCGAGGTGGCCTTGCGGAGCGAATTGTCGAGCTGCAGGCCGACTTCGGCGATGTTGCGGGCGGGCCTGTCGCGGGTGCCGCCGAAGATCACTTCGTCCAGTTCGCCGCCGCGCATCTGCTTGGCCGAGGTCTCGCCCATCACGAACCGCAAGGCTTCGACCAGGTTGGACTTGCCGCAGCCGTTGGGGCCCACGATCCCGGTTAAGCCGGGCTCGATCTGAAGCTCGGTGGCGTCGACGAACGACTTGAAGCCGGATAACCGCAGTTTCGTGAAAGTGACCAAAACGTACCCCTCTCGAACATCCGTGCCCCGCGCACGGTCCTAGAAATCTTGTCTCTGTCATCCTGAGGCTTGTCCCCAGGATCCAGGGTCGCAAACACGGTCGGTGTTCGGAACCCTGGATCCCGGAACAAGTCCGGGATGACGTCGCTAGCGCGACGTCATTTAGCGTCGGCGATCGCTTCGTCGATGACTTTCGCCATCGCTTCGTAAGGCTGCACGCCTTCCAACTTCTCTTCGTTGACGAAGAACGTCGGCGTCGACTGCACTTTGTACTGGTTGCTCGCGACTTCCTGCACTTCGCGGATCTTGTTCATGATCGATTCGTTCTTGAGGCAGGCGTCCACGTCGGCGGCACTCATGCCGGCGAGCTGCGCATAACCGCGCAACGGCTCGAGCGGGTTCGGCGAGCGCACCCAGTCGGTCTGATTCTTGAACATCAGGTCGATCATGATCTTGCCCTTGTCGCCGGGCGCGCAACGCGCGAGCAGCGCGCCGCCAGCCGCAAGACCATCGAGCGGATAGTCGCGGTAGACGAAACGGATTTTCCCTGTGTCGATGTAGTTCTTCTTGAGCTCGACGTAGGTCGTGTCCTGGAAGGCCTTGCAGTGACCGCAGGTGAGCGAGGCGTACTCGATCACGGTCACCTTGGCTTTCGGATTGCCCTGGATGAACTCCCGATAAACCGGAGCACCCGCGGCGGGAGCCGCCGGTTTTGCCGCCGGCGAAGAGGGCGCGGAATCGGCGGCAAAAGCCGCGACTCCTAGGCCACTGATGGCGACGGCCGCGGCCACCAGGGCGATTTGACGTAGAACGGTCACTTTAGTCCTCCTCACAACATGATGGGGTTGAATACCAACAACGACACTATTTGTGGACGGAATTAAGACTCACACCCCTAAGTATCAGGGCCACCGTCCTTTTTTGGGAACCATCCACAAGCCCCCTGGAGCGGACATGACACCCCCGCCCAGAGACTCGGGATTCTATCCTACTTATTGCGGCGTCTCGGAGGCGGGATTTGCCCCCGGGAGATGACATTCCTGTGGGGTCTAAGCCGTGGGCGGGGCGGCTTATTCCGGCGGCGCGGAGGCGGGCTTTGCATCGGCCCTGCTCTCCCGGCCTTCGGCGCGGCCGGGAGCCTGGGCCAGGAGCGCCTTCAGAGAGGCCTCGTTCAGCTCGATCATTTCCTGGATCAGGCAGCGTTCCGGGATGCCGGGGCCGTTGTCGACGATCACCGCGTCCATGGTGCAGAGGCGCCGCGAGCCGCTCCGGGAGGCGAATCCGACCCCGGTCGCAAAGCGCAGGCCGTGGCACGGGGGCGTCAGCTGCACGTGATAGGACTGCGTGCGCGAGGCCCACAAAATCATGTTCGTATTGTTGATCGGCGTCCAGTCGTGGAGACGGGCGAAGAAGATGCAGGTGGTCTGGGGCTGGTCCTTGGTGATGGCTTCGGGGGTCAGGGAATCCTGAGCAAAGACAGGCGTTGCCGCGCCCGTCAGGAAGCCGGCCAAAAGGCTGGTGTAAATGGTAGTCCTAAGCGCTCGCGTCATACGTACTTCCCGCGGCGAAGCCCGAGGTGACCCTGCTCGGTGTGATCCAGCGTGGTCCGGTCGTTCTGCCGGTCCTCAGTCTCGTCGCTTGCGGCCCGCCGAACGGACCGCCCCTTATATCCCCACCCCCGATCTGCGCTCAGAATTGGGCGAATGTAGGGCAAGTCCTTCCCGCAGTGCGACATTAGGGAGGTCAAAACGAGTAGACGACAAAGGCCTGGAAGGCCATTTGGTTGGCCGCGCCCCGGAGACGAACCAGGGGGCTGTCCGCCGCGTCCCCCATGAGGCGCTTGTAGCCGACGTTCGAGACGAGCGCCCATTGGGACGCAAAGACGTAGTTGGCACTGAGTTCGACGCCGACGTCCTTGAACCCCGACCCCGGCACGAAGGCCGGCAGGCCCGAGGCCGCGGACTGAGCCGGGCTCACGCCGAAGTAGGAGCGCATGTAGGTGCCGGTCGCCCAGGTGGAGGTCACGTTCACGCCGAGGGCTACAGGGGCCGCCTGGAAGACGGTGTAGGCGGCATCCAGACGCACCGTGCCGCCGCCATGGCCGCTGATGACGTCATGGCGCGCGCGGGCGCGTAAGCGCATGCGGCCTTCGGTGTAGGCCACGAAGGCGCCCAATTCCAAACTCGTTCCGACATCGCCGAGGCCGGTGAGATCGGTGCTATCGCCCTCGTCACGGCCGAAGTCGACGGAAACCGTGGGACCGATGCGCAGATTGCCGCCGCCCATCTTGCCCGCATCGGCATTGAACAGGCGGTTGAAGGCGATGATGCGCACTTCGTTGTTGTTCACTTCCACGAGGTCCTGGTAGCGGAGCGAGATCGCGGGAAGGACGCTGAATTTGTATTTGTCGTCGCCTTCGTAATAGGGCGTGAGCGACGGGCCGACACCGAGGCGGATGTTGGTGATCTCCTGCGGCAGAAGGTCGATGGCCATCTGCAGGGTGTCGGTCATGCCGGTGGCAAAATCGTTGAGGTTTTGCGCGTGGGCCGGTGAGGCGGCGAAAAGCGCACCTAAAACATAGGCGGCACGCATGGAGAATTTGTTCATGGCTAACTTGATCCCGTCCCTGAAGTCCCGATATCCCACCACTTAACTGCAGATTGCCCAGATTGTTGGCAGTCCACGTTATGAGGGTAAGACCCTAGGTGTGATCTCTCTCAATGGCGCCGAACAGGCGGCCCTTGTGGAGCGTGAAATTATGGACCGCCTGGGACCTGAGGTGTTCAGCCGTTACGAGCTGCTGATATCTGACAGCTCGGGATTTCAGGGCAAAGAGCGCGACATCGTGTTCCTATCGATGGTGGATGCGCCCAACAAGCGCACAATCCCCCGCGTCCAAGACATCTACGCCCAGCGCTACAACGTGGCTCTCTCGCGGGCGAAGGACCGAATGTACATGGTCCACTCCATCACGCTGGATAGCTTGAAGAACGCTAAGGATATGCGCCGGCAGGCGCTCGAGCACTTCCGCGACCCGATGCCCACGGAAGTAGCGCGCAAGGCGGCGACAGAGGACCTACTTGAGCGGTGATTTTCGTGAACTCGTCCGTGGTCATGGGCCGGCGATACAGCAGGCGGCCCTTCTCCTTGATGAAGGCGCTGGCGCAGGCCGGATCCGCTTTCTTCTCGTCGGCGGGCTTGCACTTGATCAGAAAATGGCGGTGCGCGGGATCGAC
>CAMDOZ010000097.1 GCA_945903705.1 Fidelibacterota bacterium | reverse complement strand
ATGTGAACCTCGCGCTGCCGCCGGCGACGCCGTTCGGCTACTGCCTGCTGCGCGCCAGCATCTGCGCCGCGCACACGGAAGAGCAGCTCGACCGCGTCATCGCCATTTTCGCTGCCGTCGCGGGCAAGCTTGGTCTTATCAGCACTTCTACTCCGAAGATCGCTGCGCGCGCCTAATTCAAGCCGCCGCGCTTTCTGACCTTAAAGAACAAGCGGATACCGGTCAGCAACGGGGTCCGCTTTTCCTTTTCCGTAAGCGCGATCTTCACGCCCGAGTGCCGTTCGATCTTGGCGACGGCATAGTCGAGCCCGCCGTTGAAGGTGAAAGCCGCCTTGATGAGGCGCGCGGCGTTCAGGCTCTTTCCGGCAATCCGGCGCAGCCTCCACGTCGAAAGGGCGCGCGCTTGCGCCTGCTCGTCGCCGACCGGCGCATAGCTGCCCGGCGCGTCTTTCTTTTCCTCGAACAGGGCCGCCGTCACCGCTTCGTAGCGGGCGAGGTCGCGTTCGACAAGCTCGACGCTTTTTTCCGCGCTCTCCGGGCGAAGCTCCGCGGCGTAGGTTTCCTTGAACGCGCGGACCCATAGATCGCGCGCCGTAAAGCTGCCCGTGCAAAGCGCGGCCGCGCGCACCGCTGTTGTGGTCACGGCCTCGGCCAGCGCGGCAATCATGCGCCGTTCGATCTCGGCATTGCGTGAGTAGAGAATCGCCGCGGGCTGAGCGAACCTCGCCCATAGCGCCGAGGTGAAGGCGTCCGGCCCGGTGCCTTTCAAAAATCTGCTCACGCTGATCACCGCAACCTTGGCCCGCAGCGTGCGGCCTTCGTACGCCATCTCGTGATAGTAAACATTGGGCGGCAGCAAGTGCGCGAAGGCCGCGCTCACGGGATTTTTCAGCGCAGCGCTCATCCGGTCGACGATCACATAGAAGTCGAGGATCAACCCCTCATCGGTCGCCTGGCGCAGGCACGATCCATAAAAAATCACCGCCGCGGTAGCGCTTCCGTAGCGTGCGCGCAGGTCCTCGGCAAACGCGCGCGCGGCGGGAAACACCGGCTTGCGGGTTTCCTCGGCAACAATGTCGATCAGCGTGCTCATGACTTCACGCGCTTATACTTTCAATTGAATGAAGCGCAGGGTATCGCGCGAGTCCAGGATCAAATCCCGATCGGCGCTGGTCTCATACATCTCGCCGTCAATGGTATAGGCGCCGGTGAAGCGCAGGCACAAATTCTCCGCCCGGCCGACGTTTCGGCCCTTGCCGGGGCGAAGCCTCCGCCGCAGGACATCGGGTAAGGCGCGCAGGATCGCGAGAGGTTTGTGGTCGACGCTCGCATAGACCAACGCGCCGTTCCCGGCCGACGCCGGAGGCATCGGCTTCAAGTCGAGGATCAAGCGGTCAAGAGTCGTCGCGACGAAGACGAAGAACTTTCCGCCGGGCAATTCTTCATCGCCCTGCGACAGTAAAATCGGTTTTGAATCGCCACCCGCGAACAGGCTGCGCCACAGCAGAAGCGACATGGCGGCGGTGTGACTCGCGGCGTTGGGCATGTTCAGCGGGTAGATGTGACGGCGGCAGAACAGAATGCCTTCGACGATATCCGCCGCGCCGAAGAACGCGCCGTAACGCGCGGGGCTATCGCCGTCTCGCACGCTCATGACGCTCCGCCGCGTGGTATGGGCCTCCAATGTGCCGGCGCTCTGAAGGGCGAGGACGTCCTTCAAGGCTTGGGTCGCGTCACCCTTCAGGCTCCAGGCCGCCGCGGTCATGTTGGTCTTGCCGCCGGGAAGAAGGGCGAGCGCGGGTGGGTCCGCGTAAGGGCTGCCGTTGAGCAGTGCGCCGAACACGAGGCCGGCCGTTCCGTCGCCGCCGTTGACCACAATCACGCGCGCGCCCGCCTGTGCGCACCGCCGGATCGCATCGTCGACCTGGGCAATGCCCTCGATTGCGACATGAATCACACCCTGCTCACCGGCCAGCAACGGGTCGATCCACTTCTCCGCGCTGCGGTTGCGTGTACTGAGGCGGTTGGTGATGACGGCGAGGGGGGTCACGGGTTGGATATTTGCACCACTGTTGCAGCCACCACCGATAGCGCAGGGACCTGCCTCGGCCACCGATATGTGAAGCGGAAATGAGCCCGCAAATTAGTTATTTGATTGAACAAAGTCGACATTTTATACTTCTTAACGCCCCCTCCTTCGGCCCCGTGGCCGGCATCCGCACGAGCCATCAGCCGCCATGAAAGCCATCGACCTCTACGTTCTGCGCAATATCGTCCCGACCGTGCTGATCATTCTGTTCATCTCGTTCGTGATCCTGTGCATGGAGCGGTTGATGCGCCTCCTCGACATCGCGGTGGGCAACGGGGTCTCGACCCTCGTCGTCTTTCAGATGCTTTTCAACCTGATCCCTTACTACATCGGCCTCGCGCTGCCGGTGGCGCTGTTCCTCGGCGTGCTGCTCGCGTTCCGTAAGCTCTCGCTTCAATCGGAACTCGATGCCATCAACTCCTGCGGCATTGGCGTCGACCGCATCATCCGCCCGGCGATCGCACTCGCCGCGGTGATGATGGTCTTCAACCTGATGCTCTCCGGGTGGTTGAACCCGTACGGGCGCTATGCCCTTCGCGCCATCGAATTCGACATCACCTCGGGTGTGATCGAACAGGGCATCGGCGAGGGCATCTTCTTGAACTTGCCGAACGGCTACACTCTTCGCGTCGAACAGTCGCGCGGAGCGGGGCGCGATCTTTACGGCGTCTTCGCTCACCGCGAGACCGAGGACGGGAGCATCATCACGATGACGGCGAAGCGGGGCCAGTTGTTGACCGGCGTGCAGGACGGCATCGTCTCGCTTCGTCTTTACGACGTCACCCGTTCGGAATGGAAGCCCGGCACCAAAGGCACCGGGACGCTCCAGACCGGCGTGTTCGACTGGCCCCTCAACCTTGCCGAACTCGTGCATTTTCGCGGCCGCGGCGGCGACGAACGCGAACTCACTTTGTTCGAGCTCATGCGCTCCTACCGCAACAACCTCGCCGCGGGCCGGTGGGGGAACAGGGCCGAAGAAGCGCCGCCGCCGGACATGCGGCCCGAGCGCATCCTGGCGCCGTCGTCCGTGGCGTCGGAAATGCACGGCCGCATCGTGTTCTCGCTCTCGATGCTTTTCCTTCCGATCTTGGCGGCGCCCCTCGGCATCATGACGCGCCGCGCGAGCCGCTCCTTCGGGCTTATCCTCGGCATCGTGCTGCTTGTCGGCTATCAAAAAGGGCTCGAGTTCACCGAGGCCTATACCGGGGCGACCGGCATAGCGTCCGGCCCCGCGCTCTGGGGCATTTTCGGGCTGTTCATTCTCGGCTCGGGCTATCTTTTCGCGGCCACATTCCGGCGCTCCGGAACGCCGCCGGTGCAGGAGATGGAAGCGCGCTGGAATACGCTCATCGGACATCTCATCGCGCCGTTCCGCGCCAAGTCGCGCAAACCGGCTTGAGCGGGAAAACGCGGTCATGATTCTCTCCCGCTATTTGATTCAGTCTTTCATCGTGCGCTTCCTTGCGCTCTTGTTCGGGCTTGTCATTTTCCTTCAGACGCTCGATCTGCTCGCCACCGCTAACACCGTGCTGGCCGGAGGCGGGCCTCCGGCCGCTTCGCTCGTCCGGTACGTACTCTTGCGCGTGCCTTCGTTGATCGAAACCGTCGCGCCGCTCGCGGCTTTGCTGGGTGCGCTGACGGCCTTCGTGGTCATGGCGACCAACAGCGAGATCATTGCCATGCGCGCCGCCGGGCGCTCGGTGCTCAGCCTCGTCGGCGGCTTGAGCGCTGTCGGACTGACCTTCGCGGTCCTCCTGTTCGTTTTCTCCGAAAACGTCGTCGTCCAGGCCAACACCCAACTCGAGGAGTGGCGCGACAACGGGTTCAAGACGGCCGTTGAAGAGCCGGTCACCGGCCAGAACAGCTGGCTGACCGAAGCCAATACGATGATCCGGGTGGGCAGGATTCAGCGGAACGGCGAAGTGCTGCGCGACCTGCGTGTGTTCCGCCTGGGTGAAAATTCCGAGGTCGTCGATATCATCGGCATCCGCCTTGCGATCTGGGAGGAGGAACGCTGGTCGATGTTCGAGCCGCGCCGCCTCGGCGGGACTGGACCCGCGGATGCACCGGTCGCGTGGGAAACCAATCTTCGGCCCGAGCACTTCGCCCGTTTTGCGAACCAGGCCCCGAACCAGCTTTCGCTCAACGCGCTGCAGGAGTACGTCGGCGAGGCCTCCATGGGCTCCCGGCCCGGCTACTTCTACGCCACCTGGATCCAGCAGAAGATCGCAGGTCCCCTCGCGCTCGCCTTGATGCCGCTTCTGGCCGGCATAGCCGCCTTTGCCCATCACCGTCAGGGCAGCTCGGTGATCGCCGTGGTCTGGGGCATCACCTTTGGCTTCCTGTTCGTGGTCATCGACAACATCTTGTTGGCCATGGGCCAATTCGGCTCGCTGCCGCCCGCGATCGCCGCATGGCTGCCAATTGCCCTTTTCGCAACCGTCGGGTTCTGGATCGTGTTTAACTTTGAGAATACTGGCGCGCGTAGCTGAGCGGAGTTATAACGCGCTGGAGTTCTTCAGGTTTTAGGCGGGTTTATTGAGCGCATCACCGATCAGGATCGGGTTCTGGAGCGACCGGGAATACCACCTCGATCGCATGGACCTGCGCGAGCTCACGGCCGCCTATTTCCAGTACTACGCCATCGTCGCCTATATCGCGGTTGCGCTCGTCTCCGGAGGCTTCGCGCTGGCCGCTGTGGTGCGAGGTGAGGCGTCTCCGCTGGGTGTCCTGGCTTCGGTTGTGGTCGCCTTCTTTCTCTATCCTGTCGTTTGGTACGTCCTGCACCGCTACGTCCTACACAGCCGCTATCTTTGGCGCTCGCCCCTCACCGCAGGGACGTGGAAGCGCATCCACTACGATCACCACTCTGACCCGAACAATCTCAAGGTCCTGTTCGGGGCGCTCTACACCACCTTACCGACCGTTGCGTTTGCGACGATGCCTATCGGCTATTTGCTGGCGGGTGAGGCGGGCGCGCTGGCGGCCCTGTGCGGCGGCGTGATCCAGACCTGCATCTACGAATACTTCCACTGTATTCAGCATCTCGGCTATCAGCCGAAGTGGGAATGGGTGCGCAAGATGAAGAAGTTTCACATGTCGCACCACTTCCACAACGAGAACGGCAACTACGGCATCACGAACCTGTGGTGGGATCGCCGTCTCGGGACGTTCTATGACGGCCCGAAAGACAAGCCGCGCTCGCCGACGGTGTTCAATCTCGGTTACGACGAAGACGTCGCGAAAATTTATCCTTACGTCGCGCGCCTGACGCCGAACTGGCCGTACAACACCAATCCGACTCAGCGTAAACGCGAAGCCAGCTCAGCGACCGCTAACTGACGGAGAAGGCTGGGGGCCTTCGATCATGTCCCAAGGATTCAATCTTCGCCGCGTCGCCGGCAGCCGCGAGCTTGGGCGTTTTCTCGAGGTCCCGCATCACACGCAAGGGCATGATCCCCATTGGATCGCGCCGCTCTTTCTCATGGAGCGGATGCGCTTCGATGAGAAGAAGAATCCGTGGTTCCGGCATGGGGAGGCCGCCTACTGGATCGCCGAGAAGGACGGCAAGCTCGCGGGCCGCATCTCGGCCCAGGTGGACCGCACACATCTCGAGTTGCGCAAGGACGACACCGGTTTCTTCGGCTTCTTCGAATGTATCGACGATCAAGCGATTGCCGATGCGCTGTTCGCCGCGGCCGGGCAGTGGCTCAAGGATCGCGGGCTTCGCCGCTGCCTTGGCCCGTTCAGCCTCAACATCAACGAGGAGTCCGGGCTTCTGGTGGACGGATTCAACTGTCCGCCGCGCATGGTCATGGGTCACGCCCAGCCCTACTACGGCGATCTGGTGGAGAAAGCCGGCTTCACCAAAGTCATCGATATGCTTGCCTATCTCACGCCGATGGATACCGCTCTCCCAGGCAAGCAGATGAAGTGGCTGAAACGCCAGCTAGACCGCGACAAGCGCCTCGCCGTGCGCCCTCTGGATACAAGCCGTTTCGAAGAAGAGGTCGCGACCATCGTGCGCATCTTCAATGCGGCCTGGGCCGACAACTGGGGCTTCATTCCGCTGACCGAGGCGGACGTCAGGCATATGGCGAGTGAGATGAAGCCCTTGCTCGTCCCGGAACTCGTCGCCTTCGCCACCATCGACGGCGAGCCCAAGGCCATGTGCGTCGCGTTGCCGGACTTGAACGAACTCATCGGTGATCTCGGCGGACGTCTCTGGCCGACCGGCTGGGCGAAGCTCGGCTGGCGCCTTCTGACGCGGCGTACCTTTGCATCGGGCACGCGCGTGCCTTTCATGGGCGTGCTGCCGGAGTTCAAGAACAAGCCCATGGGCTCGATCCTCGCGCTCCTGACCATGGGGCGCGTACGCGACATGTCGCTCAAAATGCGCATGCCGGTGTGTGAAATGAGCTGGGTGCTGGAGAACAACTCCCAGACGCGCCACTCCATCGAGGAAATCGGCGGGCGCGTTTACAAGACCTACCGGATGTACGAAAAAAATCTCATGTAAGGACGTGTAACAGGGTCTTGCCGCAACCCGTACCTCATCCTATCTGGGGCTAATGCTGGGGCTTCTTCTCCGTCTCGCCTTCTTTGCGGTCGCGCTTGTCGGCCTCGTGCTGCTGTTCTTTTACGCAGCCGTGGTCGCGGTCATTTTCATTCCGGTGGTTCTGATCCTGCTCTTCCTCTTGCGGAAGAACGGCGTCATCAAGTGGACCACGGTGGACCTCCGTACGCGGCCGGCGGGGTCTCCGGGCAGACCACCGGTCATCGACCACGATCCCAATGACGTGACCGTCCCGCGTAAGGACTAAGTTTCTTCTACTTCGATCGTTGTGTGACTGAGGCCGCTGATGCTTGTCAGCCGCGCCTTGTACTGCGCGGCCGTGTGCGGCTTGCGGGCAGTGATCGTCAAGACGGCCGCGAGCTGACCCGGCGCGATCCTCCATATATGGAGGTCGGTGACCCGGGACTCTCCGTCACTTTCGATCGCCTTTCGTACGGCGTTCGCTGTCGCGCCGGTCGGCGTTGCGTCGAGCAGCACACGCCCCGAGGACTGCATCAAGCTTAAGGCCCACTTCGTGATGATGACGGCGCCGAGAACGCCCATCGCAGGATCCATCCACGTTAGGCCCCATATCAGGCCCGCCGCTAGCGCGACGATGGCGAAAACCGATGTCAGCGCGTCGGCGACCACATGGGCATAGGCCGCTTCGCGATTATGATCGCGTTGATGGTCGTGATGCTCGTGATGGTGGCCGTTGTCATGGTCGTGCCCATGGCTATGATCGTGATGATGGTCCTCCCGCAGCAGCCAGGCGCTGACGAGATTGACGATAAGGCCGACGACCGCCACGGCCATCGCATCCCTAAAGTCGATGGCAACGGGATTGGCGAGGCGCTCGAAAGACTCAACGGCCATTAAAAGGGCGACAACGCCGAGCAACACCGCGCTGGTGAAAGCCGCGAGGTCGCCGATCTTTCCGGTTCCGAAGGTATAAGCCGCATTGGCGGCGTGCCGGCGCGCGTAGGAGTACGCGAAAACGGCAATGCCAAGAACGGCGGCGTGGGTGGCCATGTGCCAGCCGTCCGCCAGAAGAGCCATGGAGCCGAAGATCACCCCGGCGGCGATTTCCGCCACCATCATGACGAGCGTAAGGGCGAGCACGAGGCGCGTCCGCGCGGCGCTGCGGCTTTGATCCGCCATCACCAGACGATGCGGCTCCCGGCAGGGATGGGCTTCATCCGTCATTTCACAAGATTACTCTTCTTAAGCCGGCCCGGTCTTCCCATTTCTGACGCCGTCCCCCATCATGGCGCCCATGGATCAATCCCTTCGCACCGAAAACCGCCCCTCCGTCTGTCCGCACGATTGCCCGTCGGCCTGCTCCCTCGATGTCGAGGTGATCGACGGCCGTAGCATCGGCCGCGTGCGCGGGGCCGAGACCAACACGTACACGGCGGGCGTGATTTGCGCCAAAGTCGCGCGCTACGCCGAACGCATCCACCATCCGGACCGACTCCTCTATCCGCACAAACGCGTCGGCCCGAAAGGGTCCGGCCAATTCGAGCGTATCTCGTGGGACGAGGCGATGGAGACCGTCGCGCGCAAATTCCTCGAGGCCGAGCGCGACTTCGGCGCGCAGTCGGTGTGGCCTTACTTCTATGCGGGCACGATGGGCTACGTCATGCGCGACGGCATTCACCGCCTTCGCCACGTCAAAAAATATTCCGGCCAGTATTCCACCATCTGCACGTCAACGGCTTACACCGGCTTCGTTGCGGGAACCGGGAAGCTCGCGGGGCCGGATCCGCGCGAGATGGGCGTCTCCGACTGCATCGTGATCTGGGGCACTAATCCGGTTCACACGCAAGTCAACGTAATGACCCACGTTGCGCGCGCGCGGAAGGAACGCGGCGCGAAACTCGTCGTCATCGATGTCTATATGAACCCCACCATGAAGCAGGCCGATATGGCCCTCTTGGTGCGTCCGGGCACTGACGGCGCGCTTGCCTGTGCGGTCATGCATGTCCTGTTCCGTGACGGCCTTGCCGACTGGGACTATCTCAATCGCTATACCGATCACCCCAAGGAACTCGAGGCGCATCTGCGGACCCGCGACCCCGCCTGGGCTTCGGCGATCACGGGCCTTCCGGTTGCGGAGATCGAGGCGTTCGCAAAACTGGTTGGCGAGCGCAAGCGCACCTATTTCCGACTCGGCTACGGCTTCGCCCGTAGCCGCAACGGCTCCGTGAATATGCACGCGGCGTCCTGCATCGCGGCGGTGACCGGCGCGTGGCGGCATGAGGGCGGTGGGGCCTTTCACATCAACAACGCGATTTATCACTGGAACAAGCGCGTCATCGAAGGGCAGGACGCCATCGACCCGACGATCCGCAAGCTCGACCAGTCGCAGATCGGCCGTGTCCTGACCGGCGACAAAGAAGCGCTCTACAACGGTCCGCCGGTGAAGGCGCTGATCATTCAGAACACCAATCCCGTTACCGTTGCGCCGGAACAGGAGCTGGTAAAGAAAGGTTTCGCGCGCGAGGATCTGTTCGTCTGCGTGCACGAGCAGTTCATGACCGAGACGGCGCAAATGGCGGATATCGTGCTGCCGGCAACCATGTTCATGGAACACGACGACATCTACGCCGGCGGCGGGCACCAATATATCCAGATGGGTGCGAAGCTCATCGATCCGCCCGGCGAGTGCCGGTCCAACCACGAGGTCATCTGCGATCTCGCGCGCCGCGTCGGCGCCGAGCATCCCGGATTCACCATGTCTCCACGCGAACTCATCGATGTGACCTTGAAGGATTCCGGCTGGGACAGTCTCGACAGCCTGGAAAAGCAGCTCCACATCGACGCCCAGCCGCCGTTCGAGGACGCGCACTATCTCAAGGGCTTCGCCTACCCCGACGGCAAATTCAAGTTCAAGCCCGACTGGACCAGCGTTCCCTCCGTCAACAACGGCGCCATGGGGCCTTGGCAAAAACTGCCCGAATTTCCCGATCATTTCCCGGTAATCGAGGAGGCGACGGAAGAACATCCCTTCCGTCTGGCAACGAGCCCGGCGCGGAATTTCCTCAACTCGAGTTTCACCGAGACGCCGACATCGAAGGCGAGGGAAGGGCGTCCGGAAGTGATGATCCATCCGGCCGACGCCGCGCCGAAGGGCATCAAAGACGGCGACCTCGTCAAGCTCAAGAACGTGCGCGGCGAAGTGATCATCCATGCCCGCCTTTTCGATGGCGTGCGCCGCGGCGTGCTGATCGCGGAGTCGATCTGGCCGAACAAGGCTCACGTCGGTGGGCGAGGGATCAACACCCTCACCGGTGCCGATCAAGCCGCGCCCTACGGCGGCGCGGCTTTCCATGACAATCGAGTCGCGCTGGAGAAAGCGCCGACTTAGGGAGGCCCCGATGCAGAAGCTTCTAACAGCTTTCGCGGCGTTCGTTCTTGTTGCGGGCGGTACGGTCATCGCCGCCGACGACGGTTATCGCAACACGGCGCTGACCCTCGAAGGCATCGGTAAGTCCTACATGGGGCGCGACATCGCCTACATGATGGGCCACGAAGGGGCCGACTGGCTCGAGCGCCCCGAGCGCGATCGCGAGGAAGGGACCGCGAAAGTCGTTCCGCTCTTGAAATTGAAGCCGACGGATGTTGTGGCGGATATCGGCGCCGGCACCGGCTATTTCACGTTCCGCCTCTCCCGCGAAGTTCCGGAAGGAAAGGTCTACGCGGTCGACGTGCAACCCGAAATGCTCGACAAGATCAGAGCGCGCGTAAAGACGAGCAAGGTCAAGAACGTCGAAGTTATCCACGGCAGCATCGCGACGCCGCGGCTGCCGTCCAACACCATCGATCTCATGCTCGTCGTCGACGCCTATCACGAATTCGCCATGCCGCGCGAAATGGGCCAGGCGATGGCGTGGTCGCTGAAACCGGGAGGCCGTCTCGCCCTCGTCGAATATCGCGGCGAGGATCCCAAGGTGCCGATCAAGTTGCTCCACAAGATGACGGTGGAACAGGCGCGCAAGGAAATGGAAGCGGTGGGCTTGCGCTTCGTCAGTGTCGATAGCGTCAACCTGCCGTGGCAGCATCTCATGATCTTCGAGAAGCCGCGTCCGGAATAGAGCGCTTCGCTAGGCCGTCGGCTGCGACGGCTGGCCGGGCTGCGGCATTGGTGTCGGCTGCGTCGGCTCGATCTCGGGATACGGTTGGCGTTCCGGCTGCGTATCCGGCCGCGGCTCCCGCGACGGCCTGACCTCATCCGGCAACGTGCGCTTTGGATCGATCTCCGGCGTTGCGGGTTTCGGATCGGCGTCCGGTTGTTCGCGCCAGCGCTCTTTCTCGTCGGGTGTCTCGTTGGCCATGGTACCTCACTGTGTGGAGTACCAACGGTGGGCTGCAACCGATGTTCCGCCTAACCATCTCCTTGGCAAATGCATGGTTTAGCCATGATCGGCGCGTATAGATAAGCACTGGGGGCGCAACACGTGTATGAGGTGCGCCATGCGGACCCGATTGAAACTCGCGATGAGTGCAACGATTGTCGCCGTCGCCATTGGTAGCGGTGCTTGCGCCTCCTCCAGCGCGCCCGCTTCGCCGCCGCCCGCTGAGCGACCGGCCGCCCCTGACGCCAATCCTGCGAAGCCCCCTGCGCCCACGCCGACCGATGATCCCAGCGTCTTCAAGCCGCCGCCGACGGGTGACGCTGAGATCGTCGCGCAGCCGCCGCAGACAGGCGCGCGCACGCCCGTGATCAAACCGCCGGAAAACCCGCCGCCGAACCCGTCGCCCAGCGGCGTCAAGCCCCGCGAGATCGGTGGATCCAGGCCGCGATAGCAAAAGTGTGCAGCGGTTTTGCGTTGAATCGCGGCCCAATCATTTTAACAAGCGCAAGATTGACGGGTCGGATTGATTCAATCCGATCCGATCTTGCGCGGCCCGATCCGAAGTGACTATTTGATTTTGAGCGGCTGACCGGCGACGACGAGCACGACGTCGTCGGCAATATGGCCGAGCATCTGATGCAGACGGCCGCTCACGTCGCGAAATAGGCGCGCGAGCGGATTCTCGGGCACGATGCCAAACCCCACTTCGTTGGAGACCACCCACAGGCGCGCCCGGCAGTCGAGAAAGGCCGCCGCCAAGGATTGGACGGTCGACGGGATAGGCGCGTCGGTCATCATCAGGTTGTTCAGCCAAAGAGTCAGGCAATCGACAACGGCGACGTCCGTCTCCTGCAAACTCATGAGAGCGGCCGATAGCCCGAGCGGCACTTCGATGGTGCGCCACACCGGACCGCGATCCTTGCGGTGCTGAGCGATGCGTTCGCGCATTTCGTCGTCATGCGCCTCGGCCGTCGCGATCATGACCAGCTGGCCGCCGTTCGTCTTTGCAAAGGCTTCCGCGGCCGTTTGCGCATACATGCTCTTGCCCGACCGGGCCCCGCCTAAGACCAGGGTTCGCGTCATAGTCCCTCTACATTGACCCTTCGCGCCGCAGCATATATCAGTATCCGCGCAACAGGTTCCTCATTCCGAGGATGAAAAGGGAACTCAGGTGTAACGCCTGGGCTGCCCCCGCAACTGTAAGCGGCTAGTCCGCACGCCATAAGCCACTGGGTTTCGATCCGGGAAGGCGGCGTGCAACGGACGATGATCCGCGAGCCAGGAGACCTGCCTGTTGCAGTCGTCTTTCGATCGGCCGGGGTGCGCCGCGCGAACGGGTTTTCCCGCGTGACGACGGTGTTGTTTTAACCCGTGTCACGAAAGGCAAAACCCGTGAAACGCCTGCTCATCTCCACCACCAGTCTTTTTTCTATTCTTTCTTCGGCGCCCGCATTGGCACAGCAAGCGCTTGCGCCCGATGTCGCCGCGCGCGCCGTCGCGGGCCTCGAGGAAATTGTCGTCGCCGCCAACCGGTCGCCGCGAAGGCTCGACACCATCGGTTCGTCCGTGACCCTGATCTCGCGCGCCGACATCGAGAACGCCCAAGCCGTCGCGGTTTCTGATCTGCTCACCCGCATGCCCGGCGTCAGCTTCTCGCGCAACGGCGGTGTGGGCGGCACCACCTCCTTGCGCATCCGGGGCGCCGAAACCGATCAGACAATCGTCATCATCGACGGCGTGAAACTCAACGACCCCGGCTCCACAGGCGGCGGATACAACTTCGCGAACCTCCTCACCGGCGATATCGATCGTATCGAGATCCTGCGTGGCGCGCAGTCTACGCTCTGGGGCAGTCAGGCCATCGGCGGGGTGGTGAACATCATCTCCACACAGCCTACAAAACCGATTGAGGCGTCCGCTGAAGTGGAAGGCGGCTCGCATGGGACCGGTTCCGGCAAACTCGCCGCCGGCGGCACATCGGATCGTGTCACGTGGCGCGTCGCGGGCAGCTACTTCACCGAGGATGGGATTTCGGCCTT
>CAMDOZ010000096.1 GCA_945903705.1 Fidelibacterota bacterium | reverse complement strand
GCGCATTGACGCCCCCGGAACGCCGTCTTACATACCGCCCATCATGATCCCACCCGATAGCCATAGCGTCGTCGCCCTCAACGAGCGTTCGCGCGAGATCTTCCGCCACGTGGTGGACGCCTTCGTCGAAACGGGCGAGCCGGTGGGCTCGCGCACCATCGCGCGCAAGCTCGGCGGCTCGCTCTCGCCCGCAACCATCCGCAACGTGATGGCCGATCTCGAGTACGCGGGCCTCCTCTATGCGCCGCACACCTCCGCCGGCCGGCTGCCCACGGACGCAGGGCTTCGCATGTTTGTCAGCGGCCTCCTCCAGGTCGGCGGCTTGGATGCCAGCGAACGCAGCGCGCTGGACGCCCACTGCCAGGCCGCGGGCCGCTCGCCCGAAGAGGTGCTCGATCAGGCCACCGGCGCGCTCGCCGGTCTCGCCCGCTGCGCCGGCCTCGTGCTCGCGCCGAAGCTGGAAGCGCCCCTCAAGCACATCGAATTCGTCAACCTGAAGCCCGGCCGCGCGCTGGTGGTGATGGTCGATGAAAGCGGCAACGTCGAGAACCGCGTGTTCGAGGTCCCGAAGGACCTGCGTCCTTCGGCGCTGGTCGAAGCCGGCAATTTCCTCGCCGCGCGGCTCGCCGGCAAAACCATTGTCGAGGCCAGAAGCGGCATTCTCGCCGAACTCGACTCCGGCCGTGCCGAGCTCGATGAACTCACCACCAAGGTCGTACAGGCGGGCCTTGCGACCTGGAGCGGCGATCGGGCCGGCGAGCGCGACGGCGCGCTCATCATCAAAGGCCAATCGAACCTCCTCTCGAACGTCACCGCGTTAGAGGACCTCGAGCGTATCCGCCAATTGTTCGATGCCCTCGAAGCCCGCGAACAAATGGTTCGCCTCCTCGACCTCGTCGGCAAAGCGGACGGCGTGCAGATTTTTATCGGCGCCCAGAACGAACTTTTCGGCATGGCCGGATGTTCAATGGTTGTGGCGCCGTTTCAGAATTCCCGCGAGCAGATCGTGGGCGCCATCGGGGTCATCGGCCCCTTGCGCCTCAACTATGCGCGCATCATCCCCATGGTCGATTACACCGCAAAGCTGGTGGGACGCATCCTGGACCGGTAAATAGGATCCGTTAAAAGAACAGATTGAAAAGAGACGAGTAGCTTATGACCAACGCTGAACCACCGTTTGATACCGAGCCGCCGCAGGATATGCCCGAAGGGGCGCCCACCGAGTGGGAGATCAATGCCCAGCAGCGCATTCTCGAGCTCGAAGCGCAGGTCGACGCGCTGACGAAAGATAAGTTGCTCGCTCTTGCCGAAGCCGAGAATGCCGGCAAGCGGGCCGACAAACGCGTCGCCGATAACGCGAAGTACGCGGTTTCGAATATCGCGAAAGCGCTGTTGCAGGTGGCGGACAATCTCTCCCGCGCGCTGCTGGCCGCACCCCCCGAATCCCGCGCCGCCAACGAAGCGCTCAAGAATCTGTCCGTGGGTGTCGAACTCACCGAAAGAGAGCTCCACACCATTCTCGATAACCAGGGTGTGCGCCGCGTGACCTCCATGGGCCAGGCCTTCGATCCCAATCTTCACAACGCGATCCAGGAAGTCGAAGACACCACGGTGCCGTCAGGGACAGTCGTTCAAGTATTTCAGGAAGCCTACATGATGCATGACCGCCTGTTGCGTCCGGCCATGGTGGTGGTCTCCCGCGGTGGACCGAAGCGCGAAGCAGCGCCGGCGGCTGCGGCTGCGGCTCCGGGCGTCGATACCAAAATTTAGTTCGCGTGCGTTCGTTGTCGTCCCGGCCATATCAAGGAGCGAGGCAATGAAGCGGTTCTGGAAAATCTCCCTCGGGCTCGGCGCCGCCGGGGTGGCGAGCGTCATTGCGACGACTTACGTCGGCGCGCAATCCGACAGCGGCCGCGAGCAGATCCCCGGCGCGGTGATCGAAATTTCGGCCAAGGCCCTCGCCAAGCCCTACGCGACGCCCTCGCGCGCGAATGCTTCGAACGACATCCCCCGCGGCAACAATATGCCGATCGTACCGGCGGGATTCCGCGTGAACGTGTTCGCCGAGAACCTCAGCCACGCCCGCAATCTCTTCGTCGCCGAAAACGGCGATATCTTGCTCGCCGAGCAGCGCCCCGGAAAAGTGACTCTCCTGCGCGACGCCGACGGTGATGGCGTGGCGGAAACGGTGCAGCCCTTCGCCGAAGGGTTCAGCACCGTCTACGGCCTTGCCGCCAGCAAGGACACGCTGTTCGTCGCCGACACCCAAGGTATCTGGCGCATCCCTTACACGGCGGGCGATTCGAAGGCGCGCGCCGCGCAAACCCGCATCACCGAGGGCGGCGCCTTCGGCAGCAACGGCGGCCACGTGACCCGCACCCTCGCGCTGGCGCCCGACGGCGCCAAGATCTATGTGGCGGTGGGCTCGCGCGGCAATATCGCCGAAGAAGAAGAGCAGCGCGCGACCATCCAGGAATTCACCCTTGAAGGCGGCAAGGCTGTCAATCGGCGCACCTTTGCAAGCGGGTTGCGCAATCCGGTGGGCACGGCCTTCTATCCCGCCACCAATTCGCTCTACACCGTCGTCAACGAGCGAGATGGATTGGGCGACGAGCTCGTGCCCGACTATCTCACCCAAGTCTCCGAGGGCGGCTTCTACGGCTGGCCCTACAGCTACATCGGCGCGAACCCGCAGCAGGGCTATGCCGAGAAGCGCACCGACCTTGTGAAAAAGGCGATCGTGCCCGACGTTCTCTTCCGCTCGCACTCGGCGCCCCTCGGCCTTGCCTTCTACACCGGCTCATCGTTCCCGGCGGAGTATCAAGGCGGCGCGTTCGTTGCGTTGCACGGTTCGTGGAACGCCGCGAAGCCCCGCGCCTATCACGTTGTCTTCGTGCCCTTCAAAGGCGGAAAACCTGCGGCCAATTCCTACAAGGTTTTCGCCAGCGGCTTCTGGACCGGCACGGACAATCCCCAAGTGTGGGGGCGTCCGGCCAGCGTGGCGGTTGCGAAGGATGGAAGCCTGCTCATCGCCGACGACGGCTCGCAGACGGTGTTCCGCGTCAGCGCGGTGAAGTAGTGGAAATTAGAATCCTCGGCGTCGGCGATGCCGGCGTTTTGGAGAGGGTCGCCGATGGCGTATTTGACGATCCCATCAAACCAAAGCTCAGCGCTGAGTTCCTCTCCGACCCGCGCCATCATCTGTGCGCCGCTATCGACGACGGCGTTGTGATCGGCTTCGGATCGGCGGTGCACTACGTCCATCCCGACAAACCGCCGCAGCTCTGGATCAATGAAGTCGGCGTCGCCGAAAGTCATCAGAAGCGTGGAGTCGGAAAAGCCATCGTGTGGCGCCTCGTCGGCCTCGCCGGTGAGTTAGGCTGTTCCGAGGCCTGGGTGCTGACCGAGGACTCCAACACAGCCGCGCGGGCGCTCTATCGCTCCGCCGGCGGCGAGGAGACGACGGGCGTCGTCATGACGACGTTCGCCGTTAAAGCGCCTTCCGGAACGTCAGGCTGATTCTCCCCTTGAGGTCCGCAAGCGGGCCCGTGCCCGGATAGATTTTCCGGATGCCGTGAAACAGCATCCGGCCCGGCGGTCCCATGATGACCGCCTCCCCGCTTGCGACGGCCAGGGCGACCGTCTTGTCGGTGCGCGCCAGCCCGCCCACCAGAAAGTCCGCATCGTCGCCCAATGAAATCGTGACGATGGGCTGGTTGAAATCCCGTTCGTCCCGGTCCTGGTGCAGGCCCATCTTGGCGCCGGGTTCGTAGAAATTGATCAGGCAGGCGTCGGGCTGGAAATCCGGCCACGGGCTCCCATTTATGATGTGAGCGACGGCCTTGCGGAAGACCTCGGGCATTGGCGGCCAGGGTTTGTCGGAGTCCGGCTGACGAGTGATGTAGCGGTATCCCGAACGATCGCTCCACCAGCCGGCGTCCCCAGCATTGGTCATGGCGGCCGAGGTCATGCCGCCGCCCCGGGTGCGGGGATGCTGGAACGGGGCCTCCTGGGCAATCGCCCGTACGGCCGCCAGCAATTCTTGCTGCAGTGCGAAAGACACGACCTTCGGACGGAAAATCACCCCTTCCGGTAGCGCTCGACCGGGGTTCGAGTCCTCGAAAAGGGTCAGGTTCCCGGTTTTGAGGGGCATGACGCTCCAAAACGGCCGATTTCAAGGGGCGAAATTCGCAAAAACCAGTGCAGAAAGAGTCAGTTGGCCCGTTGCGGGGCTATTCACCCCCCCTTATATCCCGCCCCAGGTTTGAACGGCCGATGGGCAAGGGACGCACCCCTAACCTAAGGCCTTGAGAGAACATAAGAAGGGGACTCGCAGAGCGCCAGCGAAGGGCTCGCGGTGTCGGCCTCAAAAGAAGGGACAGAAAGTATGGCTAAAGTTATCGGCATCGACCTTGGTACGACGAACTCCTGCGTCGCGGTTATGGAAGGCAAGACCGCGCGTGTGATCGAGAACGCCGAAGGCGCGCGTACCACGCCGTCGATGGTTGCTTTCACTGAAAACGGCGAACGCGCCGTCGGCCAGCCGGCCAAGCGCCAGGCGGTCACCAATCCTGAGAACACCCTCTTCGCCATCAAGCGCCTCATCGGCCGTCGCAACGACGATCCGATGGTGGAGAAGGACAAAAAGCTCGTCCCCTACAAGATCATCAAGGGCGACAACGGCGACGCGTGGGTGGAAGCCCGCAACGAGAAGTACTCGCCGTCGGAAGTTTCCGCTTTCATCCTGCAGAAGATGAAAGAAACCGCTGAGAGCTATCTCGGCGAGAAGGTCACCGAAGCGGTCATCACGGTTCCCGCCTACTTCAACGACAGCCAGCGCCAGGCAACAAAAGACGCGGGCCGCATCGCCGGCCTCAATGTGCTGCGCATCATCAACGAGCCGACCGCGGCGGCCCTCGCCTACGGCATGGACAAGAAGAGCGCGGGCGTCATCGCGGTCTACGACTTGGGCGGCGGCACCTTCGACGTCTCGATCCTTGAAATCGGCGATGGCGTGTTCGAAGTGAAGTCCACGAACGGCGATACGTTCCTGGGCGGTGAAGACTTCGACGCACGCATCATCGAGTACCTCGCCGAGGAATTCAAAAAAGAATCGGGCATCGATCTGCGCAAGGACAAGTTGGCGCTCCAACGCCTGAAGGAAGGCGCGGAAAAAGCCAAGATCGAGCTCTCGAGCTCCATGCAGACCGAAGTGAACCTGCCGTTCATCACCGCGGACGCTTCCGGCCCGAAGCATCTCAACATCAAGCTCACGCGCTCCAAACTCGAAGCGCTGGTGGACGATCTCATTCAGCGCACCGTCGAGCCCTGCAAGAAGGCCCTGAAGGACGCCGGTCTCAAAGCCAGCGAAATCCAGGAAGTCATCCTCGTCGGCGGCATGACCCGCATGCCGAAGGTGCAGGAGACGGTGAAGAATTTCTTCGGCCGCGAGCCGCACAAGGGTGTGAACCCGGACGAAGTGGTCGCCATCGGCGCCGCCATCCAGGCCGGCGTGCTCAAGGGCGAAGTGAAGGACGTCCTGCTCCTCGACGTAACCCCGCTCTCGCTCGGCATCGAAACATTAGGTGGGGTATTCACGCGTCTCATCGAGCGCAACACCACGATCCCCACGCGCAAGAGCCAGACCTTCTCGACCGCCGAGGACAATCAGACGGCCGTGACCATCCGCGTGTTCCAAGGCGAACGTGAAATGGCCGCGGACAATAAGCTCCTCGGTCAGTTCGATCTCGTTGGCATCCCCTCGGCGCCGCGTGGCGTGCCGCAGGTGGAAGTCACCTTCGACATCGACGCCAACGGCATCGTGAATGTGTCGGCCAAGGACAAGGCGACCAACAAGGAGCAGCAGATCCGCATCCAGGCCTCGGGCGGCCTTTCGGAGGCTGATATCCAGCAGATGGTGAAGGACGCCGAAGCTCACGCCGAAGACGACAAGAAAAAGCGTGCAGCGATCGAAGCCCGCAACCACGGCGATAGCGCGATCCACTCGACCGAGAAGAACCTGAAGGAACATGGCGACAAGATTCCGGCCAACGATAAGGCCGACATCGAAGCCAAGATCCAGGCGGTGAAGGACGTGCTCGAGTCCGGCGACGCCGAGAAGATCAAGGCGGCCACCGACGCCCTCCTGCAGGCCTCCATGAAGATGGGCGAAGCCATGTACAAGCAGGACCCGAATGCCGCCGCCGGCGGCGGCGCTCCGGGCGGTGAAGAAACCGAAGCCAAGAGCGACGACGTGGTCGACGCCGACTTCGAAGAAGTCGACAAGGACAAGAAGTAACCTGATATAATCAGGGTAAGCCGCGATCAGCAAAAAGTGGACACCGGTTTTTGCGCCCGATCGCGGCTTACTTATTAGAGATTCGGCTTTGATCCTGTAGGATCAAAGCCGGGGACAGCGCCCGGGATTCAAAAAGTCCCGGGTGTTGCACAAGGGCAGGCGGGTTCTTAGTTACGCGCGATGGCGACAGCAGCGAAGCAATGTTTCTACGAGGTCCTGGGTGTCGCGAAGACGTCCTCGGCCGACGATTTGAAGAAGGCTTATCGCAAGCTAGCCATGCAGCATCACCCGGACAAGAACCCGGGCAATAAAGAGTCCGAGCACAAGTTCAAAGTCTTAAGCGAAGCCTACGAAATCCTGCGCGACGAACAGAAGCGCGCGGCCTACGACCGCTATGGCCATGCGGCCTTCGAGCAGGGCGGCGGCGGCGGGCAGCACGGCGGCTTCGGGTTCGGCGGCGGCTTTGCCGACATCTTCGACGAGATGTTCGGCGACATCATGGGCCGGCGCGGCGGCGGGCGGAATACGGGCCGCGGCCAAGACACCCGCTTCAATATGGAAATCACGCTGGAGGAAGCGTTCTTCGGCAAGAAGGCCGAGATCAAGATTCCCTCCGCGATCGCCTGCGAGTCCTGCAAGGGCTCCGGCAGCAAGGGGGGCGCTGCCCCCAGCACCTGTCCCACCTGCCGCGGCGCCGGCAAGATGCGCAGCCAGCAAGGTTTCTTCACCGTCGAGCGCACCTGCCCCACCTGCCAGGGCGGCGGCCAGGTCATCACCGACCCGTGCGCGAAGTGCAACGGCGCGGGCCGTGTGCGCAAGGACAAGAGCCTCGACGTCACGATCCCGGCCGGTGTCGAGGAAGGTACCCGCATCCGTCTCGCCGGCGAAGGCGAAGCGGGCCTCAACGGGGCGCCCGCGGGCGATCTCTATATTTTCCTCGCCATCGCGCAGCACCGCATCTTCCAGCGCGAAGGGGCCAACCTCTTCATGCGCATGCCGATCCCGATGCATACCGCGGCCCTGGGCGGCGACGTCGAAGTACCGGCCGTCGACGGCGGGCGCGTGAAAGTCAGTATCCCGAAGGGCTGCCAGCAGGGCCACCGCTTCCGCCTCAAGGGCAAGGGCATGACCGTGCTGCGCTCCACCGCGCGCGGCGACATGTTCCTGGAAGCCGCGGTCGAAGTGCCGGTCAACCTCACCGAAAAGCAGAAGAAACTCCTCGAAGACTTCGCCAAGGAAAGCGACAGCAAGACCTACTCGCCGGAAAGCGCGTCGTTCTTGGACCGGGTGAAGGAGTTCTTCACCGACGCGGCTGAGTAAGGCTCCGCTCGATCCCCAAACTCTAATGTCGTCCTCGGACTTGTTCCGAGGACCCAGGATTGCGAAACTGGGTCCGTGCGGAAGCACTGCGCTCGCGGCACGGCAAGCGCTTTGCGACCCTGGACCCTCGGGACAAGCCCGAGGGTGACAACTGAGTACGTCGACCTGCGGGGCCCACCTCTATGAAGATCGGAATTGTCGGCTGCGCCGGGCGTATGGGCCGCATGCTCATTGCGGAAGTCTTGCGCACCAAAGGCGCGAAGCTCGGCGGCGGCACCGAAATCGCGAAGTCGCCGGCCATTGGCACGGACCTTGGAACGCTTGTCGGCCAGAAGCCCGTCGGCGTGAAGATCACCAGCGACGCTAAGGCGCTCTTTACGGCGTGCGATGCGGTGATTGATTTCACGACACCGGCGGCCACCGCCAAACATGTCGAATATGCCCGCGCGGCCGGGACGGCGCTCATTGTCGGCACCACCGGATTGCCGGCCGAGACCAAGCGCCTCCTGAAGGACGCGTCGAAGAAAGCCGTCATCGTCCAGGCACCCAACATGAGCACCGGCGTGAACGTGCTGCTGGCCCTCACGGAAAGGCTCGCGCGCGTGCTCGAGGACGACTACGACATCGAGATTGTCGAAATGCATCACCGCCACAAGATGGATGCGCCGTCGGGAACGGCGCTTGGATTGGGTGAAGCTGCGGCCAAGGGGCGCGGCGTTGCGCTCGATAAGGTCGCGCGCAAGACACGCGACGGTCAGGTGGGCGCGCGTCCCAAGGGCGAGATCGGTTTCGCCACCTTGCGCGGCGGCGATGTGGTGGGTGATCACACCGTCGTTTTCGCCGCCGACGGCGAACGCATCGAGATCACGCACAAAGCCTCCTCGCGTGAAGTCTTCGCGCGCGGCGCCGTCCGCGCGGCCATGTGGACGAAGAAGCGCAAAGCCGGACTCTACTCCATGCGTGACGTCCTCGGTTTATGAAACCGAAGGACGTCGTCGAGTTCTACACGCGGCTCAAGGCACAAAATCCTGAGCCGGAGACCGAGCTCAAATATCTCAACCCCTACACGCTGCTCGTCGCCGTGGTGCTCTCGGCGCAGGCGACGGACGTGGGCGTCAATCGCGCGACCGGGCCGTTGTTCGCGGTGGTCGACACACCGCAGAAGATGCTCGATCTCGGCGAAGCGAAACTCAAGGACTACATCAAGACCATCGGCCTCTTTAACACCAAGGCCAAGAATGTCATCGCACTCTCAAAGATTCTCGTCGAGCGCTACGGCGACGAAGTGCCGGCCAACCGCGATCTGCTCGAAGAGCTCCCCGGCGTCGGGCGCAAAACCGCGAACGTGGTGATGAATGTCGTCTTCGATCAGCCCACCATCGCGGTGGACACGCATATCTTCCGTGTCTCGAATCGCACGGGACTCGCGCCGGGCAAGACGCCCTTGCATGTGGAAGAGGGGCTCGAGAAAGTCACGCCGACGGATTTCAAGCAGGGCGCCCATCACTGGCTCATCCTGCACGGCCGCTACATCTGCAAGGCGCGGCTGCCGGAATGCTGGCGCTGCACGGTTGCCGACCTCTGCGCCTTCAAACCGAAGACGCCGCCGCCCGGGTCACCGCAGGCTGTGATGCAAAAGAAAAAGAATGTGAAGGCGGTCGCGAAGATCTCGCGGGCCGCAGCGAAAAAAGCCGTTCGGAAAAGGAAAAGACGTTAGAGCGTCTCGATCGCGCCTTGGAGACGGCCGCCGTTGGCCACCGCAATCGTCTTATAGCTCACCTTGCCGGTGACCACGCCGCTGGCGGCGATTTCCAGATGGCCATGCACTTTCAAATCGCCGTCATAGGTGCCGGCGATGGAGGCGCTGTCGACTTCCGAGGAGCCCTTGAAGGTGCCGTTGGTCGTCACGTCCAAGGTCTTCACGCCCGAGACGGTCGCGTCCACATGGCCGTCGACCACCAGGCGTTCGCAGCCCGAGATCTCGCCCTTGATGCGGACCAATTTGCCGACCACGAGGCGCTTGCCTTCCGCTTCGTCGCCGCCGCGCATGGCGGCGGGGTTTGGAATGTCGGCGACCCTGCGCGGAATCTGCGGATTGAAGGCGGCCATACGATCCGAACTGAACCTATCCGACATCGAACTCTCCCTGTTCAGCGTACTGGTCCGGAACAGCCCGCGTTTCGAGGGCCGTGCGGCAAATGTTTTGCTCGGCGGGCGAACACCGCCGCGCGCCGTTTTCGATAGATCAAGCCGTGGGCTGGTCTCAGCGTCCACGCTCGCGCTGTCTTGTTTGTCCTGCTCCAGCACCTTGTCCTGATCCGATTTGGTCACGGGATAGTAGGGACGGTAGCGGGGAAACGGTTAAGAAGGCCTGAAATTCATACCATGCCGGGCTTTATGGCCGGAAGCGAATGTGGTCTAAAGCCCCGGTTACACTCGCCTTTCTCCAGATCAATCGGAACAGGAAACTCCTCATGCCTGAGGCCCGCTACGACGTCATCGGGATCGGTTCGGCCATCGTCGACATCCTTGCGCGGACGAACGACGACTTCATCAACGCTCACGGCATGGTCAAAGGCACCATGGCCCTGTGCACGGCCGAACAGTCGAAACTCATTTACGACCGGATGGGCAAGGCCGTGGAGATTTCCGGGGGATCGGCGGCCAATTCCATGGCGGGCATCGCAAGCCTGGGCGGCAACCCGGCCTTCATCGGCAAGGTGGGCAAGGACCACCTGGGCGAAGTCTTCGCCCACGACATCAAGGTCGGCGGGGTCGAGTTTCTCGGAAGCCTCGGCACGAAGCCCACGGCGACGTGCCACATCCTCGTGACCCCCGACGGCCAGCGCACCATGAACACCTTCCTCGGCGCTTGCACGGAAATGGGCCCGGAAGATATCGACGAGAAGAAGGTCGCCGACGCCCACGTCCTTTATATCGAGGGCTATCAATGGGACACGCCCCAAGCGAAAGCCGCCATCCGCAAGGCGACCAAAGCGTCCAAAGGCGCCGGCCGCCAGGTGGCGCTCTCGCTCTCCGATCCCTTTGTGGTCGAGCGCCACCGCGGCGATCTCCTGGGGCTCATCAAGGACGAGATCGACATCCTGTTCGGCAATGAGGACGAGATCTTCCGCCTCTACGAAGCGGGCGACCTCGCGACCGCCGTTGAGCGTCTAAGAGGCGCCAAGGTGCTCGCGGTCATGACCCGGGGCGCCAAAGGCGCAGTCGTGTTCGACGGCCAGACCACGGCCGCGGTCGACGCGGCGCCGGTCGAGAAGGTGGTCGACACCACCGGCGCGGGCGATCTCTTCGCCGCCGGTTTCCTCTTTGGCTTCACCCACGGCCGGCCGCTGCTCTCTTGCGCCCGAATCGGCTCCATGGCGGCCGCCGAAGTCATCTCCCACATGGGCGCCCGCCCGGAAGTCCCCTTGCGCGACCTCCTGGTGAAACAAGGCCTCTAATGGGGTCAGACTCCATTTCTTTGATTTACTCTGACCCCAATTGCCGGGATTTAACCGTATTGACAGGGTTTTGCTGCACCGCACCCTTGAAGAACCAAGGCCTTAAGTATATATAGCGGCCAACTTTAGCGAGCCGGGCCCCTACCAAAGAGGCGCCCGGCTTCTTTATGCCTCATGACTTTTGGGAGTCCCGAGCGCACGAAAGCGCCCGGTCTCCGTTTAATGGATGTGCCTATGGAACTGCGCAACATCGCCATCATCGCTCACGTCGACCACGGCAAAACCACGCTGGTCGACGCCTTCCTGAAGCAGTCCGGCGCGGTGCGCGCCAACGCCCGCATGGACGACTGCGCGATGGACAGCAATGACCTCGAGCGCGAGCGCGGCATCACCATTCTCGCCAAGTGCACGGCCGTGCATTGGAACGGCGTAAAGATCAACATCGTCGACACCCCCGGCCACGCCGACTTCGGCGGCGAAGTGGAACGCATTCTCTCCATGGTCGACGGCGTGTGCCTGCTCGTCGACGCCTCTGAAGGCCCGCTGCCCCAGACCAAGTTCGTGCTCTCGAAGGCGCTCGGTCTCGGCCTGCGCCCCATCGTCATCGTCAACAAGGTCGACCGCTCCGACGCCCGTCCGCACGATGTGCACACCGAAATTTTCGATCTCTTCTCCAACCTCGGCGCCACCGATGAGCAGCTCGATTTCCCGACGCTCTTCGCCGTCGGCCGCGAAGGCTGGGCCGTGTGCGATCTCGAGAAGGACGAGCGCAAGGACCTGACGCCGCTGTTCGAACTCATCGTCAAACATGTGCCCGCGCCCAAGCGCAATCTCGACGCGCCCTTCACGATGCTAGCGACCACGCTCGAGTTCGACAACTTCTTAGGCCGCATCCTCACCGGCCGCATCGAGACCGGCATCGCGAAAGTGAATATGCCGCTCAAGGTGCTGGGCCGCGACGGCACCGTCATCGAAACGGGCCGCGCGACCAAGCTCCTCACCTTCCGCGGCCTCGAGCGCGTTCCGGTGGAGAGTGCTGAAGCCGGCGACATCATCGCGCTCGCGGGCATGGCCGAAGCCAACGTGGCTGATACTTTTTGCGCGCCGGAAGTCACGAAGGCCATCCGTTCGCGCCCGATCGATCCGCCGACGCTGGCCATGACTTTCTCGGTCAACGACTCTCCGTTCGCCGGCCTTGAAGGCGACAAGCTCACCACCCGCGTCATTGGTGCAAGACTCGACCGCGAGGCCGAAGGCAACGTCGCGATCAAGGTCTCCGAGTCCGAACAGAAAGACGCCTACGAAGTCGCCGGCCGCGGCGAACTCCAGCTCGGCGTGCTGATCGAACAGATGCGCCGCGAAGGCTTCGAACTTTCCATCTCGCGCCCGCGCGTCCTGTTCCAGACCGACGAAAAGGGCCAGAAGCTTGAGCCGATGGAAGAAGTGGTCATCGACGTCGATGAGCAGTTCGCCGGCATCGTCGTCGAGAAGATGTCCATGCGCAAAGCCGAGATGCAGGAACTGAAGCCCGCCGGCGGCGGCAAGTCCCGCATGGTCTTCATCGCACCGTCCCGTGGCCTCATCGGCTACCACGGCGAATTCCTCACCGACACCCGCGGCACCGGCGTCATTAACCGCCTGTTCCACTCCTACGGTCCCTACAAGGGCGCCATTGCCGCCCGCCGCCAGGGCGTGCTGATCGCCACCGAAACCGGCGAAGCCAATCAATACGGATTGTTCCACCTGATCGACCGCGGCACGCAGTTCGTCTCGGCCGGCGTCAAGATTTACATGGGCATGATCGTGGGCGAACACACCCGCGACAACGACCTGGAAGTGAACCCCTTGAAGGCCAAGGCGCTCACCAACTTCCGCACGGTGATGAAGGACGACAAGCAAGACCTGCCGCCGCCCCGCATCATGACCCTCGAGCAAGCCATCGCCTACATCCAGGACGACGAGCTCGTGGAAGTCACACCGAAGGCCATCCGCCTCCGGAAGCGCTTCCTCGACGTCAACGACCGCAAGCGCTACGCCAAGCAGCTCGCTGCCGCC
>CAMDOZ010000095.1 GCA_945903705.1 Fidelibacterota bacterium | reverse complement strand
GCGCAGGCGTCCTATAACGCCGGCGCCGGCAATATCCTGAAGGCCCAGAGGTTCTGCGGCGGCGCACGCCTGTGGCCCGCGGTGCGCGAATGCCTGCACCTGGTCACCGGTCCGACGAACGCTCACGAGACCAGAACTTACGTCGCGCGCATCGAAAGGTGGTGGCGCGAGATGGAGGCAGCACAATGAACATTCTATCGTCATTCCTCTGGAAGACCGTTCTTGGCGTGGCGCTTGCCGCCGTCATCGTCGGGTTCTGGTTCCGAGCCGAACACTACGCCGAACGTGCGCGGACGGCCGAGGTGCTCCTGAAGGGGGCTGTCGCCGTCGGCAATGCGAATGCCGAAATCGCGCGTGCCCAGGCGAGCGTTGCCAGGAAAATCGATGCCGTCCAAGCCGTTCACGCGCTTCGCACGCGCGCTCTGCGGATCCGCTCCGACACAAGACGAAAGGAAATCATCGATGCGCGTCCCGACGCCGACGGCCCGCTTGCTCCCGTTCTTCGCGATCAGCTTGACCGCCTGCCAGAGCGCCCAGGTGCAGACCCGCATCGTGACACTGCCGCTGCCGGCGATTCCGCCGGTGCTGCTGTTGCCGAGTGATGGGCCATACCGCCCTCCCGTATGGGCAACTCAACGCGACGCGGCGCTGATCATCGAGGATTTCATCGAAGCGCTCGCGTCCTGCAACGCCGACAAGGACGCAATCGCGCGGATCTTTAAGGAATACGAAGATGGAATGGCTGGACAACGCGACTGAGTGGTGGGCCTCCCATTGGCGCAGCATCGTCTACAGTTTCTTGGCCGGAGTTATTTTGGCGAGTGTATTGACGTAGCGACGCCGGAATCCGGTAGCACGCCAATGTTGCGATAAAGAGCCGCATGAGATTCTGCAACTGGGGCGGATGAAAATTCCTTTTCCATCATCGCCCGGCCGGCGCGCGCGAAGGCGAGGCGCTCGGCCTCGCGTTCCATCATCCACTGCATGGCGTCGGCCAGCGCCGCGGAGTTTCCGGGTGGTACGAGAACACCGGTGACATCCGGAATGACAACCTCCGTATTCCCGGGAATGTCGGTCGCGATCAAAGCCCGCTGAGAAGCCGCCGCTTCGGTCAGAGCGCGGGGAAGCCCTTCGCCCCCGAGAGAGGGATGAATCAGCACATGGCAAGTCGCGAGGAACGGTCTCACATCGGCGACTTGGCCCGCGAAGGTAACTCCCGGCCGCTTAGCCCACGCGCTTAAAGTCGCCTCCGGGATCGACGAGGGGTTGTCCGGATCGGGGGAGCCGCAGATCACGAGATCGGCGGCGAGGTCCCGCTCGCGCAGCAAGCGGTGCGCTTCCACCACGATATCCGTGCCCTTCATATAGAGGAGTCGCCCGATCACAAGGAATCGGAATGGAAGCGGCGGATCGGGCAGCGGCGTAAACCGGCCGAGGTCGATCCCGGTACCGTGCATAAGCCGGATGTTCCGAGCGGGCACGCCCATACGGTCGCGGACGAGCGCCAAGTCGTGCCGATTGATCACCAGAACGAGTCCATCGTTGAAACGCGAGGCCAAATTCAGGACGAGGCCGCAGACGGCCTGAACCGTCAGCGCAAGCGGCGTGCGCCGCATGAACAGGAATCCGAAGCCGTGAATGGCATTGATGACTTTGATGTCGCGGCCCATGGACGCGAGGGAGCCGACGACGGACGGCTTGAGCGCGATATTGTGCAGAACGTCGGGCTTCACGTCGTTGAGAAGCCGGCCGACCCGAAAAAGGTCGGGGATGAAGTAGGCCATTGAAACCAGGAACGACGGCGAGCGTTTCCAGGCGAAGGGAATGACTGTGATTCCCTTTGGAGCGCGGCCGAGATCCTCCGGCCGGCAGCGGCCGGCCACAACGATCTCGTAACCTTGATCCAGCGCGCCTTTGGTCAGCTCGGTCTTCAAGGCGTCGAAGAAATAGTATTCCGTGACGAGGAAGAGGAGGCGCTTACGTCTCGTCTCCGGTGCGCCGCCAAGCGAGTGAACGGCGACGACCGTGCAGGCGGCCGTCAGTCCGAGCACGGCGAGCCACCATCCTTGCCATGCACCGAAGCTCAAGGACCAGATCACGGCGCTTGTCGTGACCGTTGCGCAAACGGCCGCGAGTATGAGTCGGTTGGGCTTACGCTTTAGGAAGGCTCGGAAGCCGAGCGCGGCTGTCGCGAGCAACAAGACAACGCCGACCAATCCAAGCTCGAGCCAAACTTGAAGCATTCCATTGTGAGGATGAAGGAACGACGTCTTACCTTCGAACGAAGGTATCAGTGTGGCGGACTGTCCGATGACGCGCGAGGCGTCGAAGCCATAACCTTCCAGCGGACGGTTTCGGATCAGCTCGCTCACATATCTCCAGATCTCAACGCGGTAGCCCCAATTGGGATCGACATTGGCCATCAGCCAATGATGCAAGCCGGCGCCCGCCGCGCTTTCCGCAAAAAATCCCCATCCCACCATCCCCAGTGTCATCAGCGTCATCAGGATGACGGCTGCGGCACGCCCCCACGTCAGTACCGCCACCAGAACGACGGCGCCGCTCGCAATGGCGGCCACTTCGGCATCCATGGGATAGGCAAGGCTCAAGGCCAGCACGATGCAGGTCCAAAGAGGCAGCGCGATGAGCGCGCCGACGTACCGAGCGAGCAAGAGTCCGGAAGCAAAACATGTGGTGCACAAGAGCACCAAGCCGCCCGAAAGTATTGTCAGCCGCTGGGCGACCGTCTCCGCCTCGCGATGAAGCCCAACAAAGAAGCCGTTGCTGACGCGCTCTATCGTTAGCAGAGCCGCCAAGGCGACGAGGCCAAAGAGGACGAAACTCGCCAGTCTTGAGATTCTGTCGCTCGTTTGGACGGCAACCAGAGCGGCGAGGCCAATGCTCAGCGCGATAGAGGTGCTCGTTTTCAGCCACGTCTCCCAAGGCAGGTGCGGTGCCCAGAGAATGGAGGCGGCGCTCCAAGCGAAGAGAAGGGCGGCAGCCATCGTTGCCGGCGCAACGAGCAGCGGTCTCACCGGCGCGCGCGGCGCTGACATGAGGCCAAGCGTTGCCAGCACGAGCGTGACGACCGCAACGTCGCGGCTCCACGCGATAAGCGGGATCGTGGCGATCGTAGCCATCGCGATCAGGCGCGATCCAAGCGACTCAGTCACGCGAGACGTCCTTGAAGATTGCAGGAAGTTCCTGGGCGGCGATGGCGGAGTCGTACCGTGATTCCGCGCGCGCACGTGCGCTGTCTCCTTGAGCCTTCAATAGATTGCCATCCTCATGAAGCTGGCGCAGCCGCCGATACCAATCATCGGCCGTCCGGCAATGAAAGCCGGTGACGCCATCTTCAACGAGATCGGCGGCGATTCCAACCGGCGAGGTCAGCGTCGGCTTGCCGGCGGCCATGTACTGAATGATCTTGTAGCCGCTCTTGCCGCGGGTCCAGGGGCTGTCGTCCAGCGGGCACAATCCGACGGACAGGCGGGGCAGGGCTTCGCGCTCCGCCGCTTCACTCCAAGCAATGCGTTCGCCCGGCAGGTCGGGAAATTGCTTTTCACCCATGCCGATAAACAACGCCTGAGCTTGAGTCTCGGATAGAAAGCGCGCCAAAGATTCGCGAACCAAGTGAAGCGACTGGTCCGCCGTCATCGGCGTTCCGATCCAACCGACTGTGAAGTGAATAGGTTTTGCGGGCGCCGGAAATGCGGTCGTGTCTACCGCGCTGTAAACGAGCCGCACATTCCTTGCCCCGGCGCTGCGGGCGACCTCCGCCATGACCGGACTGCCGACCACGACGGCGTCGGCGCGGGCCATCAGGCGTTCGATCTTGTTTCCGTGGAAAAGGCGGCGCGTCATCGTCTCCTTATAGTAAAGGTGCTGAGCATCATCGAAATCGATGACCACCTTGCGGCCGGCCAGCAGCGCGGCTTCGAGGCCGAACGGCAGGAATGGAAACACCTCCTGTTGAAGCCATACGATGTCGTGTTTCTGGCTGCCGAGGATGGCCGCGAGGCGCGCCTTTAACGCACCCAGAAGGTTGCCGGCCGGTCTGCGGCCATGGGCATAGAGCTGGCGTAGGTCCTGATCGGAGAAGAGGGGCTGTACCGTTACCTTGAAGCCGGCTTTCTCGAGCGCGGGGATGTACTGCAGCACGCGTACGCGGCTGCTGGCGCCCAGGCGATCGTACCGGGTCAGGGCGAGGATGGTTTTAGGCATCCGCGCGGCTACCTTTCGCGCCCGCGCGCGCCGAGGCTCGCAAGGTGAGCGCCCGACACGAGACTGATGGAGAGAAGGCGATAGGCGCGAAGGACAGCCATCCCAGTGATGCTTTGTCCACCAAAGAGCGTGCGCAGGAGGCGCAGCGGGAGCTCCGCGAGAAAGCTGGTGGCAACGACAAGCACCTCCGCCGCGACGCCGAAATGCAGGCGGGCGTAGGTAAACCGGCTGCGCAGGAAGAGCGCAAGCGCCATTCCCGTATCCTGAGAGCTTGAGACGCGGCCGGCATGAAAGGCGCGCGCCGTCGTCAGATAATAGGTTAGATAGCCTTTTGCCGCCGCCCGCGCACAAAGGTCGACGTCTTCGTAATAAAGGAAGAAGCGCTTATCGAAGCCGCCGAGCTCGTCGAACAGGGCGCGGCGGACCAGGAGAACGGCGCCCATGACTTGGCCGACGGCTCCGCTATGAGTATGCGCCTGCGCCGATAGAAATCCTTGGCTCAAGCCGATCGAGCGGGTCAGCAGGGCGGGTACGCTGGGGAGTGGGGAGCAAGTTTGTGCAATCGCGCCCCCTTCCTTCTCAATGGCGGGGCCGACGACACCGATCCGCGCATTGGCGGGGTCGTCCATGAAGGCGATCATCGTCCTGAAGTAGCCCGGCTTCACGAGCGCGTCGGGATTCAAGAACAAGACATAGCGTGCGCCGCCCTGCGCCGCGCCGATATTGCAGGCCGCCCCAAATCCAAGATTGCCGGCATTGTGTACGAAAGTTGCCGCTCCTTGAGGCCCGACCAGAGCCTCCAGGTCTGTGGCCGTGTCGCCATTGTTCACGACGACGAGATTCACCGCGACGCCGTCCCCACGCGCGGCCGCATGTGCGGCGCCGACGCAGGCGGCCGTATGGGCGGTCGATCGGTAGTTCACGATGACGACATCTACGTCGGGCATACTTGGGGATCAGAGCAATGAGTCGATGAATGCGCCGATGGCACGATTGTGCCATGGCACGGGGCTTCCCTTAGCATGGAATCCGACGTGTCCTCCACCCGAGGCAATGGCGACGGTGAGAGGGCCGTCGCTCCGCCATTTCCGTTCAAGATAGGACCTCACTGGAATCCAGGGATCGTTCGCGGCGGTGATCAGCAACGTCGGTTTTTCGATCGACGGCAGCAGGGTGGCGGCCGAGCTGCGACGGTAGTAGTCGTCCGCGCTCTCAAATCCGCCCATCGGCGCCACGACCTGATCGTCAAAGTCATAGATGGTGCGAAGAGTGTGAAGACGATCCGCCATCGGCAGGCCGCCGGCGATGCATTGCGTATCGCGAATGAGCCACCGGAGAAGGTGCCGGTGATAGACGGTGTTACGCGGTTCCATGATCCGCCGCTGGGCCGCTTTCAAATCGATCGGCGCGCAGACCGACGCCGCACCGATCACGCGGTCGAGGCCCGCACGTTCGGCCATACCCTTGAGAAGAAGGTTACCTCCCAAAGACACGCCGATCAGGAATAGTTTGCGGCCATCGAGTTCCGAGGGAAGAGCCGCTATCGCGTCGCGCAGATCTTCGCTGCGTCCGGCATTGTAGAAGTGCCGACATTTGCCAAGTGATGGCCCTGCATTGCGCAAGTTCAAGCGCAGCACCGGAAATCCACGCGAGAGGTGATAGGCGGCGCTCGCCTGGATATTCCGGCTCATTTCGCCGCCGGTGAGGCCATGGATCAGGACAACAATGGGCTTTCCGATGTCCTCCCGCGGCATATTCACGAGCGACCATAACGCGTCGCCGCTGCCGTCGCGCAAGGGCAAGTGCAACCGGTGGTGCGGATATGCCGAAAGATCCGGCGGCACAAAGCGGATAAAGTTCTTAAGGGTTTGAAGATCCGAGCCGAGCCAAGGGAATCTTGGACGAAAAGATGGAAACGTACAGGCCGCGCGGCCAAGCAGGTGGAGCCTATTGCTCATAGTGGATTGGCCGCTGTTGCGCTAACATGAGGGCTCAACATGGTGCGGGTGCCTCATGATCCGAGCATTTCGCGATTGGTTCCTCGATCAGCTGGCGATGTACGCCGCCTATCACACGGACAGGCGCAACCAGTTTACCCACTACGTGGGCGTTCCCCTTATCATCTTTTCGATCCTGATCGTATTGGATCAGGTGCGCCTTGGAGAGTCTTTCTCGGCGGCCATTCTTGTCCTCGGCCTGCTTCTTCTCTCTTACTTGGTCGCAGTGCCCGTCGTCGGCATTCTCTCCCTGATTATTTGCGTGCCGCTCTATCTCGCGGCGGCAAGTGTCGCGGCAATGGACCCGATGACGCGCTGGCTGGTGACGGCCGTTTGCTTCGTCGCGGGCTGGGCGGTTCAGTTCGTCGGTCATGTGTACGAAGGTCGCCGACCGGCCTTCACCGTAAACACGCTTCAGATTTTCATGGCCCCGGGATTTCTGGTCGCCGAAATGATGTTCGCTGCCGGCCTGCAACGAGGCCTCGCCGAGGCGCTGCACCTCAGGGCGCAGAAGTTCGCGCGGCCCTAAAGCATTTTCCGGCGAGGTGGCGCGCGCGAAGGCGCGCATCTTTAAGATGCCGGCCTTCGCCGGCGCGGCTCGCCGAAGAAAATGCGACCACCTCTATGAACTAGTTAGGACTTCCGCGTCGCCGGACCTGTGACCACGGGCACCGTGGCATCGCTTCCCCAATCGATCCAACTCCCGTCATAAATCGCCACATCCGACTTGCCGATGAGGTGTGCTCCCAGCGCAAGGGTGCAGGCAGACACGCCCGAGCCGCAGGTGGTCGCAAGGGGCCGCGACAAGTCCACCCCGGCCGCCGCGAAACGCTCGCGGATGGCGTCTGTGCTTCTCCAGACTTTCGTATCCGCATCGATCAGCTGCAGGAATGGAAGATTCAGACTGCCGGGGATATGGCCGGAACGCAGGCCTGGCCGCGGTTCCGGCTCGGTGCCTTCAAATCGGCCTTGTCCGCGTGCGTCGAGCACCTGAAATTCCGGGGCATCGACGTTGGCACGCATGTTTCCCTTCGACTTAAGGCGGGGCGCTGCACCCGGGTTGAACTTCGCGGGAGGGAGTGCCGGAACGATCTGTGTCATGGCGCGGCCTTCCGAAGCCCATTTCGTACGCCCGCCATTCAACACGGACACGCGTTCGTGGCCAAATGCACGAAACATGAACCAGACGCGGGCTGCAGCGCAGGTGCCACCTAGATGATCGTAGGCAATGACATGATGGTTATTGCTAACCCCGAGCGCACTCACCTTGGCGGCAAAAACCTCGGCGCTCGGAAAGGTGTGTTCCTTAGGGCCGTTCGGCTCGGCGACATCGTTGATGTCAAAAAATATGGCTCCTGGAATATGTCCTTCCATGTACTGCTTGCGCGCAGGTTCGACGCCGCCCGGCACGAAATAGCTCGCATCGAGAATCCGCATATTGGGGTCGTTCAAGTGTTTCGCAAGCCAGTCGGTTTCGACCAGCGCGTCGCTTGCCGTGCCGTTCATATTCTATGCCTTCCACGAAGCGCGAATGCGCTCGCGATTGAGGAAAAACCACTGCGCCACAATCAGCGTGGCGGCGTTCGTAAGCTCTCCCTTGTCCATAAGTTGCTTCAGCTCTTCTTCTTCGATCACTTTCACGCGAATATGTTCGTCCTCGCCGGGGACACCGAAGATGCCGCCCGCGCCTTCGGCTGATATGCGTCCGAGATAAAGATAGATGGTCTCCGACGTTCCGCCAGGGCTGGCGAGATAGCGCTGTACCGGCCAGAGGTCCAGAACCGTCCGTCCGGCTTCTTCTTCCGTTTCCCTGCGGACGACGGCGTCAGGCGATTCTCCTTCTTCAATCATCCCCGCCACGACTTCCAGCTGCCAAGGATTCATGCCCCCGGCGTAAGCGCCGACCCGGAACTGCTCGCACATGACGAATTGCCTGCGGACGGGGTCATAAGGGAGAAGCGCCGCCGCATGGCCGCGTTCGAAGACTTCCCGTTTCATCGTCCCGCTCCAGCCGCCGCCGAACAAGGCGTGGCGCAGCGTGTAGGAAACGATGCGAAAGTATCCCTGAAAAACGGTTCGCTTTTCGATGATGTCGATGTCGCCCGGAGCGTCGGTCATAACGAGTGCACAGGGACCAACAGCTATGGCCCGGCATCGGCAATGACGACCTGGTTGCGGCCGCCGCGCTTCGCTTTGTAAAGAGCGTCATCCGCCCCTTGAGTCAGGTCCAATACCGTCTTGAAAGCGGGATAGGTGGCAACTCCAACGCTGAACGTGACATGGAACGGTCCTTGTTCGGACTCGTGCTCGAGTTCGTGGGCAGCCTCGCGCAGCTTGTCCATGACTTCCTTTGCGGCTGCGGCATCGGTGCTGGGCATGACCACAGCGAATTCCTCGCCGCCGTAGCGACCGACATAGTCGACCCGGCGGAGGCGGTTTCGCACGAGATGGGTCACGTGCAAGATCACCTGGTCGCCGACGACGTGACCATATGTGTCATTGACCGATTTGAAGTGATCGATGTCGATCATGGCAAAGGAAACCGGAGACTGCGTACGGCTCGCCACGCTCAATTCGCGCTCCAGGTTGCGCAGGATATTGGTGTGGTTGAGAAGCCCTGTGAGACTGTCGCGGTCGGTGAGTTTTTTGAGTTCCCTATACCGGTTGGCGCGACTGGTAACGGCCGAAATCAACTGCCCCGGCTGCAACGGCTTCGGCAGGAAATCGTCCGCTCCGAGGTGCCGGGCGCGAAGTTGCAGGTCGAGGCGCGATTCCGTCGACAAGAAGAGAATGGGAATGGTCGTATAGGCGGGGAACTGCCTGACGATCTGGGCGAGCTCGAGGCCCGAACACTCGGGCATATATAAGTCCATGACGATGATGTCGGGATCGAAGCCCGACAACGTATCGAGGAGTTTGGAGGGCTGGCGGATGACACGCGTTTCCATTCCGGCATGCTCGAGCGTTGCCTGATAGAACGACGATAGCGGCCCGTCGTCTTCCGCGATAACGACGCGGTAGGGCCGCTCATAGTCGCTCTCTTCGAGGCTGCCGAAGCAATCGACCAGCTGCTCAAGTTCGAAGGGTTTCGCGAGAAAGGCCGTAGCGCCGTGTCGCACGGCGTTCAGGCGGTCGGCGAACCCGGTCTGCCCGGAGCACAGGATGAGCGGCAAGTGCGCCAGCGCCATGTTGCGCCGCATGAGCGCCAGATGTTCGTCGCCGTTCGAGATGTCGGCTAGCACGATCCCGCGCTCGCCGCGTGCGAGCTCGTCGGGGACTTCCTCCGAGGTCCTTATCATCTGGACGCGATAGCCGAAGCTCTCTAGCGCATCCCGCATATGTGCGTTGTCGGACTCGGAAACGCCGGCGAGGACAATGACGAACGTCGAGCGTTGGGGCGTTTCGGCGGCTGTCGGGGCGCCGGCCATGTCCTCGAGGTCGATGGCTTGTCCAGGCGTCGAGGCGGCGTCTTCCAGCGCCTGTATCAGCATCTCGATCTGAGCGACTTCCTCGGTAGAGAGCGTTTCGGCATGGCCGCTTTCGGTCTGCTCGGAAACAAGGCGGAAAAGGCCATCCAACGGCGCCGCGGCCGTGCTGATGTGCGGAAACCCAAAGCTCTTGCCGGCTCCGGCCAGCGTGTTAACGATGTCGTGAATCTTGACGAGAGCCGAGAGGGCTTCCTCGCTCGACGGTGCCGACGGAATCAGGCCCCAAATCCGGCGAACTTCCTGGATTCTGGTTGCGAGGCCTTCACCGAATTCCGCGCTCAGGGCGGCGAGGCGCTGTATCAGCGCATCATTGTTGACCGCTGGCGTAGGCGCGGCGAGCTGTGCGACGGCCGTCATTCCCCTACGTTCCCCAGAAGTCCTATTGCGAGGAAGCCTTTCGGCCCGGGTTAGTGGTCCGATTCTAACATTCGCACCCCGGTTCGCGGCGCAGGATTGCGAATGTTAGAATCAAAGGACCACTAGAAATCTATTGAATCTAGTGGAGCTTTGGATTTGACATTCGCTCCTCAGGGGTGCGGCAAGTTCGGTAGCGAATGTCAAATCCGCTCCACTAGCCAACAGTGGCCCGCTGCCCCACCCCCGTCAATATGCCTCTCTTTCGGCGATTAACGCCCGAAAAGGACGTTTAAATATTTGATCTAGTGCCTCGATTCGGAAAATGATGTGACGGTCCGAGTACGTTGCACAGGTCCACCCCCCGATGGCGGCCAAGACCGACCCCATAGACATCTTCTTCGAGATGCCGCTCAACAAGTGGCAAATCTTCGACAGCAAGACATTGAGCCGGTCGAAGATCGTCTTGCTGCACGACTTGAAGCCGGTTGTGGACATGTTCAATGCCGACGGAGTCGGCATCGGTGTTCGAACGGCGGCCGAAGTCATCAACGAAATCGGACTGAGTACGCACGACAGGCAACGTCTCGTCTCGCTGATGAGCGCGCGAAGCTTCGATGTCTACTCCGTTAGGGCGGCGCTCAACGACTACATGTCGGATGCGGAGCTCGAGCAGATCAAGTTGCCGCCGAAGGAGCAGGAGCGGCTTCAGGGCTATATGAACAACTACTCCCGCGGGCTGCTGAAGGTGATTCTCGACGGCACCGAGGTCAAGGTCACCGGGCGTTCGTCGCTCTCGAGCATTCTTGAGGACGGCGTCAATCGCGGCGCTGTCCTCAAAAATCTCATCGAGATCTCTTCGAAGCTGCGGATCGAGCCCACGGAAATCGTCGTCTATATCTCGAAGCTCAGCGAGATCATCCTGGCGATCTCCTATTACCAGCGGGTCTATGACAGTCTACTGCCCGACCTTCGCGAGCTGCTGGTCGACGTCAAGAAACTCCATGAGCAGACCGCGCTCATGAATCGGTTTCCCGGCATGAGAGAAGAAACAACGGAGGCGATGAACGCCGGCCGGCAGACCATCCTGACATTGAACGGCTACTTCGACCAGTTTCACAAAGTCGAGAAATTCTTTGACGACATCACGCCGGAGAAATTCAAGTCCATGCGCGAAAGTGTGGAGGTCCACTATCGTGCTATCGGGATGATCGTGTGCTTCTGGCAGATCAAGCTCAATGAATGGCGGCGGCGGTTTTGGGATAACCGCGGCAAGCGCCGCGATTCAACCTGGGAGCAGAAGTACAATTTCTTCAAGGACACGGTTTATCACAACCTCTATACGATCGAAGACAATGTTGAGCTGATCAAGACGGCGAAGCTCGACCTCTGATCGATCTTGTCTGCGAGACTTCGTCTCCGCTCGCGGAACATCCCCTAAAACCCTAAGTTCTGAATTGGTCGCAAGGCGTAGGTGGCGGCATTTCAAGAAAGCGCTTAGGAGGCTGCTCGTCCCAGCCTTCCTTGCCTCGGCGGGAAGAACGTACAGCCTTGTCGAATTATTTTCTTGATGTGACGAATTGTCCGTAGACGCCAAAGCAACAAGAAAGTCGAATCGCAAAATGCTAAAACTCCTCATCCCTTTAGCCGAGGCCATCCGCGCTCGACGCGAAGTACTCGGTCTATCTCAGGAAAAGCTAGCCGGTCGCTGCAAGTTTGATCGCACCTACATAAGCATGTTGGAGCGCGGCAAACGAAATCCTTCGTTCTTGAACTTGTTGCGCCTTTCCGAAGGGCTTGAAACGTCCGTTTCTCAGTTAACTGACGTGTACAAGCATGGCGCTAAAACCCGTCGATAACATTCATGCTCTACAAATCCAGGCCGGGGTGCTTGGACGCAAGGCAGGGCATGCCTTCGAAGATAGCATGACAACCTCGATCAATGGCGCGGTCTATCCTTTGGAGGCCTTACCTCCGGGGGACCAGCATATTCTCACTGGCGACCCGGCTCTCGGGCTGGTTCGCTATGTTGCACACTATTACAAAAGTCAATCGATACTGGCAGCTTCAGCGATATCAACAGGCGCCCTTGCTACATCAGAAGAAGGCCAACGCTGGTTGACAATCAATGGCGCAAACGTCCGGCGTTGCAAGAGCGACTTAGTAATCACTCTTGCGCTCGCAGATGGCAAAAGCACGACTGTTGGCGTGTCCACAAAGCAATGCAACAATCGCACTCCGACGAACGCACAACTGTATTTCACTACCGCTCGTGGGTTTACGAAGCTACTTAGAGATAATGGAATTGTGGTTAGCGACGTTGCGCTTGCGGGCCTGAGACGATTTTGCGGCGACGACGGCTACCGGCCTCTGGATGAGCCCGCGCGGATGCGCGGTCGTAAGGTCGATCCACGACGCTTTTTCTGGGAGGAAATTGGAGACGCGGCTAGATCAGAATGGGAAACCACACTCGCTCGCCACCAGGACGACATTACGCGGCTTCTACTGCAGAAGGCGTATATCGACGATCCTTTCGTGCCAGACTTTAAGACCCGGTCTTCACCGAGTTGGGAGCAGACGGAGGTTGCGGTTTACGCAATAGATGGACTGATAGGGCTTTCCCGACGTTACCAAGGGTTTGCCTTGAGGGAGTATTCGGTTCGCAAGGGCAGCCACAAAGACCCCCCGGGAGTTACTCACCTCGCTCCGCGATTTGGTGTTGTGCAGATGCAACGAGGTGGGCAAGCCCAGCATCCCGAGCAACTTCAGTTCAATTTAGAGGCGGGGTACTTTTATAAGATTTAGAACATCCGTGGCGATGTGCCGCGCGATTGAATAAGCCAACAGGGGGGGCACTGCATTTCCCAAAGCGGTACGAATGGCCCCCTGCGTTCCCTCAAATACAAACTCGTCTGGAAAAGATTGTATACGCGCCGCCTCGCGTATTGTCAGGGAACGAGTGGCAATTGGATGCACATTTCTGCATCCCGAGATCATCCCGAAAGTGGTTTGCAAGGTTGATCCCGGCTCGCTCCAAACCTGCCTCTTGTAAGTCGTATTATAACCCGAGTGCGGGCGCTTCTGAGGATCATCGTTGTCGTGGGCGCTAAACCCTTCGCGAACGTCCCAAAGCCATTCGATTACGTGCTCAGGATGCGCCACCGCCGTATGCAGTGGGTGGTGGGAGCTTTCGCCGGCTTCCAGATACGGCAAGTCAGAGCAGGCAT
>CAMDOZ010000094.1 GCA_945903705.1 Fidelibacterota bacterium | reverse complement strand
TGCAATTCGACCATCGGCGACGCGGCCGCGCTCGCCTACTTGAAGCCGCAGCTCATGTTCTGCGGTGATCCGGTCCAGCACTGCGGTGTTTCGCTCTATGCGGGCCGCTTCCGCGCCGACATGGCGCGCGCGATGGAGGTCGAGGGCCGCTTTCTCTTTACGCAACTTGGTTATGTGCCCTACTTCCGCGAGGTGCTGCCGCCCGCGGCCCATGATCGCATCATCGGTGTTGGCAACGACCGGCGCCCGCAATTCAACATTGAGCTCGACAAGGAATTCCTGACGGCCGCGACGGCCAACATCTTCACGATGCTAGTCCTGCCGGTCGGATGCACGATTTCACGCCAGGTGGATATCTACGGCTGCGACGGCATGTCCTTCGCGGCGGCCACGAAGCCGTGGTCCCACGCCAACGAAGACGACTATATGGGCAAGATGGCCGTCACGCACCGTGTCCATGCGGGCTTCTGGAAGCGCAACTACGAGGAAGAGTTCTGGAGCTACTGCAAGGATATGGAAGATGTCCTAAGCGCGGCGTCCGCGCGCGGGATCGATATCCACGCGCGGACTCCATCGTTCGTTCCGGCTTTGGCGAAGCGGTTTAAACCGATTTAGCGCCTATTTGCACTCGGGCGAGGCAGCGGCGCGCTGAGTCTTCAAGAACTCGATCAGGTCCGTCCGATCCTTTTCGTCGTAGAGACCGGCGTAGCCCATGTTGCTCCCCGACAGGAACGAGAGCGGCGATTCGATGAACTGGTGAAGGGTCTTCTCGTCCCAGGTGAGACCAGAGTCCTTCATGACTTCGGAATAGGGGTAACCTTCAAGCGTGCCCGCCTTGCGGCCGACGACGCCGCAGTGCGGCGGCCCCACAAGCGCTTCCTTGGGAGCGTGGCAACCGTTGCAGCCCTGCTCTTCATAGACTTGTGCGCCACGCGCCGCGTCAGCAGCCGAAGCGCCAGTGGAAATGGAAACGAACGCAATCGCGGTAAAGCCGATCAAAGCCCTCTTATAAAGTGACAACGTACTAGCTCCTCGTGATGACATGTGCACGGAGGCTCTCATAGCGGGAGCCGTCCTCAAGTCAAGGCACGAGCGCGTTAGTAACAGACGGTAACAATTTTCCGCGCGAAGGATCTCAGCCGCTGAGGCTCTTCATCACGAGTTCCGCCACATCGCGGGAAATCTGAGTCATTCCCGCGATCCGCTCCAGCTGAGTTTTCATCAGCGTCTGACGCGCGGCATCGAACCTGCGCCAGCGTCCGAGCGGCGGCACCATGCGCGCGGCGACCTGAGGATTGAACTTGTCGATTTCGAGGATCTGGTCCGCCAGGAACTCATAGCCGGAGCCGTCGGAGGCGTGGAAATTCGCGGGATTCGTCAGGCTGAAAACACCGACGACCGCGCGCAGCTTATTCGGGTTCTTGAGATCGAAGCTGGGGTGTGTGAGGAGCCGCCGCACGGTTGCAAGCGTACCCGGAAGCGGACAGGCGGCCTGCACCGAAAGCCATTTATTCACGACCAGGTGATCGTCCTTGAACCGGTTGTAAAAGGCGTCCAACGCTTCTTCGCGTTCCGGAACGCTGACTTGATTGAGAACCGCGAGGGCGTCCATGCGGTCCGTCATGTTGTCCGCGCCGTCGAATTGCGCTTTTGCCACCGCGACGCTGTCGCGGCTTTCAAGAGCGCCCAGATAGCCAAGCGCCGTCAGTTTGAGCAGGCGTCTGCCCATTCCGCCCGCATCGGGAACGTAAGGGGCGTTGACCCGCTGGCTGTCGTAGATCCGGCGGAAGTCGTCCGCGTAAGCCTCGGCGATGGCGCGGCGAACCTGCTTGCGGACCTGGTGGAGGTGGAGAGGAGATTCCTCCGACATCCGGTTTGCAAGGTAGTCCTCGGCCGGAAGTCCAAGCGCGGAGGCCTTGAACGCGGGCTCGAGCTTGTCGTCTTGCGCGATGGCGCCGACGGCCGAGAGGAAGAGCGGGCTGATTTTCGGCGTGCCGCCGGCAAGCGCCGTCGTCACTCCGGCAAGGATGATTCCGCAGGCGAAATCCTGCGCCGCGTTCCACCGGTTGAAGGGGTCGGAGTCCTTCGCCATGCGGAAGGCGAGGTCCTCCTCCGATTCCTGCCTCTGAACGGTGATCGGCGCCGCGAAGCTCCGATTGAGGGAAAGGCGGGGGCGCGAGGCAGTCACGCCGGAGAAGACGAAGGTCTCTTTCGGCTGGCGGAGTTCCAAGACCCCGCCTTCGACGGGTTTACCATCACGCTCGAGGGGCAGATCGCGGCCGTCGTCGCCGATAACTCCCAGCGCGAGGGGAATATGGAACGGTTTCTTGGTCGGCTGCCCTGGCGTGGGCGGACAGCTCTGCTCAACCGTGAGGGTGAGCGTCTTTGCCGCCGGGTCATAGCGGTCTTCGATCGTGAGACGCGGCGTGCCGGCTTGACTGTACCAGAGCTTAAATTGCGAGAGATCGCGGCCGGAGGCGTCTTCCATGGCTTTCGCGAAATCGTCGCAGGTCACGGCCTGCCCGTCGTGACGGCTGAAGTAGAGGTCCATCCCGGCGCGGAAGGCCTTCTCGCCGAGGAGGGTATGCATCATGCGGATGACTTCCGCGCCCTTCTGGTAGACCGTCGACGTATAAAAGTTGTTGATCTCGACATAGCTGTCGGGGCGCACCGGATGGGCGAGGGGGCTCGCGTCCTCGCGGAACTGCGAGGTGCGCAGCCCCTCGACATCGTCGATGCGCTTGTTGGCGCGGCTCCGCATATCGGCGGTGAATTGCTGGTCGCGGAAGACCGTGAGGCCTTCCTTGAGGCTGAGCTGGAACCAATCGCGGCACGTCACGCGATTGCCGCTCCAATTGTGGAAGTATTCGTGCCCCACGATAGACTCGATCAAGTAGTAGTCCAGATCCGTCGCGGTATTCGAGTCCGCGAGGATGTACTTGTCGTTGAAGACGTTGAGGCCCTTGTTCTCCATCGCGCCCATATTGAAGTCGCTGACGGCAACGATATTGAAAACGTCGAGGTCGTATTCGCGCCCGAAGGCGACTTCATCCCACTTCATGGCGCGGATGAGGGATTCCATCGCGTAGGTCGCACGCGCGGCTTTGCCGTGCTCGACATAGATGCGCAGGCAAACTTTGCGCCCCGACGCGGTGGTGAACCAATCCTCGATATGCGCGAGATCGCCGGCGACGAGGGCGAAGAGATAGCAGGGCTTCGGGTGCGGATCGTCCCAGACCGCGTAGTGGCGGCCATCGGCAAGTTCGCCGTTCTCGACCGGATTGCCGTTGGCGAGAAGGTGAGGGTAGGCCTTCTTCGGCGCGCGGATGGTCGTGCGGAAGACGGCCATCACATCAGGCCGATCCAGGAAGTAGGTGATGTGACGGAAGCCTTCCGGTTCGCACTGGGTGCAAAACACACCCTGGGAAACGTAAAGCCCTTCGAGAGCCTTGTTGGCTTCCGGATTGATCTCGACTTCTGTCTCGAGCACGAACGAGGCGGGAGGAGACGGGATCGTGAGGCCGGCATCGGTGAGCTGGTAGGCCGACGCCGCCAGAGCCTGGCCATCCATCGAGATGCGGATGAGCTTCAAACCTTCGCCGTGGAGCTCAAGGGGGGAAGCTTTCTGCGCCGTGCGCGCGATCACAAGGCGCGACGTGACCCGGGTTGCCGAGGGCTGCAGGTCGAACGTAAGCTCGACGGTCTTGATGGCATAGTCCGGCGGCGTGTAGTCGGCGAGGCGTATGGTCTTGATCGTGGCGGCGGCGGAAGCTTCACGTGTCATGGCGTCCTCAAGGGGGCTCTTTAGGGGTCTCTTAACCTCGTTCGTCTTAATCTAAACTCGGCGAGTTATCCCGTTTTCCGAGAGTGAATGGAGCGACTGATGCGCACCGTTGCGTTCGTACCGGCAAAGGGCGAGAGCAGCCGTATTCGAAATAAGAATACCGTTATTCTCGACGGTGAGTACCTATTTAAGCGCAAGCTGATCCAGCTCCTGGCGTGTCCGGAGATCGACGACGTCTACCTCGACACGGAATCGGAGAAAATCATCGCGATGGCCTCGGACCTTCCGATCAAGGTCCTCAAGCGCGACACGAAGCTGGCCTCGAACAAGACCGACGGCCATGAACTTTTTGCGAACGAGTGCGCCAAGGTCGACGCCGACATTTACATTCAGTGCCTCTGCACCAGCCCCTTCATCACCGCTGAGACGATGACGCGCGCCATTCGCGCGTTGAAGGCCAACAAGGCGGCCGACTCTCTCGTCGCCGTACAGAAGCGCAAGCTGTACACCTGGGCGAAGGGCCGTCCGGTTTATGGCGAAGGCCGCATTCCGAACTCGGTCGATCTTCCCGACACCATCATCGAGTCCATGGGGCTCTATATGGTGAAGCGGGGCAAGGGCAAGGCGAAGCCCAAGCGCCGCTTCGGTGAAAAGGTCGAGTTCTTCGAGCTCAACGACGAGGAAGCCTTCGACGTCAATTGGCCGGACGACCTGGCGCTCGCCGAACGCATCTCGGCCGGCTACCGCGCGGCGCACAACGCACAGCTCGACGCCATTCGCCCGCACCTGTGCGCATCGCTCCTCGCCGACATCTGTAAGGAGCGCGGACTGAAGACGCTGTTTCCGCCCGGCTTCCGGCGCGTCAGCGGCCGTTCCGTCCTCGGCGTTGCCAAGACGCTCGAGCTTCGTAGGCTCCGTAAGAAGAATGACGATTGGAAGGGCATCTATACCGCCCTCGGCACCTATGACTTCGTCCGTCCGGGGGACGTGATCGTCGTCCAGAACGACGTGAAGGACCGGGCCTACTTCGGCGACCTGAACGCCAACATCGCCATCCGCTCGGGCGCCGTCGGCGCTGTCGTGGACAGCTTTACCCGGGATTCCGTCGAACTGAACGGCCTTGAATTCTCGGTCTTTGCCCAAGGAATCTACTGCGACGACATCAAGTACGAAGGGACGGTTCACGCCATGAACCGGCCCATCAAGATCGGCGATGTGACCATTAACAACGGCGATTACATCTATGCCGACGACGATGGGGTCCTCGCTATCCCGAAAGATTTGTGGCCCTCGATCCGCGATGAGGCCATGGCGACCTTGAAGAAGGAATTCGATATCCGCTATGCCATCATCATGGGCGAGGATGTCGGCAAGGTCCTAGGATTGCACGGGGCGTTCTGACGGTCAGCGCCGGCAGCCGTGAGCAGGCGCTCATGGTACTCAGCGGGCGTTGAAATTGATGTTTCACACCATACTGCTCTCGGGCGATCGCCCAAACGACGCGCTCGCCCAGATTTCGCCGGGCAAGCGCAAGGCGCTCTTGCCGCTCAATGGCCGGCCGATGATCGCCTACGTGCTCGAGATGCTCCTCGCCTCACGCGACGTAGATCGCATTACGATCGTCGCCAATGGGATTGCGGACTTCAGCGGGCATGCCGGCATCGCAGCCCTTCTCGCCGAGCGCGGCGCTTCGCATCGCGTCGAGTTTGAGGAAGGCGCCGACAGCCCTGCGGCCAGCGTCCTTAAAGTCGTAGAACGCGTTGGCGCCGAGGCCGCCACGCTGGTGACCACCGCGGACAACCCGCTCTTGAGCGTGGCGGCCCTCGGACAGTTCTGCGACGCCGTGCGCCGTGATACGGAACTTGAAGCCGCCGTTGGACTTGCACGCGAAAGCGATATCCGGCGGGCGTTTCCGGACTCGAAGCGGACGTTCATCCGCCTCGGCGGAACCGGCGTCAGCGGATGCAACCTCTTTGCCTTGATGCCCGGTATCGGACCGAAAGCGGCACGCGCCTGGCGGGAAGTGGAGGGCCGGCGCAAGAAGCCCTGGCAACTCATTCTCCACTTTGGCGTATTTACGCTGTTACGCGCACTCGTGGGCGCGCTCGATCTCGACAAAGCCTTCGTCGCCGCGTCCAGGACCCTGGGCTTGCGTGCCAAGCCCATCCTGCTGGATGATGCCGTCGCGGCGATGGACGTGGACCGGCCCGAACATATCCCCATCGCCGAAAAAGTTCTTGCGAGCCGAGGGGAAGGCGTACGCGCCCGCACATCGTGAACGCTCTGTCGAACGCAAACCGCACGCCGGCGGGACGACCGCTGCGCATCGGGTTTTTGTATAACCACGAAGGCGTGCATCAAGTACGCCACAGCGCGGTGGTCATTCCGCAGATGCTCGCGCGCCACGCCGACGTCCAGATCACCGTACTCGCGACATCGGAAGCGCTCATCGAGGCCGTCATCGATGTGTGCGGTCCGGATCTGATCGGGCGCGTCGAGATCATCAAGCTTGAACGCCCGCGCTGGCGCCGGCCGCTTGCGGGTGTGCTGGACAAGGTCAGCCCTTTCAGCCGGATCGACAATCTTTTCAGTAACCGCACTCTCTTCGCCAAGCTGGATGCGCTGATCGTCACGGAAGGCACGAGTCTCATCCTCAAGAAGCTGCGCGGGCTCGAGCATCTCAAGATCATCCGTATCGACCACGGCGCCGGGGACCGCTCCATCGGATTCACCCGCACCTTCAGCGGAAACGATCTGGTTCTGATCGCCGGTGAAAAACAACGCGAGCGGTTTCGCCAGCTGGGCCATCTGCGCGACGACCAGATGGCGGTCGTGGGCTACACCAAGTTCGATGCTGTGGGCGCGGAGCATAAGGTGGGGAAGAAGCTCTTTCCCGACGACAAGCCGGTCGTCCTCTACAACCCTCATCCGGAGCCGAAGCTTTCGTCCTGGTATGGAATGGGCATCGATGTGCTCGATTTCTTCCGCGAGAGCAAAGACTACAATCTCATCTTCGCGCCGCACGTGATGCTCTTCCGCCGGCGCTTGCATGTCTCGCTGGAGTCCTGGGTCGCGCGCTTTCGGCGCGACCTACCGCGCCGGTTCCACGCGTGCCCCCATATTCTCATCGACACCGGCAGCTCAGCCTCCGTGGACATGACCTATACGCTTGCCGCCGACGTCTATCTGGGCGACGTGAGCAGCCAAGTGTACGAGTTCCTGATCAAGCGGCGCCCCTGCATATTTCTGAACGCCCATGGCGCGCGCTGGCAAGGCGGCGCCAACTATGCTTTTTGGAATTTTGGTCCGGTGGTGGACGACGTCGGCCATTTGGCGACGGCGTTGAAAGATGTCGCGATGTCGCATGCGAACTATCGTCGGGTGCAGGACGAAGCATTTCAGGAAACCTTCGATCTGCAGCCGACGGCGTCGTCCGTCCGCGCGGCGGATGTCATCGCTGGCTTTCTCCGCACCGGCTACTTGGCCGCCTGACGCGGCCCCGGGGCATCAACCTTCGTCATCTCGATCACGGTGCAAATGTACTTGTCGGCAATGACCTTGCTGTAGAGTTCGCCCGTTTCGATTTCCTCGGTGATGAAGCGCAAGCCCTTGTCGTTCACAAACTTCATGCAGGTCTCATAGAGATCGACTCTGTACCAGGAGTTGTCCTGGACCTGTACGTAGACGATCGTGTCCTTGTCGCCGGCCCGCCAGCCTTTCACGCCGCCGAGGTCTCTGAAATGGATCGGCTTGACGGTCGTCTTGGCCGGGGCCGCTTTTGCGGGAGCCGCGTTGCGCGCGGGCTCGGCGGCAGCGGCGACGCCGGCAAAAGTCAGGGCGGCCGCGGTTGCGATCAACAGGCGTGGGTGCCGCATGGGGAGACCTCCGATATCTCATGGCCGATTCTATCCGAAAATGAAGTGGGATTGAACGCGCGTCCTGTCTAGAGGAGCAGGTCCTGCCGCCGGATCACAGTGACTTGATCGGGGAGCTTTTTGAGCTCGCCGGAAACGCCCGTTCCTCCAATCTCTGCAATGCCTGCGGTTACGGCGTGGGCCACCTGCAACCGGCTGGAGAGCCCGAGGACATAGGCCGAACGGCGACCCGCGCGCTGACGGAATATGAGCATGGCTTGGAAGATCTCGTCGTCGCTGCGGCGGCCGCCGCGCGGCATCTCAACGCCGACCATGATGTGATCTAGCGCGAGGACCTGATCGGAGAGTTGGAACGGATCTAAGAGGAATGCGACTTCGCGGGTAAAAGGACGGAAGAGCTCGCGGATCGGTACGAGGGAGTCCGCGCCGGCGCGCGCGGGCACGTGCGTGACTTCGAGTCTCAGGTGCAAGAGCCGCTCGCGCTGCGGCAGGCTGGAAATTACGCGCTGGAACTCGGCGAGCTGCGGCCCGTGAAGGGCCGGATAAGGTACGGGAACGGTGAGGACCGCGCGCAGGCCTCGCTCGCACATGTCTGAAAACGCGCGGGCCGCGAGCCCCAGAAGATCAAGGGCGGTGGCATCCGTCGGGCACGGCCCGTTCGGACCGTAGACGTCCGATCCGTCGGGCTTGGTCGCGCGGAAGAAAAACGAATTCACGCTTTGCGTTTCGGCGTTCCACGCCGGCCGGAACGTGACCGTAAGCTGAGCGACTTCCGATTTTGCCGGCGGTGTCGCCGGTGTCGAGGTCTCCGGCGTCTTGGCGGCGCCTGCGGGTTTCTTGACCGCGGGCTTGGCCGAGCCAAGGCCGAGCGACGTCGCTTGACGCACGCTCTCGACTGCGGCTTTGACGCGCTCGAGGTTCAAGGATCCATCGGCATTGAGCGCGCCGCGAAGGTCGAGTTTGGAGGCCTCGGGCAGCGGCGGCGGCGTCTCGGAGAAGCGCGCGCCGACAAGTTTTTCGCCGATGCGCGCGGCAATTGCGTCGGCACGTTTCAGCGCTTCGGATTCCTTTAAGGCGGGAAAGAGCAGGAGCCAGGTATCCTTGTCCTGCGGAATGTAGGTGTTGCCGCGGCCGATCATGCGCGAGATCGTGGACTCGGCGATGAGGAGGATGCGCGGCTCGTATCGTTCCCACAGTTCGCCGATCGCGGAACGAAACTCTCCCAGGGTAATGACCTGAACCCGGCCGCTGGCCCGGGTTTCGGATTCCTGCATGAGATGAGTGAGGGTGAGGGCCATGCCCTCGTCCCAATACACGCGCGCCGCATGTGTATCTTCCGGCGCCGTTCCCGCGAACTGCCTGATTGCGGAGCGAAACCGCGAGAGCGTTCGCTGTAGCGTTGCGAACAACCGCCGGAACATGGGGCGGCTAAGCGTTGCGGCCGAAGGGAATGCGCTCGATCGCTTTCATCGGCTGGCCGAGCCCGTCCTGCGCGAAGACGACGAGGTCGCGGATGAGGATCGGCTGTCCGAGGACGGGCGTGGCGAGGGTCGCAAGCAAGCTCATGACGGCGTCCCGTTCGGCGTCGTCGTCGATGCGATCGGTGAGCGAAATATGGAAGCGGAATTCTTCCATGACGTAAGGATAGCCCCAATGTTCGAGCATCTGCTCCTGATGCACCGTCAGCTTATTGAGCTTGTAGTCCTCTTCCTGCTGCCGGCTAAGGGGGGTGCGAAAGCCCTCGAAGGCGCGCACGCAGGCCGCCGCGAGGCGTTCCAGCGCCGCGGATTCCGCGATGGGCGTTAGTGCGATGAACTTTCCGATGACCGCGAGTTCGAGCGGCGGCAGTTGAATGGGCGCGCGACTGCGCGCAAAAACCTGTGCCGCCTCGATCAATCCGGCCGGCCGGTTGGCGGGGTTGAGTTCGAACGGCGGCTTCAGCGTGCCGTGAAAGCCGTAGCGGCGCGGGCTGTCGGTGAACTCGTTGATCCGATCCAAGGACACCGGACTCGACTTGCCGACGGCCGCGGACAAAGCGTCGCGCCCCCGGAGCCCCAGCCAGGTCTGACCAAAGACGTCGAGCGCGCTTCCGAGCTCGGGCGCGTAGTAGATGGCGTATCGCGAAGCGGTGGGCGCGGCCATACGTCGGTTCCCTTTTGCCGGGACGCGCGGAAGGCACTCGTTCCCCCGGGCAGCGCGTCAACAAGCAAGCAGTATATTATTTAATACCAATACCTTAACAAAAGTATCAAGCCGCTTCCGCCCGTTGGGCGTCCAGATCCGCGGCTAAGGCGACCAGGCCCCCGAGATTTTCACCCTCGCGACCCGATGCCATGACGGCCGTGCGCCATCCGCGCGCACCGGGGCGGCCATGGAAAAGGCCCGCCGCGTGCCGGAGAACGTGGTGGGCGAAGACGCCTGCGGCGATTTGTCCACGCGCATAGTCGACATAGGATCGAAAGATGTCCGACCGGCACGGAACCGGATCCGTGCCAGCGTAATACAGGCGGTCGACGTCGGCGAGGATGTAGGGCGTATCGTAAGCCGCGCGGCCGACCATGACGCCATCAAGGGGCGGGTCATAGGCGGGCGAAAGATGTTCAAGACCGGCGCGCAGACAGGTCACGCCGCCGTTCAGAATGAATTCCAAATGAGGGAACTGCGCCTTCAGCGCGTGAACACGCTCGTAATGGAGAGGCGGGATCTCGCGGTTTTCCTTCGGGCTTAGGCCTTTGAGCCAGGCTTTACGGGCATGAATGATGAATGTCCTGCAGCCGGCCGCCGCCACCGTATCGATGAAAGACGCGAGAAATTCAGGGCTGTCGAGATTGTCGATGCCGATGCGGGTCTTGACCGTGACGGGAACCCCGGCCGCGTCGCGCATCGCCGCCACGCAGGCGGCGACGAGCTGGGGCTCGGCCATGAGGCAGGCACCGAACCGGCCGGATTGCACACGGTCGCTGGGGCAGCCGACGTTGAGGTTGATCTCGTCGTAGCCGCGTTCCGCCGCCATGCGCGCAGCAACGGCAAGCTCCTCGGGATTGGAGCCGCCCAGCTGGAGTGCGACAGGGTGTTCCGCCGCCGAAAAGCCCAGGAAGCGGTCAGGCGTCCGCCCACGCACCACCGCGGCGCTGGTGACCATCTCCGTATAGAGAAGGGCACGTCGGGACAGGAGGCGCATCAGGACCCGGCAATGCCGGTCCGTGCGGTCCATCATCGGGGCGACGCTGAAGCGACGGGGGAGAAGCATAGGGTGTTTCCTACGGCCAAAGAGGTGGGACATTTAACAGCGCCGGCCGCCCATGGACAGTCAGACAACCTCCCTGAGAACGCGCTTGACAGTTCGTTGCCAATTTGTTCCTATCGCCAATAGGAACAAATTGGGAACATAGGAGAGAATCATGTCAGCATCCGCTTTTTTGAAGGAAGCTTCGGCGCTTATTGGTCTTTTTGTCACCCTCTATATGTGGTCGCTGGTTGCGTTGGCCCTCCAGAGCTAACCCCGGGGCGCCCGGGCTTAACCCCGCGGTTAAGGACTTCTTAACCTTTGAAAAGTAATAATTTTTTTACCGTGGGAGACACCGTGCCTCAAAGAAGATGAGGTTCGATGTTTGATCCAGGTCATTTGACTTGCCGAAGAACGGCGCAATATAAGTGATCTGTGGAAAGCTATAAAAATTCTACTGCTGCGCTTAGGGCGCGTGGGGCGCCCAAATGAGTACCGCCCAGGTTGCCAATACTGGGATCGTCGGTACGAGCCCCCGGATTCCGCTTACCAGAAACGCCGTCTCGTCATCGTTCGAGTATGTGGACTCGCTTGGCGAGACCTATGCCTCGCCGCCGCGCGACCGTTGGCATCCGTTCGAGGACGGTAACGAGTCCTTCGACACGTTGCCGCGCCGCCGTGGCCATCGCGGGCCGTTCCAGGATCAGGTGGTGAGCTTCGGGGGCGTACTGGTCTCGCGCGAGGTCGGTGCGACCATCATGCAGGTGCAAGCGTCTCATTCCGCCCAGGCGACACCGCCGGCCGCCGGCGAGGCTGTCCGCGGCATCGCTGTCTATGAATTCAATCAGGCGCTGATGGGCGCGGCCGAGATCATCACCAGCGTCGGCTATTCCGCCGGCGCCCGGTAAACCGCCGGGCTGACCGCTAAGGCTTTCGCCAGCGGCCGCCGGCATCCAACACGAACCATCCATTTCGCGCCGCGGCTTGCAACTGCCGTTCGCCGGCAACGGCCTGCACCGCCTCGAGCGAAGTTCCCTCTTTTTGCGCCAGCCCGCGGTACGCATCCAAGCGCGCCCGATTGATCGTTTCGACCAACGCGGTGACTTCGGCGTTTGCGCTAGGCGTTACGGCGCCGACCAAACCGTCGGGACGTTCGCCGATCTGGCCCGCGGTGCGCGCCTCATCGAGGTCGAGGGCTGCGGCCGGCGCAGCTGCTCCAAAGGTGAGCAACATGGCGGCCGCGACTATCGCGAGCATGCGTCGTGCATTTTTGTATGTCATGAGAGGTTCCTCGCGGCTTCGGCTAGAAGATCTTGGGATTTTTCAGCATGGCTTCTTCGACGCCCTTCTCGAGCTTGATTCGCACTTCCTGCTCGATCTTGACGTTGAGATTGATGACGATCGGCTTGTCCGGCACTTCCAGTCTGACAGTGGGCGAGCAAGCGCCAAGCAGTGCGATCATTCCCAAGAGCGCGATCGTTTTGCTGTTGAACACGGGGGCCGGTCCTTTCTGAAGGTCCTCAATCGGTAGCGAGTATGGTAGCCGAACATGGCCGCTCTGCGGCAAACCTTCTACGGTTTTTTGCCTTCACGAATCTGTCGCTCGAGATCGGCGGGAGCGCCATAGGCCACCAAGCCTTGCCTTAGTATCTGAGTCAAACGGCCGGAAATGTTCAGATTGAACTCGAACGGATAGCCTCCATAAAGGTCGGGGTTCTTGCCCGCCAGCGCGACCCCGAGGCTGATCTCCTCGGTGACCGGGCCGTTCAGCGTGACCGAGAGCCGGTCGTAGGCAAAGTTCGAGAGGGCTTGGAGAAGCAGAGCGCTGCCTTGATTTTCGGCAAGAGCGCCGGGCGGGGACGCAGGCTTGTAAGCCAATCGTCCCGGTCCATCTGCGCGCAGCACCCCTTCAACGAAGTGATATCCCGCCTGATCGCTGCGAAGCGGCAAGGTGCCCGAAAGTGTGCCCGCAACTGAAAGCCCGTCGACCTTGGCCTGCGCGGCGAGTTGCCCCATGTCGACCTTCTGGACGCCCAGCGAGAACGTGCCCTGCTGTCCGTCGATGGGCAGGACCGCGCTCGCAAGGGTGATCTGGCCGCCGGCGACATCGACGGCGCCTTGGGACACGGTCACCGTGCCGTCGCCCGGCAAAGTGAAATCCGCCGCCAGGCCCGTCAGCGGAAGTCCCGCCGTGATGGATTTGGCGGTGAGGTGGCTTTGTCTATCCGATCGCGGCGGCGACAGGCCCACGAGGTCGAGAGTCGTCGTAAGCCCTGCGACACTCACGTCCCCGAGCGCAAAGCTGACGCCATCAAATGTTGCAGTCGCCGAATCTGTGCGGCGCTCGCCGTTCCAAGTCGACTTCGCCTGGAGACCGATTGTTCCCGAAAGATTCGACACAGGCGCAAGGAAGCCGAGGTCGGC
>CAMDOZ010000093.1 GCA_945903705.1 Fidelibacterota bacterium | reverse complement strand
GCGGACCACAGGCCTTGAAATCCACCTCGTGATGTCCAAGACCGCTGAAATCACGTTGGCTCACGAAACCGACCATAAGGTGGCGAACGTCAAGGCGCTGGCGAGCGTCGTCCATTCCAATGCCGACCTTGGCGCCGCCATTTCGTCAGGATCTTTCAAGACAAGGGGCATGATCATTGCGCCTTGCTCCATTCGCACGGCGTCTGAAATCGCCTGCGGCGTCACCTCGACCTTGATGTCCCGCGCGGCGGATGTCGCCCTGAAGGAGCGCCGCCGTGTCGTCCTGATGGTGCGCGAAAGTCCGCTTCACACAGGGCACCTGCGGACCCTCACTCACCTTTCGGAGATCGGCGCCATCATCGCGCCTCCGCTACCGGCGTTCTATACGCGTCCGGCAACGATCGAAGATGTTATCGACCAAACGGTGGGACGCGCGCTTGATCTGTTCGATATCGACGCAGGCGTGGTAAAGCGCTGGCGCGACCCCGCTGACGGGGAGAACAAGCGCGGGTCGGACACCAAGCAGAAGCGCAAGAAGTGAAATGACGTCCAATATAGATGAGGCCGTAAAAGCCAACCCGCTGTGGGAGTTTGCCACCTGGGCCTATAAGCAGGACGGGGTCGAGAAGGCGTGCTTAGCACTTCAGAACCGGCTGAAGGCGGACGTGAACATCATCCTGTTTTGCATCTGGTTGTCATATCGCGGCGCCGGCACCTCCAATCTCGCGACCTATCTTGGAACCGCGCTCAAGATCTCGCGTGATTGGCAACGCAATCTCGTCGAGCCCATCCGCGCCGCACGGCAGAATCTCAAAGACGTCCTCGAGACCACCGCCTTCTCCGACACCGATCGCCGGTCGGCCGAAGCGCTGCGAGAGCGCATTAAGCAGTGCGAACTCGACCTTGAGCATATGCAGACCCTGGCTCTCTACGGGCTAGTGACCACGGGAGACGACCGGGGCGTCACGCGGGCGCCGGCGGAGCAAAAGGACGACGCCCTCAACAACCTCACGGTCTATTTCGCGGCCTCGGGCATCAAACTCGACCCCTTGGCGGAAACCCATGTCCGGCGGATTTTGACGGCGATATTTGGAGGTTAAGGCCTTATTGGGCCCGCCTTCTCGCCCCAGAGATGGCGCCTTGGCGAGGTCCTGCCCACGACATATTGGGTCAAAAGGAATATCCGCCTCCCGACCCACAAAATTCACGGGCCCGCGCCTTGGCCAGCTTGGCCATTTATGGTCAGATTCCCCCCATCAGGTCCCATAAAAAAATGGGCGGTGCTTGCGCACCGCCCCAAGTTTCAGGGACGCACCTCTGAACCGCCCTCAACTTCCGTTGAGGGCGGTTTGTGTTTCTAAAGCGCGGCAAGCATGCACGCGACCAATGGATGTCTCACGACATCCTGTTTCGACAAACGGACTACGGCGATATCAGGAATGGAGCTCAAGCGATTGGCGATGTCGGCAAGGCCCGATACGCCGGGCAAGAGATCCGTTTGATCGGGATCGCCCGTGATGACCATCGTCGAGTGCCAGCCTAAGCGCGTGAGCAGCATCTTGATCTGTCCGTAGGTACAGTTTTGCGCTTCGTCGATCACGACGAAGGCGTTGTTCAAAGTTCGCCCACGCATGTACGCGATGGGAGCAATCTCGATGGTGCCATCGGAAACGAATTGACGCAACCTTTTGCCGCCGAGGCGGTCGGCGAGGGCGTCGTAGAGAGGCCGCAGATAGGGCGACATCTTCTCTTCCATGGTGCCGGGCAGATATCCGAGCGCTTCGCCCGCCTCGATCGCCGGACGCGACAACACGATGCGGTCGATGCGTGACTCTTCCAGCGCCTTCACGGCGGCGGCGATGGCCAGGTAGGTTTTGCCCGTGCCGGCCGGTCCGATCGCCAAAGTGAGGGCCGTGCTTTCGATCGCCTCCATGAGCTCGCGTTGCGCATCGCTGTGCGGTTTGACGTGGCGGATGAAACTCTGGTCGCGGCGTTCTTCGATCGGATCCCAACTCCCGGGGATCGCACGCAGTTGGAAGCTGTCGTGGTTCTCGTGGAACTGTTTCTTTGTACGAGCTGACCGTTTGCCCATCTGGATATTTTGCTCCTGAATGGTGAACTTGCTCATCCCGGGCCGGCGGATGCCGAGCGCGAGGTCGTCACGTCTACCTTCGGCGCCTCCTTCGCTTGAAAAGTGGGAATTGTATGCGGCTTGATGGCGGGAGGTCCCGCGATCGATGGAATGGTCGAGGAATGCTGGGGGATAGTGATCGCCGAAAGCGCGCGAGGCGCCGTCTTCAGCATGATCAGAGCCTGAGTCGACTTTTGTGTCGTAATCTTGAGTTCGCGCCGTCTGCATGAGATCTGGCGGACGTCCCCCATTACTTTGAGAATTATACAATAATTGCGCGCAGTGTCACCTGATTTTGTATGTATGTCTTATTACACCCCAATATCTGGCGGGTGGTCGTTGCGGGATTTGGCGTAAAATCGGATGGGGCTGTGGATAGAATTCGGTTCTCCTCACGTCGACAAAGGCATGACAGGTGACGACTACTTTTGACGAGCGCCGCGACGATCCGCTCGCCGATCTTGAGCGCTGGATTGCGCAAGGCCAGAAGGCCGCGCTCGCCACGGTCGTTGCGACATGGGGCTCGAGCCCACGGCCCGTCGGCAGCCATATGGCGGTCAACGAGACAGGCGACTTCACGGGCTCTGTCTCGGGCGGGTGCATCGAAGGCGCTGTCATCAAGGCCGCACGCGAGAGTCTGGCGGCCGGCCGGACCGCGCTCCTCGAGTTTGGCGTCTCCAACGAGATGGCGTGGGAGGTCGGGCTCGCCTGCGGCGGCCGGATTCAGGTTTTCGTTGAGCCGGTCAGCTCATGAACCTCCAGCTCTTGCGCACGCTCCAGCAGTGGCGGGCTCAAAAGCGCCCCTGCGCCATGGTGACGAACCTCACGTCGGGAGCATCGGTCCTGATGGACGAAAATGCGGCGATCGGAGATCTCGCCTTGAGCGCCGAGCATCTGCGGACGGCGCGCGCCCGCATTGCGGCGGATCAGTCAGGCACAATCGACAGCGAGCTCTTCATCCGCGTCTATGCGCCGCCCTTGCGGATGATCATTGTCGGCGCTGTCCACATCGCGTCGGCGCTTGCGCCGATGGCGGCGATGGCTGGTTTTGACGTGACGGTGGTCGATCCACGGGAGACCTTCGCGCGGTCGGGACAGATGGCCGGCGTGTCGTCCATGGTCGCCTGGCCCGACGAGGCCATGAGCGACCTAAAGCCCGATGCCCGAACCGCTGTCGTCACTTTGACTCACGATCCGAAACTCGATGACCCGGCGCTGGCGTCGGCTTTGCGCTCCTCGGCCTTCTACGTCGGCGCGCTCGGGAGCCGCAAAACCCATGCAAAGCGAATTGAACGGCTGAAGGCGGAAGGCTTTTCGGAGGCCGATCTCGCGCGTATTCACGGACCCGTGGGCCTCGACATCAACGCTTTGACGCCCGCCGAAATCGCCGTCTCGATCGTGGCTCAGGTCATCGACGTTCTGCGGGCCGAGGCGGCATGAAATTCGGCTCCTTCCCGGTCGAAACGGCGGCCGGACTCGTTCTCGCGCACACCGTGCGTGGAGAAACGGTCCTGAAGAAAGGGCATGTCGTCACCGCGGCTGATATCGCCATGCTGCAGGCGAGCGGGATCCGTTCGGTCACCGGAGCGCAATTGGAGCAGGGCGACGTTGGGGAAGACGCGGCAGCGGCTCAAATCGCCGCAGAGCTCTGTGGACCTCAGGTCCAAGCGTCGCCGGCTCATACCGGGCGTTGCAATGTCATAGCCGGCACGAACGGCGTTGTGATCGTCAATCGGGCCGCAATCGATGCCGCGAACGCCGTCGATGAGGCGGTCACCCTTGCGACGCTGCCCGATCTTGCAGCTGTGAGGGCGGGGCAAATCCTCGCGACCGTAAAAATTATCCCGTTCGCCGTTCGGGCCGACGTGCTCGCCCGCGTGAGAGACGCGCTTGCCGCCAATAGCCTTCGCCTGGCGCCGTTCCGCGCGAAGAAAGTCGCCGTTATCTCCACGCTGCTCCCGGGGCTTAAACCCTCCGTCGTCGCGTCGACGGAGGGTGTCGTGGGCGCCCGCGTCGCCGATATCGGGGGTACGGTCATGGGCTATACGCGCGTCGGTCACGAGGCCGGCGCCGTCGCCGGCGATATCCGTGCGGCGCTGGAGGCTGGATCTGAGTTGATTCTCATCGTTGGCGCATCGGCAACCGCCGACCGCGGCGACGTCGTGCCGGCAGGCATCGTCAAAGCCGGAGGAACGATCGAGCATTTTGGAATGCCGGTCGATCCGGGAAACCTCCTGGTGCTCGCTCACATCGGCGCCGTCCCGGTCCTGGTCCTTCCGGGTTGCGCGCGGTCTCCCAAATTGAACGGCGCGGATTGGGTCCTGCAGCGATTGGCGGCCGACATCCTGGTGAAGGGGCGCGACATCATGGCGTTGGGCGTCGGCGGGCTCCTCGTCGACACGCCGGGCCGGCCGCTGCCGCGAGCGCAGGCCGTTCAGGAAGAGACCCCGGGACCGACACCGAAGATTGCGGCGATCGTTCTCGCGGCCGGTCAGTCCCGCCGGATGGGCGGGCGAAACAAACTTCTAATGAATGTTGGGGATGTTCCCTTGGTGCGCCGCACCGTGAGCGAGGTCATGTCCGCCCCGGTCACCGAGGTTGTCGTCGTGACCGGCCACGAACCGGAGAAAGTCCAAGAAGCGCTGCGCGGTCTCAACGTCAGGCTCATCCACAACCCGCGATTTGCTGAGGGCCTGTCGACCTCATTGAAAGTGGGTGTGGACGCCGTGACGCCGGACGCATCCGGCGCGGTGATCTGTCTCGGCGACATGCCCGGTATCGCGACGAAGCACGTCGCAAGGCTCATCAGCGGCTTCGATCCGGGCGAGGGGCGAGAAATCGGCGTCCCCACCCACGGCGGCAAGAGAGGTAACCCCGTCCTCTGGGGTCGGCGGTTTTTCCAGGAAATGCACGAAGTTTCCGGGGATGTCGGCGCGCGCCATCTGATCGGCGCCAACGAGTCTCTTGTTTACGAAGTGGAATTTGAGGACACTGGCGTCTTGATGGATCTCGATACGCCGGGCCAGTGGGAAGACTACCTAATGTCGTCTTCCAGACCGCGCAGTACGTAAGGTCGTCGTCCGGCGGTGTTCGGGGCACGCGTGCCGTCCTCCTTGAGGTCGGCTTGTTTTTTGTCTGCGTCCTGACAGGGAGGGACTATGCCAGACGCCGGGGGCCAAGCTCATAAGACGGATGTAATTATCATCGGTGCGGGTCCCGTGGGCCTGTTCGCGGTGTTCGAACTCGGCCTTCTCGGCCTCTCTGCGCATGTGGTCGACATTCTCGATCGCCCGGGCGGGCAGTGTGCGGAGCTCTACCCGGAGAAAGCGATCCTCGACATCCCAAGTCGTCTCAAGATCACGGGGCAGGAACTCACCAACGACCTTATGGCGCAGATCGCGCCGTTCAATCCGACGTTCCACTTCCAGGAAATGGGCTCCACTCTGGAGAAGCGCGACGGCGGCGGATTCATCCTCACCACCGACGTCGGCACCCGGATCGAAGGTCACGCCATCGTCATCGCCGGCGGCGGCGGCAGCTTCACGCCGAAGAAGCCCAAGCTCGACCGGCTGGACGAGTTCGAAGGCAAGTCGCTGTTCTACGCCGTGCGCAAGAAGGAACAGTTCCGAGGCAAGAACGTGCTCATCGCTGGCGGCGGTGATTCAGCCCTCGACTGGACCGTGAACCTTCAAGACGTGGTGTCGGGTATGACGCTGGTGCACCGGCGCAACGAATTCCGCGGCATGCAAGCCACCGTTGACCAGATGTATGCCCTCGTGAAGGAAGGCAAGGTCAACCTTCAGATCGGCGAGATCGTGAAGATCAACGGCGACAACGGCCAAATCACGTCAGTGACGCTGAAGAACGCCGAGAAAGTGGAGTCCGATGTCCCCTGCGACACACTCCTGCCTTTCTACGGGCTCACCATGAAGCTGGGGCCCATCGCCGACTGGGGTATCCAGCTGGACGACAAAGACCGCATCCCGGTCAGCACCGAGAGCTTCGAGACCAACGTACCCGGTATCTTCTGCATCGGCGATATGTGCGCCTACCCGGGCAAGCTGAAGTTGATCCTGTCCGGATTCCACGAATCGGCCTTGATGGCCCATGGCTGTTTCCATTATGCAAGGCCCAACCAAAAGCTGAGGTTCGAACACACCACCTCGAGCTCCTCAATCCAGGCCAAGCTGGGCGTTTCATAAAAAACGGCTGCTCCGCCGGCCTTGGACCTTTAGAGGCCGGAATGAAGATCGTTGTCGCGCTACCCGATGGATCCACCCATGAGGTGCCGGTCCGCCCGGGCGCCACCGTCATGCAAAGCATCCGGACCGCCGGACTGCCCGTTCGCGCTGAGTGCGGCGGGGCGATGGCCTGCGCCACCTGCCACGTCCGCGTCGATCCGGCCTGGTTGGACCGGGTCGGTCCTGCCCGGGGCGAAGAGATCGATCTCCTCGACATGTCCGACTATCGCGCCGAGAATTCCCGCCTATCTTGCCAAATTCGCCCCCGGCCCGACTGGGACGGGCTTAAGGTCGAGCTCCAGTTAGACGCGTACGAAGGTTAGGTCATGTCGGCACAGCTAGCTCAAGAAGTCGCGCGCCGGCGCACGTTCGCGATCATCTCTCATCCGGACGCAGGCAAAACCACACTCACGGAAAAACTGCTCCTGTTCGGCGGCGCCATTCAGCTTGCCGGTGCCGTGAAGGCGAAAGGCGAGCGCCGCCGCGCGCGATCCGACTGGATGAAGGTAGAACAGGAGCGCGGGATCTCGGTGACGTCGGCGGTGATGAGTTATGAATACGACGGTCACGCCTTCAACCTGCTCGATACGCCCGGCCACGAAGATTTCAGCGAGGACACGTACCGGACGTTGACGGCGGTAGATTCCGCGGTGATGGTCCTCGATGCCGCCAAGGGCATCGAAACCCAGACCTTGAAACTGTTCGAGGTCTGCCGCCTCCGCGACATGCCTATCGCGACCTTCATCAACAAACTCGACCGGGAAGGCCACGAGCCTTTCACGCTTCTCGAAGAGATCGAGAACCGCCTCGCCCTCGATGTTTCCCCGGCGAGCTGGCCCATCGGCATGGGCCGCGAATTTCTCGGGTGTTACGACCTGCTTCACGACCGTCTGGTCCTTATGGCCCGCACGAAGGGCGAGAAGGCCGACGCGGGTATCGAATGTAAGGGTCTGGACGATCCGAAGCTGGACGAACTCCTGCCGCCGGCCGCTGTTGCGAAACTGCGCGAAGACGTGGCTATGGTGAGAGGCCTCTGCAAACCCTTCGACCGTCAGGCCTATCTCGAAGGGCACCTCACGCCGGTGTTCTTCGGCAGCGCCGTCAACAACTTTGGTGTGCGCGAGTTGCTTCGAGGCCTCGCCGAGATGGCGCCGTCGCCGCGCCCCCAGGCCGCGGCCGAACGTCCAGTCCTGCCCAATGAAGAGGAAGTGTCGGGCTTCGTTTTCAAGATCCAGGCCAACATGGATCCGAAGCACCGCGACCGCATCGCCTTCGTCCGACTCTCGTCGGGACACTTCAAGCGCGGTGCCAAGCTCCTTCACGTACGTTCGGGCAAGGTCCTCAATATCTCCAACCCGCTGCTTTTCATGGCGCAGGACCGCGCCACGGCCGAAGAGGCATGGCCGGGCGACATTATCGGCGTGCCTAACTACGGCAACCTGCGTATCGGCGACACATTGACGGAAGGCGAGGAACTCCACTTCACCGGGATTCCGGTGTTTGCTCCTGAACTTCTGCAGACGGTGCGGCCGGAAGATCCGCTGAAGGCCAAGCATCTTGGCCGCGCCCTGCAACAGCTCGCGGAGGAGGGGGCGGCCAGCATCTTTCGCCCCCGCTTCGGCACCGACTGGATTGTCGGCGTCGTCGGTCCGCTGCAGTTCGATGTCCTCGCGGATCGGATCCGCACGGAATACGAAGTGCCGGTGAAGTTCGAGCAAACCGAACTCTTCACCGCGCGTTGGCTCACGGCCGATGATGCCGGCGTACTCAAGAAATTCATGGACTCGAACCGCACGGCGGTTGCCGACGATCACGACGGCGCGCCGGTGTTCCTTGCCCGAAATGCCTGGCATCTCAATCGGACGACGGAAGACAATCCCGGCATCACGTTCTTGAAGACCAGGGAACTGGTGCACTGACGTCATGTTGCGGCTGACGGAAATCAAGCTTCCGCTCGACCATCCTGAAGGCGCTCTGAAGGACGCGGTTGTCAAGCGCCTGCGCATTCCGGCGGCGGAGCTTCTTGCGGTGACGGTATTTCGCCGTGGCTTTGACGCGCGCAAAACCAGCGCGATCCACCTCATCTATACGCTCGACGTCGAGGTGAAGAACGAAGCGGCCGTGCTGCGCCGCGCCGCAGGGGAAAAAGGAATCTCTCCCGCGCCGGATACGACCTACAGGTTCGTGGCCAAGGCCCCTGCAAAACTCGAAACGCGACCTGTGGTGATCGGAACTGGCCCATGTGGGCTTTTCGCCGGGTTCATTCTCTCGGAAATGGGTTTTCGCCCGATCATCCTCGAGCGCGGCAAAATCGTGCGCGAGCGCACTGTCGATACCTTCGCCCTCTGGCGTAAAGGCACCCTCAATCCGGAATCCAATGTTCAGTTTGGCGAGGGCGGGGCGGGGACGTTCTCCGACGGCAAACTGCATAGTCAGATCAAGGACCCCGGGCATCGGGGGCGCAAGGTGCTGACCGAGTTCGTCAAGGCCGGCGCGCCCGAAGAGATCCTCTACGTCAGCAAGCCTCATATCGGGACCTTCCGCCTGGTCTCGATGGTCGAGAACATGCGTGCGACCATGCTCGGTCTCGGGGCGGAGATCCGCTTTCAGAGCAAAGTTGAGACGATCGATATCGAAACCGAGGCCGATGGTACGCGGCAGGTGCGCGGCGTCACATTGCAGAGCGGCGAGCAGATTCGCACGGATCATGTCGTCCTTGCGATAGGCCATAGCGCTCGCGATACCTTTCAGATGCTCCACGACAAGGGCGTCTATATCGAACCAAAGCCGTTCTCCATCGGCGTGCGTCTCGAGCATCCCCAATCCATGATCGACAGGTGCCGCTTCGGCAAATTCGCCGGTCACCCGATCCTGGGGGCGGCGGACTACAAGTTCGTCCATCACTGCGCCAACGGCCGCGCGGTCTATAGCTTTTGCATGTGTCCCGGCGGCACCGTGGTCGCGGCGACCTCGGAGCCCGGGCGGGTGGTCACCAACGGCATGAGCCAGTACTCCCGCGCCGATCGCAACGCGAACAGCGGGATCGTGGTCGACATCTCGCCGGCCGACTACCCTGGCCACGCATTGGCGGGAGTTGAATTTCAGCGCCACTGGGAGTCCTTGGCGTTCACCGCTGGCGGGGGCACCTATGAAGCGCCCGGCCAGCTCGTCGGCGATTTCCTCGCAGGCAAGCCGTCGACCGCCTTCGGCGACATCATTCCGTCATATAAGCCGGGCGTGCACCTTACCGATCTCAGTCAATGCCTGCCTCCCTACGTCATCGAGGCGATCCGGGAGGCCATGCCCGTCTTCGACCGCCAGATCAAAGGCTATGCCCGCCCTGATGCAGTCATGACGGGCGTTGAGACGCGCACATCCTCGCCGATCCGTATCAAGCGCGGAGACGACTATGCCAGCGTCAACACGCGCGGCCTTTATCCCGCGGGCGAGGGCGCGGGCTACGCGGGCGGGATCCTGTCTGCCGCCGTGGATGGCATTCGCGTCGCCGAGGCCATCGGCCGTGATATCGCACCTATAGAGTGATTGCCTGCCCCGCCGGAGGCCGTGCTAGGCTTGCTGCAATCTAAGAACGGGGTTGGCTCACTTGCTTTTTGCGCGCTTTCTGCACCCTCTGATGAAGAAGGGTACGCTGACCATCATCGATCATGCCGGGCAGACGCACGTCTGCGGCAACGGCAGCGAACCGCACGTCACTGTGCGCTTCAAGGATCCAAGTCTCGGCACAAAGCTCTTCCAGAATCCGGCGCTTTACGCCGGCGAGGGCTATATGGACGGCACGCTCGTGGTCGAGAACGCCGACATCTACGCAATGCTCGCGCTCGTCATGTCCAACCTCGCGAACTATCACGGGCACTGGCTTGCACGCTCGATGAAAACCGTCGAGCGCAGCATGTCGCTCGTGCGCACTTACAATCCCGCCCGCCGGTCCAAGCAGAATGTCGCGCATCACTACGACCTGTCGACGACGCTGTATCGCACCTTCCTCGACGACCAGATGCAGTACTCGATGGCGTACTTCCGTACGCCGCAAGATACGCTCGAGCAGGCGCAAATTCAGAAGATGACGCACATCGCCACGAAGCTGCTTCTGAAGCCGTGGCAGACCGTGCTCGATATTGGATGCGGGTGGGGCGGCCTCGCCCTGTTCTTAAACCGTACCTATGGCGTAAAAGTCGTGGGCATCAGCCTCTCGGAACGCCAGATCGAGGTCGCGAACCAGCGCGCCGCCGCCGCCAACGTGGGCGACAGCGTGACCTTCCGCCTGCAGGACTATCGGCATGTGAAGGAAACCTTCGATCGCGTCGTTTCCGTGGGGATGTTCGAACACGTCGGGCTGCCGCATTACCGCCAATTCTTCGACGTCGTGCACGACCGGCTTGGTCCGGGCGGGCTTGCGCTCCTTCACACCATAGGCCGCACGGACGGTCCCGGCGCCACCGACAGCTGGACAAACAAGTACATTTTCCCAGGCGGCTATTCGCCCGCCTTGTCGGAAGTCGTCCCACATATCGAGCGCTCGGGCCTGATCATAACGGACATCGAAATCCTGCGCCTTCACTACGCCTCGACCCTTCGGGCGTGGCGCGAGCGCTTCATGGCGAAGCGCGAAGAGATCAAGAAGCTGTACGACGAGCGCTTCTGCCTGATGTGGGAGTTCTTCCTGGCAACCGCGGAGGGAGCGTTTCACTACGGCTTCCACGTGAATTTCCATATCCAGATGAGCAAAACCCTCGAAACCGCTCCTTTGACCCGGGACTACATGTACCGCTCGGCTTGAACTGAGCCCGCGGGACCGGCTATCACGGTGCATCACCCAATACATGGAGGAAATCAGATGGCGCAAATTCAGCGTTTCGAAGTTGGTCCCCGCCTCAGCCAGGCGACAGTGCATGGTGACATGATCTTCCTTGCCGGCCAGGTGAACAATCAGGCGAAAGATGTGACCGGCCAGACGCGCGCGGTCCTCGAGCAGATCGACCATCTGCTGGCGGCCGCCGGCTCGTCGAAAGAGCGCATCGTGACCGCAACCATCTACCTCGCCGACATCAAGACCTTCGCGCAGATGAACGTGGCCTGGGAAGCGTGGGTGCCCAAGGGCGCGACGCCGGCACGTACCACCGTCGAGGCGAAACTCGCAGCGCCGGAATATGTGGTCGAAATCACCGTCACTGCGGTGAAGTAAGCTTCCCGCGAAGTCTTTGCCGATCCGACACGCTCCGGCTGCCGCTTGATTGTGGCTGCCGGAGCGGCGTTTTTGGGGAAACACTGGCCGTCCGCAAGGCGTTTAAGTACGTGTCGGAGGTTTGATGAAGCCCTTAGCGGGCGAGAGACTGGCGGCATTCACGTCTACGTTAAGTGCCCCGATTCGGAGTGAGCCTCGCGGCCGGGGTGGCCAGGTAAGTCCCTGGGAAATCACGTAAAAAAGACCCCGGCTATGCAAGTTTGCATGGCTGCCCACGTCCGTTTTTTCTTTACGTGCCGACGAAGGGTTGAGTAGTATTCGAGTGTTGCTTGGGGGTGCCTTTTAGGGCCTTCGCCAACACGGCCAGACCATGAGGTGGGCCGAACATAAAAGCGTCATCTCGCTCAAGGAGGATATGACCATGCAGAATCCCATTCATCTCCATCCGACAGCACTGTCTCGTATCGCCGGCTAACGGCGGTCGGACTGACGTTTACCCGTCGCGTAAGCGAGGGTCATTGGGCATTTGGCCCGAAGGAGATTGAGATGTCGAATTCAAGAATTCCCGTCCTCGCATCAGAAAGCGGACTATCGGCCTACATGGCCGACATCAAGAAGTTTCCGATTCTCGATGTGCAGGAAGAATACATGCTGGCCCGGCGCTACGCCGATCACGACGACGTCCAGGCCGCGCACAAGCTTGTCACGAGCCACCTGCGGCTCGTGGCTAAGATCGCCATGGGCTATCGCTTCTACGGACTGCCGGTTTCGGACCTGATTTCCGAAGGCAACGTGGGCCTGATGCGCGCCGTGAAGAAGTTCGAGCCCGAGCGCGGATTCCGCCTGGCCACCTATGCCATGTGGTGGATCAAGGCCGCGATCAACGAGTATGTCTTGAACTCGTGGTCGTTGGTGAAGGTCGGCACGGTCGCTGCGCAGAAGAAGCTGTTCTTCAACCTGCGCAAACTGAAGGCGCGCCTTGGTCTCTATGACGAAGGCGATATCCCGCAGGATGCAGCCGAGAAGATCGCCAAGCGCCTTGATGTGACCACAACCGAAGTGATCGAGATGAACCGGCGCCTGTCGCGCTCGGACAGCTCGCTCAATCAGTTCGTGGCCGAAGACGGCGACACCGAAAGGCAGGACCTTCTGGTCGACGACAAGCCCGACCAGGAAACCGCTCTGGCCGATCGCGAAGACCGTGCGCTTGGGAACAAGCTTCTAAAGGAAGCGTTGACCGAACTCACGCCGCGCGAACGGCGGATCATCGAAGAGCGTCGTTTGGCGGAAAATCCGCGCACGCTCGAGGAGATCGGCGAAGAGTACGGGATCAGCCGCGAGCGCGTTCGCCAGATCGAGAACCGGGCCTTCGCCAAGCTGCAGCGCGCAGTCCTCGATGCGGCAAAGAGCCTGGAAGCCACTGCCGCCAAGGCGCTTCCGCGGCCGGCCTTCGCCGGCGCTTAAGGCGCGTTTTCCACACTATTGGGCCGTCCCGCTTCGGTGGGGCGGCCTTTTTCTTTGGCTTGAGTGGCGTAGGGCCGCTCGCTTATACCCTAGCCCGCAAATAAAAATGGAACCGAGCGCATGACCGGCGGCAAATATATCGCGACGATCACTTGTCCAGACACGACGGGGCTGGTTGCCGCGGTATCGGGATTCTTGCGCGATCATCACTGTTTCATGGATGAGTCGTCCCAGTACGGCGACCCCGATACGCGACGCTTCTTCATGCGCGCGGTTTTCTCGCGCAGTCCTC
>CAMDOZ010000092.1 GCA_945903705.1 Fidelibacterota bacterium | reverse complement strand
ATGCAGTTGAAGCGCAGCCCGGCCAATAATTAACGCGCCGCTACAGCGTCGATTGCGCCCAAGGCAAGGCGTATCCCGCACACCATATGCAAAAAATCTCGCAAAATATGCGTTAAACAGTGGTCGAGCCGCTTGCGTGCCCCCAGTTCCTGCGATAAGAGTTCAACCAAGACGGCGCTGTTATCCTTATAAATAGGGCGTCCGTCGGGGTTAGCCGATCAACAATTCAGGGGTGGAAAAATGGCCACGTCATCCGATAAGCCGGCGGTAGTCACGATGAAGCATCTGTCGGCGACGCTCGCCGACAAGCACGAACTCTCGAAAAAAGTTTCGGCTGAGATCCTGGGCGACTTCGTCGGCCTGCTCACCAAGCACCTCAAGAAGGGTGACAAGATCCGCATCGGCGGTTTCGGTGTGCTGCAGGTCCGTAAGCGTCCTGCGCGTATGGGCCGTAACCCGGCGACGGGCGAAGCGATCAAGATCAAGGCCAGCAAGAAAGTCGCTTTCCGCGCGGCCAAGGAACTCAAGGAAGCCCTTTAATTACGGGTTTTCTTCGCGATACGCGCCTTGCCCGGTCATCCGGGCAAGGCGCGGGTATCGCCTCTGAAAAGCCGGACTAAGTCCGGCTTTTTTAGTTTCTCCAAGTTCGTGGATTTTGGAACGCTCGACCGCTACATCGGGGTCGATTGCGTCTGCGCGCATTTGATGCAGAGCGGGATGGCTGGGTTGGCCTCCAGCCGGCCGGGCGCAATCTCCTCGTCGCAGAGGGCGCAATAGCCGTAGGTGCCGCGCTCGATGCGCGCCAGCGCGCTGTCGATCCGAGTCAGCTCCCGCGACCACCGTTTCTCGTTTTGAAATGCGAGCTCGCGCGCCTGAAAGGCGTTCGCGCGTGAGAGTCGTCCGACGACCTCGAGTTCTTTCGCGCCCTCAGTCTCATGAAGATGGCGCTCGATATCGGCGCGCTGCCGCAGCAGCTGCTCTTTGATTGAGCTGAGGTTCATGTCCGGTATCACTTGGGTTTTAAGGAGCAGAGCCGGCCCTTGGGTAGGGTCGGCTCTGCGGGTATCCATCCGGACTGAACTGAGGGGTCCGGCAGTTGTGGCTGCTAGGCTGCGACGGCTTGGGTGTTCATGCGGCCGGCGATGACGCGGCGGCTGAAGAACAGGCCCAAAAGGCCGAGACCGAGGAGCGCGATCGGAAGTGGTTCAGGAACCGAGGTGTGCACGGCAAGCACGAACGTCGTGTTGTCGGTGGTCGTTCCGGTGAAGCTGAACTTGGCGTCGGTCGGATCATAGCCCGGGGCGTGCAGCGTACCGTTGCCACCGAGATTGATATAGCCGGGGGTCGGGCCCGATTGGCTGTTGACCTGGAGTGTATTCAGATCGAGCTTGATCGTGCCGCCGTTGAGCGTGAGATAGTTCGCGATCGGCGTGAAGGCGGACAAGCTCGGAATATCGGCCAGCGTGCCGCTATTGCCGAAGTTGATGACGCCGGAAAGAGCGCCGATGTCGCCTTGTGTGACGGTAATGACGCCGCCGTTGCCGATGATGAGCGAATTGGTATTGCCGAGGTGGGAGCCTGCGGGAAGCGAGAACGCGCCGCCGATCCCAAACGACGCGAAGTTGATCGTGGCCGCATCAGCCCGCATTGGCCTATCTTCCGTATCTGCTCACGGGCGATCCGTACCACCTTGAGGACCTGCAGTTTCAAGCGACCTGGAATTGGGGATCCCTCCCGGCGGCTTACCGGCCCGGCATTCCGCAAGCTCGCGCGTTCGCCTGGAGCCTCCGTACACTAGCGCAGGCGGCGCGTGTCACGCCGGCGGCGACGCCGTCCTGGCTCTTGCCGCAGAGCTATTGGGCCGAACAGCTCGCGGCGCACCGCGATTACTTCGTAACCAACTACGTCAACAGCATCCGACCCGAGCGCCTCGTGTTTCGCGCCACCGCTCCCATCGACTCTGCGCGCGGGGAAACCAACGCGCCGGAGGGCACCTGGGTGGATCCCTGGCAAGACGAGTTCGTCGCGACGGTTCTGGGTTGGATGGTCGCCATGGGCTTCAGCGATTGGCGTGCGTCCTTCGACTGGATCATCGGCGGCACGGTTGCCCGCACGAGCCAGACCAGCGGCTGGATACGCGCACACGCGACGCCCTACCGCCTCATCCTGCGCGCGACCAAGACCTCGCCGCTCGCCACGTCGTGGATCGAGGCCTGGCCGCTCCAGCAGAGCATCGGGAAGCTGACCTACACCGATCCCGACAAGTGGGGCACGAACGACCTTACTTATCTTACCTACACGCGCGGCGCGCTCGTATACGCAGTGAAGTTTGGGACGCCCGGCGCGAGCGAAAATCTTACGTGGGCCACGAACCAGCTGAAATCGCGAGGCTGGAATACGTCTCCTAAGTGGCGCCTCGGTACGGGCCTCTAAGCTGAAAGCTTTGGGGGAGACCACAGGCCGGCTCTCGGGTACAGCACGTACGCCCGCAGGCCGGCTTGTGACGTTTTGACTAGCCGCGGCTAATTTCCGGCAAGCATCCCAAGATCTTTGAGCTTACGAAGGATTGCATCTGCGGCCTCCGCGGCCGTAAGCCGCATCGTGTCGATCCTGATTTCCGGGTTTAAAGGCGCCTCATACGGCGAGCTGATGCCGGTGAAATTATTGATCTCGCCGCGGCGCGCCTTCTTGTAGAGGCCCTTGGGATCGCGTTTTTCGGCGTCCTCGAGCGGGGTATCGACGAAAATCTCGAGAAACTCGCCCGATTCAAGCAGGCCGCGCGCGAGCTCGCGCTCGGCGCGGAAGGGCGAAATGAACGAGACGAGCACGATCAAACCGGCATCGACCATCAACTTTGCGACCTCGGCGACGCGACGAATATTTTCGACACGATCCGCATCGGTGAAACCAAGGTCGTGGTTGAGGCCGTGGCGCACGTTGTCGCCGTCCAGCAAATAAGTGTGACGCCCCAATCCGAGCAGTTGCTTCTCCACGACGTTGGCGATTGTGGATTTTCCGGCGCCGGAGAGGCCCGTAAACCAAAGGACGCACGCCATCTGATTCTTGATCTGCGCCCGCGCCGTCTTGTTCACTTCCAGCGCCTGCCAGTGAACATTCTGCGAACGGCGCAACGCGAAGTGAATCAGCCCCGCCCCGATGGTGCTGTTGCTCATGCGGTCGATAAAGATGAAGCCGCCGGTCTCGCGATTTTGATCGTACGGGTCGAACGGAATTGGCTGGGTAAGGTGAATATTGGCGACGCCGATCTCGTTCAGGCCGAGTGTCTTGGCCGCGACATGCTCCAGCGTGTTGACGTTCACTTTGTATTTGATGTCGGAGACGGTCGCTGAGACCGTGCGCGTTCCGATCTTCATCAGGTAGGAACGCCCGGGCAGCAGCGGTTCATCGCTCATCCAAACGAGTGTTGTATTGAACTGGTCGGCGGCGGCGGGAAGGTCGGACGCGGACGCCAGGACATCGCCGCGACTGAGGTCGATTTCATGATCGAGAGTCAGCGTTACGGATTGGCCGGCAACGGCATGGGTTAGATCGCCGTCGTAACTGACGATGCGGGTCACATGGCACTCTTTCCCGGACGGCAAGGCGCGCAGGCGATCCCCCGGACGCACTTCTCCACTGGCGATCACGCCTGAGAATCCTCTGAAGTTGAGGTCCGGCCGGTTGACCCATTGGACGCAGAGCCGGAACGGTCCGCCCGTCGTGCGGTCCGTCGCATCGACGGTTTCGAGGTGATGCAGAAGCGAAGGGCCGCGGTACCAGGCCATGGACTCCCCGGCCGCGGCGATGTTGTCACCCTTGAGTCCTGAAATAGGGATCGCGACCACATCCTCCAGACCGATCTGGCGCGCAAATTCCAGATAGTCATTGCGAATACGCTCGAAGACCGCGCGATCGTACTCGACAAGATCCATCTTGTTGACCGCGAGCACGACCTTTCGAATGCCCATAAGCGCGACGAGATAGGAGTGCCGGCGCGTCTGAACCAGAACGCCTTTTCGGGCATCGACCAGAATCACCGCGAGATCGGCGGTCGACGCGCCGGTGACCATGTTGCGCGTATACTGCTCGTGCCCCGGCGTATCGGCGACGATGAAGGTGCGTTTGTCCGTTGTGAAGTAGCGGTAAGCGACATCGATAGTGATGCCTTGCTCGCGCTCGGCAGCCAGGCCATCCATCAGCAGCGCGAAATCCAGGGCGCCGCCCTGTGTGCCGACCGTCTTGGAATCCCGTTCGAGCGCCGAAAGCTGATCTTCAAAAATAAGTTTGGAGTCATACAGAAGGCGTCCGATCAACGTCGATTTCCCGTCGTCGACGCTGCCGCAGGTGATGAAGCGCAAGAGTCCCTTGCGCTGGCGGGCATGCAGATATGACTCGATATCCTGTACCGTCGAAGGAGGAGGCATCAGAAATAGCCCTCCTGCTTCTTCTTCTCCATGGAGGCCGAAACGTCGTGATCGATGACGCGGCCTTGACGCTCGGAACTTGTCGTTAGAAGCATTTCGCCGATGATGGCCGGCAGCGTGTCGGCCTTGCTTTCAATGGCGCCTGTCAACGGGTAGCACCCAAGGGTCCGAAACCGCACGCTCTTGAGTTCGGGTTTTTCGCCGGGCAGGAGCGGCATGCGCTCGTCATCGACCATGATGAGCGCCTTGTTGCGCCTTACGACCGGCCGCTCCTTCGCGAGGTAAAGCGGAACGATCGGGATTTTTTCCTGGTAGATGTATTGCCAGATGTCGAGCTCGGTCCAATTCGACAGCGGGAAGACACGGATACTCTCACCCTTGTGGACGCGCGTGTTGTAAAGCCGCCAGAGCTCCGGACGCTGCTGTCGCGGATCCCACCGGTGCTGCGCCGAACGGAACGAGAAGATACGTTCCTTAGCGCGCGACTTCTCTTCGTCGCGTCGCGCGCCGCCGAAGGCGGCGTCGAATTGCCATTTATCCAAGGCCTGCTTGAGGCCTTGAGTCTTCATGATGTCGGTGTGAATGACCGAGCCGTGCGTGAAAGGACCGATCCCCTGCGCAAGGCCTTCGGGATTGGTGTGCACAAGAAGCTCGAGCCCCAACTCACGCACGCGCCGGTCGCGAAACGCGATCATTTCCTTGAACTTCCACATCGTATCGACATGGAGAAGCGGGAAGGGCGGCTTCGACGGGTAGAAAGCTTTTATCGCCAGGTGCAGCATCACGGCGCTGTCCTTGCCGATGGAGTAGAGCATGACGGGGCGCTCACACTCCGCCGCCACCTCACGCATAATATGGATGCTCTCGGCCTCCAGCCGCTGCAAGTTGGTGATGTCGGCGCGCTGGTTGCCCATGAGCAGTCCTATGTCTCGCAGTCCTATCCCTACTTCACGCCCTACTTGACGCCCAGATGAACCGCTCCGTCCAGTCGGATCGTGCTGCCGTTAATCATGAGATTCTCGGCGATGGTCTGAACCAGGCGCGCAAACTCCTCCGCCTTTCCGAGCCGCTTGGGAAACAGCGTGCTCGAGGTGAGCGCTTCGACGGCCGCAGGAGCGAGGCCCGCGAACAACGGGGTTTCGATCAGGCCGGGAGCGATCGTAACGACGCGGATGCCGGATGCGGCAAGCTCGCGCGCCGCCGGAAGTGTGAGGCCGATGATCCCGCCCTTGGACGCCGAATAGGCGGCTTGGCCGATCTGCCCCTCGAAGCCCGCGATGGAGGCTGTGTTGACGATGGCGCCACGTTCGCCTTCGTCCATCGGTTCGAGCTGAGCCATGTCGGCGGCGGCGAGCCGCAGGATGTTGAATGTGCCGATGAGGTTGACTTCGATGACTTTGCGAAAGAGCGCGAGGTCGTGCGGGCCGTTGCGGCCGACGATCTTGGCGCCCGGAGCGATCCCGGCGCAGTTGACCACGAGCCGCGCCCCGCCGTGGCGGGCCTTCGCGTCGCTCAGCGCTTTCTCGGACGAGGCTGCATCGGTGATGTCGCAGGTAAAGGCCGCACCGCCGATCTCTTTTGCGACGGCTTCGCAATTGGCCGCGTTAATATCGAGAAGTGCGACCTTGGCGCCCAGGGAGGCCAGGTGGCGCGCGGTCGCTGCGCCCATACCCGACGCGCCGCCCGTGACGACCGCCGCAATCCCGGATATTTTCATGTAGGTGCTCCCCGGCTGTTCAGGCCGTTCAACCACACTTAGCTAAGGACAACAAGGCGTTTACGGCATGGAACGGCGTCGGCTAGGCAGCTCCGAACTCATGGTAGGCCCGCTGGCCTTTGGCGGAAACGTCTTCGGCTGGACGGTCGACGAAAAGGCCGGCTTCGATCTGCTCGATGCCTTCACCGCAAGCGGCCTCAACCTTATCGACACAGCCGACATCTATACCCGTTGGGCTACCGGAAAGGGCGGAGAGTCCGAGACCATCATCGGGGCCTGGATGAAGGCCCGCCGCAACCGCGACAAGGTCGTCATCGCCACCAAGGTGGGAATGGAGATGGGGGCCCAAGAGAAGGGTCTTTCCCGGCGCTGGATCACGACCGCCGTCGAAGACTCCCTGAAGCGGCTCCAAACCGACTACATAGATCTCTACCAGGCGCACACGGATGACGCGTCGACGCCGCAAGAAGAAACCGCGGCGGCGTTCGACGACCTGGTCAAAGCGGGCAAGGTCCGCGTACTGGGCGCCTCGAATTTTTCCGCGAGCCGGCTGAGCGGAGCGCTCGACGCAAGCCGGGTGAAGGGCCTGCCGCGATACCAATCCTTGCAGCCCCACTACAATCTCTATGAGCGTGCGGCTTTCGAGAATGACGCGCAGTCCGTTTGCGTCGCCGAGAACGTCGGCGTCATTCCCTATTATCCCCTGGCGTCGGGATTTCTTTCGGGCAAGTACCGTTCGCAAGCCGACTTCGCCAAAAGCCCGCGCGGCGGCGGAATGGCAAAGTTCATGAACTCGCGCGGCTTCCGGATCCTGGACGCTCTCGACGATGTTGCGCGTCGCGTGGATGCGACGTCGGCGCGTGTCGCGCTCGCCTGGCTGATGCAACGGCCCGCGGTCGTTGCGCCGATCGCAAGCGCGACCTCGCGGTCCCAGCTCGATGAGCTCGTAAAAGCCACGCAGCTCAAACTCGATGCGCCGGCGGTCGAAGCGCTTGACCGCGCGAGCGCGCCATGAGGGTATCGGTCTCATGACGGACGGCGTCATTCTCAATATCCGGCCAATGAGCTACCGCGCGCGCTTTCACGATGCGTTCGCACGCCTGGGCTGGCGGATCATCGACTCACCGGTGCTCGTGCCGGAGGCGATGGGGGCTATGCTTCCGGACCCGGCCGGGTACGACGCGGTCATTTTCACCAGCCAGATTGCGGTCGAAATGCTGGAGGGTGCCGCCGCGTGGCGGGAAAAGGCCGCCTACGCCGTGGGGCCGGCCACAGCGGATGCGGCGCGCCGCGCCGGATTCTCGCGTACCGTCCAGACCGGGCTCGATTCCACGGATCTGATCGCGTTTCTGGCGACAGCCGGTTTCCGGCAGGCGTTCTATCCGTCGGCGGAGGACGTGAGCGCGGATGTGTCGCTCGATGACCCGGTGCGTATTCGCAGGCTGGCCGTCTACCGCATGGCGCCAAGTCGCGTCCTGTCCCCGGACGTCTTGAAATTAGCGCGGGCCGGTGCCCCGGTCCTTGTGCCCTTGTTCTCGCGGCGCAGCGTCCAAACCGTGGAACGGCTCCTAAAGGACGCCGGAATTTCCGCGCAAGATACATGTCTCGTGGCGGTCGCAATCAGCGCAGATGTCCTCGGGCCCGACGCAGGGCCTTGGCAGCGCCAGGGGGTTGCTGATAAGCCCACATTGGAGGCCGTCGTCGAGAAGGCGGCGGCAATGGCGGCCGAATTGGCTCCCGGAGCGCGACCATGACAGGCTTTGGACCGGCACGGACATTCCCAGCGACGCGGTTGCGGCGCGTACGCGCCGACGGATGGCGCCGGCGGCTGATCCGCGAGACGGTCGTCACAGCCGACGATCTCATTCTGCCGCTTTTCATCATCGAAGGCGAAAACACCGAAGAAAAGGTGGCGAGCCTTCCGGGCGTTTCTCGGCTGTCCATCGACCGCGCCGTTGCCGTTGCGCGTGAAGCGCACAGTCTTGGCATACCTGCGCTCGCGCTGTTTCCCGTCACCGACAAGAAGCTGAAGAACGCGCAAGGGACCGAAGCGCTCAATCCGAAAAACCTTCTGTGCCGCGCCGTGCGTGCGATCAAGGCGGCCGTGCCCGACATCGGTCTGATTTGCGACGTGGCGCTCGATCCCTATACCGACCACGGCCACGACGGCCTCTTCATCGATGGCGATGTCGCCAATGATGCGACAGTCGATATCCTGGTGAAGCAAGCTCTCGTCCTCGCCGAAGCCGGCTGCGATGTCGTCGCACCCTCGGACATGATGGACGGCCGCATCGGCGCGATCCGTACGGCGCTGGAAAAGGGCGGCTTCACAAACACGATGATCCTCTCCTACGCCGTGAAATACGCATCTGCATTCTATGGTCCGTTCCGCGATGCCGTGGGGTCCTCCGGCGCGCTAGGCGCGAAGGGCAAGCATACCTACCAAATGGATGCGGCCAACATTGAGGAAGCGCTGCGCGAGGCGTCGCTCGACGTCGCAGAGGGCGCTGACATGATCATGGTCAAGCCGGGCATGCCCTATCTCGACGTCATCGCCGCCGTGAAGCGCGAGGTGAACGTCCCCGTGTTCGCCTACCAGGTCAGCGGCGAGTACGCGATGCTCGCCTTTGCCGCCGCGGCGGGCGCCTTCGACCGGCTTGCCGCCTTCCAGGAATCCCTTCTGGCTTTCAAGCGCGCGGGCGCCTCGGCGGTCCTCACCTATGCAGCCCTCGACATCGCCCGCGCCCTCGCGAAGAAATCATAATTATATCAATTACTTATGTACCGCCGGGAGACGGCAGTACGTAATCTCCCCTACAGTCGCCTTTCCCCCGATCGGGTAAGTTGCGCGCTCGTTTTTCACCCTTTCTCGGCTCGCGATGTCGCAAGGCGATCTCCTCGTCGTTCTGCTGCTCGGTCTGCTGTTTGCGGCGGGCCTTGTCGCGCTGACCGCACAGATCACGAAGCGCAAGGTCGCCGAACGCGCGGCCGCCGAACTCCAGCGCACGATCGCCATGACGGGTGCGGCCACCTGGTCGATCGAACTTGAGTCCGGCCTCTTCCGCGCTTCGCCGTACTTCGCCGAGATGCTGGGGCTCGATCCGGCGTCCGTCACATTCACCAGCCAATTGCATGATCATCTGTGTCACCCAGAGGATCGCGACGCCTACCGCCAAGCGGTCGAAACACGCGCCAACACGTTTGAATACCGGCTCCGTCACGCAGAGGGGCGCTACCTCTGGATTCATTGTCGCGCGGGAGTCGTGCCGCGCTCGGGTCGTCGTCCGGCCCGCTTTGTCGGCGCCGCCGTCGATGTCACGCAGCGCCTGAACGCCGACATCGAACTAAATCGCAGTCAGGAATCCCTCCAGCTGGCGATGGACGCGTCGCAAGCCGGCTATTTTGACGTCGATACCCGCTCGGGCTCCGCCTACTGGTCGCCGCGCGCCTTGGAAATCCTTGGCCGCGACGAGTCGAGCCTGCCGTCGGCGGCGATACTTCCGACGCTTGTGCATCCCGACGACCTGATGGAGTTCCTGGCCGAACGCGAAGATTTCCGCGTCTATGGCCGGCCGCTCGATGCCGAAATACGCCTGCGCCACCTGGCCGGCCACTATGTCTGGGTGCATCTGCGCGCGATTGCCAAGACCGATGGATCGTCGCCGACGGGCCGCGTCATCGGTCTTATCCGCGACGTCTCGCAACGTCGGCGGACGGAACAAGCGGTCGTCAACAGCGAGAAGAAGTATCGCGATCTGATTGACGGCTCGATTCAGGCCATACTGATTCTGGATCATCACAGGCCGATATTCTGCAATCGGGCGTGCGCGCAGCTTTTCGGATATGAGTCTGTCGACGACATGCTCGCTCAAGGCAGCATTATGCGCCATTTGACGCCGGACGTGCAGGCCGGGTTCGACCAGACCTGGGCCACGTCGATGCGCGGTGAGAATGACGGCATCATGCGCCGGCGCCAGCTGCTGGATACGCACGGAAAGCGCGTAGAAGCCGAGATTGTCGGTCGCCGTGTCCACTGGGATGGAAAGCCGGCCTGGCAGGTGACGATGGTTGACGTGACCGAGCGCAGCCGCATGGAGCAGGCCCTGCGCTCGAGCGAAGAACGCTTTCGTCTCCTGGCGACCAACTCCTCCGACGTCATTCTTGTTTTCGACGGTGCGGGCGTCGTGAGCTATGCATCTCCGTCGATCGAGGCCATCTATGGATACCCGCCGGCGGAAATCATCGGGAGGCCGGCTCTGAATATTGTTTACCCTGATGATCGGCCCGTGCTCCTGAAAAGGCGCAACGATCTGCGCAGTGGGGCTTTGAAAGGCAGCGACCCGTTTCGCTGGCGGGTAACTCACCGAAGCGGCGGCACTCGTTGGGTCGAAACGACCAATTCGACCCTACCGCGCACGGATGGCGGGCCACCCGATATCGTGATCGCGTCGAACGCGAGATCGAGCTCGGCGCCGCACACGACCGGCTCGAGCTCCAAGCCAACGACCTGGCCATGTTGGCCCAGAGCCTGGAAGCCGAGCGCGCGCGGGCACAACAGGCCAATACGGCGAAATCGCAGTTCCTGGCGATGATGAGCCACGAGCTTCGCACACCCATGACGGGTGTACTGGGTATGGCCGACCTCCTACGCCTGACGAATCTGGACGAAGAGCAGCGCGACCTCACGCAGTTGCTTACGCGGTCGGGACGAATGCTTTTGGATTTGCTCAACGACGTTCTCGATTTCTCGAAGATCGAGGCGGGGCAACTCCAGATCGAAAGTACGCCTTTCAATCTCTCCGACATCGTCGCCGACGTCCAGAATATCTTCGCGTCGGCCGCGGCCGAGAAAGGGCTCGTTCTCGAGTCCGAACTTCCGGCCTCGTTCTGCGACCGTGTCGTGGGCGATCCCAAGCGCACCCGTCAGGTGCTTGCGAACCTCGTCAATAATGCCGTCAAGTTCACGGAGAACGGCAAGGTCACCGTTAAGCTGGAGCAGCGCGAAAGCGGCGCCGAGATGGCGCTGGCGATATCCGTTCTAGATACCGGCATAGGTATTGCGCGATCGGACGTGAGCCGCTTGTTCACGCCGTTCATTCAAGCGGACGTCTCGACGTCGCGTAAATTCGGCGGAACCGGGCTTGGTCTTGCGATCTGCAAGCGTCTCGCGGAAGCCATGGGCGGCGCTATCGATGTCGAAAGCGAGCCCGGTCGGGGATCGCGTTTCACGTTCTCCCTCAAGGTGCGCCGTGCCGCGCCCGACGAATCGCCTCGCGCCCCCGAAATCCCGATTGAAGAGAGCGCAATCTTCAATGTTCAAGCGCGGCGAATCCTCCTCGCCGAGGACAATGATACGAGCCGCTTCCTGATCACCACCATGCTGCGGCGTCACGGCCACACCGTCGAAGCGGTCGAGAACGGGGCGCTGGCGCTGGAGTCAGCCACGCGCGGTGACTTCGACATCATCCTTATGGACATGCAAATGCCGGTTATGGACGGGCCGGAGGCGACGCGCGAGATTCGTAAGCTGCCGGCGCCGCTTGGATCGATTCCCATCATCGCCCTTACGGCCGATATCATTGCCGATCACCGCAAAATGTATTTGGACTCCGGCGTCAACGTCATCGTTGGAAAACCGGTGAGTTGGGCCGAACTTGAGCGCGAGATCGACCGGAACTTACGGGGCGGCGCAAAGGCGATCGCAACGGCGCCTCAAGCCGAGTCCGTTTCGGCGAAACCGGGCGGTGAGCTGGTCGATGATGCGGCGCTTGCGGTCCTGGCCGACAGCCTCGGGAACGAAATTCTTGCGTCGATGTTCGATAGCTTCCTCGAGAACATGGGACAATACCGCACAGACTTGCGCGCCGCGGCGTCAAGCGGCGACTTGAAGAAGACGAAACGCGTTGCCCATGCCTTGAAGGGTCTCTGTGCTCAGTTTGGGGCCCCGCGCGTGGCGGGGCTTGCGCGCTTTATTGAAGATCAGGCCAAGGATATGGCCGAAGTCGTTCCGTTGCTTGGCGAGGTCGAGGACACGGTCACGGCGACAAGCGTCGCCTTCATCGCGCGCAAGCAGTCGCTTACCCCCAATTCGAAGGCCGGCTGAGGCTCTTCGCGTTACCCGCCCTCGTTCACGCCCTTCGCGCGGTTCCGCCCTTCAGACTTGGCGGCGTAGAGCTGCTGATCGGCCAACTCGAGCAAGCTGGCCGGATCCTTGTCCGGCAGCGGAATGGTGCACGCCGCGCCAACGCTAACCGTCACATAAGGCGCGGTCTTTGACGCCGTGTGCGGAATCTCAAGGCTGGCAACCGCGGCACGGATAGCTTCCGCGACGGCCATCGCCCCCTCAAATTTCGTCTCGGGAAGCAGCGCCACGAACTCCTCGCCGCCGTACCGGGCCACTACATCCGCCGGCCGTTGAAGCGCGCCGATGGCCGCGCGCGCAACGCGCTGCAGGCAGACGTCGCCGCCCCCATGCCCATAGTTGTCGTTGTAGAGCTTGAAGTGGTCGACATCCATCATGAGGACCGCGAGCGGCTCTCCCGTTCGCGCGAGCCGCCGCCACTCCCGTTGCAGGAGATCGTCGAAGGTGCGTCGATTGTAGAGGCTTGTCAGTCCGTCCGTGCGCGCGAGGCGGACCAGCTCGTCGCGGTTTTGTTTGAGCTCGAGATGGTTGCGGATGCGGGCTTTGAGAACCGCGGGATTGATCGGCTTCATGATGTAGTCGATGCCGCCGGCCTGCAGGCCATCGATCTCGTCTTCGCCCGACGTACGCGCCGTCAGGAAGACGACAGGCACCTGTTCGAGCCGCGGGTTGGCCTTGAGACGCCGGCAGACTTCGAGGCCATCGAGGTCCGGCAAGCCGATATCGAGAAGAATGATATCTGGGGCACGTTCGGCCGCTTGGCGGAGGGCGGCTTCGCCTGTGTTCGCGGCTCTGACCTCCCACTCTCCGCCGAGAACGGCGACGAGCAGTGCCTGAATGGTTCCGTCGTCTTCAACGATAAGGACCGACGGCTTGTTTTGATCAGGCAAGCGGCCCTCCCTGGACCAACCCCGGATTTTGTGAAATCTTAAGGCGAATCAAGCCCTTTGCGGAAGACCCTTGTTCGCCTGCTTGTTCGCCCCGCTGGTTCGCGTCAGTCATCCCCGTAAGCCCCGAATGCCATGAGTCAGGAACCGCTAGTAGTCACGGCGTTTGATCGCCTCCGGTTTGTCGTGATCGATGACGACCGGGCCA
>CAMDOZ010000091.1 GCA_945903705.1 Fidelibacterota bacterium | reverse complement strand
CGTCCTGGCGCTTGAACTACACCTACACCTTCGACGGCCGCGACACGCCGGTGACCGCGGCGTTCCAGAGCCCGGGCGCGTTCGACTTGCGGCCGACCGTGGACTATGACCTGCGCGACACAGCGCGGAATTTCCTGACGTTCTTCCGGACGGGCGGCGCGACGGCCGCACGCACGAAAGGCGCGCAGGTGACGAACATCGAGGACTTCCAGTTCCCGATGCAGACGATTGGCAGCCTTTGGGGCGGTGACGTCACCATCGCCAACACGGCGAAACTCGACTTGGACCGCACCGTCGACTTCGGCGGACATGAGACGAAGTTCGAGTTCGGCGGGCTCTATACCGACCGCATCAAGAAGTCGCGCGAGACCGCCTATTCGCAGGCCGCGTTCGCGACGGTTCCGACCTGGGCCACTTTCGCCGACGACGATATAGACTATCTCGGCTCGCAGAATCTGGCCTACCGCTTCCGCTACACCAACAAGGACTTCACGACGAACTTCGTCGAGGGCCTGGTGAGCGCCGGCACGGCCACGGAGCAGAATACCAGCGCCAACTTCTATAAGGTCGGCGAACGGATCATGGCCGGCTACGCCATGGGTACGACCGATTTCGATTGGGGCAACGTCGTGTACGGCGTGCGCGTGGAAAACATCGAAAACACCGGCCGCGCCTATGTCGTGTTTCCGGCGGTCGGCACCACTCCGGCCGAGACGCGGCTGGTCGAAACCACCAGCTCCGACACGCTGTTCTACCCGAGCCTTCACGTAAACTGGGACGTCCAGCAGAATATGAAAGCCCGCATCGGCTTCACGTCGTCGGCGTCGCGTCCCGATTTCGACGACTTGCGCCCGAACTTCACCATCAGCGATGCGAACCAGTCGATCTCAGGCGGCAATCCGGACGCCCGGCCCGAGAAGCAGATGGGCGTCGACGCCTATCTCGAATGGTACATCAGCCAAAGCAGCTACTTCTCTGCCGGCGTGTTCTATAAGGACATCAAGGACGCTCTGGTGCAGACCTCGCGGGTCTTCGGTCTCGATACGCTTGACCTGCCCAATCTCGACCGCTCGGGCTATGCTTTCACCGCCGTCGGCAATGCCGGCGACGGGAACCTCAAGGGCCTCGAAGTCGCCTTCACCGGCAACATCGACGACATGGTCGAATCCTATGACGGACCGGAGTGGCTCGGCGGCTTCGGCACGAACCTCTCGGCGACGATCACGGACTCGGAAGTCAACCTGCCGGCGCTGCCGGGCGTCGCCGCGCGGACGATCCCGCTCCTGGGCTCGTCCGATCTCGTCTACAACATTCAGCTTACCTACGAGAAGTACGACCTCTCGATCCGCCTCGCGTACCAGTACCGCCAGCCGTGGGGCCAGTCGGTCGGCGTTTACCGTACGATCAATGGCGCGCTGTACCCCGTCGACGACGGCGACATCTACTGGGATTCGGACGAGGAGTTGGATCTCTCGGTGCGCTATCAGGTCACCAGCAACCTGGAAGCCTACTTCGACGCGGTGAACCTGACGAACCAGGGTGCCCGCCGTTACGGCCACGACGACCAGCATCCGATCGAATACGAAAAGTTCGGACCGCGCTTCATCGGCGGCGTTCGCTTTAACTTCTAAAGTTTGGCGTGTACTCCCGGCGCGCATCACACGGCTGATGCGCGCCGTTTCTATGCTCGAGCGCTGGCCTTTCGCGCACCCAGGTCCTACCTTCCTGGCATGTGTGCGATGAAAGTCACCATCCTCGGCTGCGGTTCGGCGGCTGGTGTCCCCGCGATCTCGTCGGGCTGGGGCGCCTGCGACCCATCCAACCCCAAGAACCGGCGGCTGCGGTCGTCGATATTGGTGGAGGAGGGGGCTACCCGCATCCTCGTCGACACCTCGCCCGACCTGCGCCAGCAACTGCTCGCTGCCGACGTGCGCACGTTCGATGCGGTGATCTATACCCACGCCCACGCCGATCATATTCACGGGCTGGATGAGCTGCGCGAGGTGAACCGTGTCACCGGCAAACCTCTCGCGGCGTTCGGCGCGCCGGAAACACTCGATTTCCTCCGGTCGCGGTTCGGCTATGCCTTCGAAGGGATTCCGCCGGGCTCGCCGTCGATCTTCCGACCCTGGTTAGTTCCGGCGACGGTGGAACCAGGTACGTCTTTCCAGATCCGCCAGATCACCGTCGATCCCTTCCTGCAGGACCACGGCTTCAGCACGACGATCGGCTACCGCTTCGGCGACGTAGTCTATTCCACGGATGTGCTGGAGCTGCCGGAGGCCTCGCGCGAGGTTGTTCGCGGTGCCAAGCTCTGGATCGTCGGCGCCTATACACTTCAGCCTCATCCGACCCATGCGCATGTGTCCAAAGTCCTGGAGTGGATTGCGGAGTTGAAGCCCGAACGGGCGTTGCTCACCCACATGAGCAATGACATCGACTACGAAACGCTGCGGGCGCAGCTGCCGAGCTATGTGGAGCCAGCGTATGACGGAATGACGATCGAAGTATGAGCGGCAAATCCTGTCATGTTTCCCATGCTGCAAGTCTGTGCTGCAGATAAACGAAAGTTGGAGGAAGATCAGACCTTTGCACGGCCTTCTTCTCATGCTGCAGTCATGCTGCAAGTAAAAGAGCTGCCGGAAGCCAAGACCTTACGGGTCGTTGTTCATGCTGCAGATATGCTGCAGATATGCGGCAGAGCGTTCGTGCCGACGAAAAAATGGGCGACATGGGCGACATGCGACATGTTCCGAATTTCTGAATCGCTTCAACGCGCTAAGCCAAAAACGCGGTCGGGCGACAGTTGGGCGACATCGGGCGACACTTGTGGCCGCCGGCCATGAGGTCGGCCATGGATTGTGTGGATGGATGTTTCGGGGCGCGCGGGCACGGCAAGCTGCGACGATGACGGAGCGCAGGCCGCGCCCGTGGCACTAGGATCATTCTTCACGATGTCAAAGAGCCGAACTGCCGTGCCGTTTTGCACGCACGAAGGCTAGGCACACGCGCAATCGGGAGCCTATGCCCAAAGGTGTGAGAATGTCAATATAATAGGGACTTATTGGGGACTATTCTGGGGACGTCTGATCTAAGTCTATAGAATAACTAGGCTATTTTCTGTATGGTTTACTTTCCATAATATACATTATGCGACAATCAGATGTAGGCGAGCCGGATTTGCATTGCCGGCGGCCGACGCCCCAATAGCGTCTCGCGACCTCGTCTGAGAGCTATCCTGCCCCCGTAACTATCCCGGGATAACTACGTTTCAGTTCAGCGCCCGCCCCGGAATTACAACGAACAATGTATGCGCTGTTCTTCGAGGACACTGGAGACCTGATCGCCACCGCCGACCGCGCGGCGCATGTGGTTGGCCTTGGTCGCCTGGTGTCACGCGAGAAAGGCCGGGTCGTGGTTGGTGTGCTGAACAACAAGGACGGCAGCACCGAAGTCTGCTGGCGCTTTGTTCATGGCCGACAGGTGAGCCCGCGCTCACCGGAGGAAATCATCCCTCCCGCCGGCACACCTCCCTCGCCCACGCCGCGCGACAAAAACCCGTCTCACTAGAATCGCGGCCCAACGGCGGCAGAGTCGGCGACGCGCTTCGCGTGTGTGACAACCCTACGCGGCAACCTTCGACGTCTTCACAACGGCTACGCGGCATTGGCCGCGGAGATCGCCGCGAAATTCGAATAGATACGCAACGTGAGTTGCAAAGTGTGCGTTTTTTAGTGTGCAGTCTTTGCGCCTATCCGGCTGCGGCGTAGAGTCCGCCTCCATGCAAAACGCTGCGAGGTCTCGCATGAAGAGCTATCGCTGTGTTTTCAGCTACGCCAGTGGAAATACCACCATCGATATTGCCGCGGACGACGGCGAATGCGCCATCGAAGCGGCCGCGAGCGCCATCAGTCCCGGCGACTACGACCGCGTCGAAGTTTGGGACGGCGAAACGCTCCTGCTGACGAGAACCACGCCGCGCGCCTGGGACGCTCTTGGCGACACGCCGCCGCCGGAGCCCACCGCAGTGACGCTGGATCAACCCCAAACGGCGCCTTTGTCACCCAGCCTTCCACGCCGCGCCCCAACCTTGTTTGCGGCAAGCCTCCGGGTCCTCGGCTTCGGCGGCGGCAAGGCCCGCTCGCCAAAGACGGCGACGCGCAAGATTTAAGGGCGTTTCACTACACTTTCGCCTTCCGGCCCGCTTTCGCCTCTTTGATTGTCAGCGTAAGGTGCAAAGGTCCGTTTCCGAACCGGTGCCGCACGCCCAATGTCCTCCGCGCCTCCCGCGCCGAAAGCGCCGCCTCGCCCTACCGCTGCCTCCGCCGGCTCGCCAGAGAGAGATATCCAGGACCTCATCGAGATCATGGCCCGCCTGCGCGACCCCAAGGGCGGCTGTCCGTGGGACGTCGAGCAGACCTTCGCGAGTATCGCGCCTTACACCATCGAGGAGGCCTATGAAGTCGCGGACGCCATTGCCCGCAAGAACATGGGCGCGCTCAAGGAGGAGCTCGGCGACCTCCTGTTGCAGGTTGTGTTTCATGCACGTATGGCGGAGGAGGAGAATCTCTTCCGCTTCGCCGACGTGGTCGGCGCCATCAGCGACAAAATGGTCCATCGTCATCCACACGTGTTTGGGTCCACCAAGGTGGAGAGCGCTGCAGCCCAGACGGAGGCGTGGGAGAACCTGAAGGCGGCCGAGCGAGCCGCGGCCCACGATCCGAACGCCCCACCCAGCGTCCTCGACGGCCTCCCGCCCGGCCTCCCGGCGCTTAAGCAGGCGGAGAAGCTTCAGAAACGCGCCGCCCGCGTCGGCTTCGACTGGACCGAAGCGAAGGATATCGTGGGCAAGATTCAAGAAGAGCTGGATGAGGTCCGTGCCGAGTTCGGCGCCGCCGGCGCTCCGGAGAGTCGGGAGCGATTGACCGATGAACTGGGCGATCTCCTCTTCGCCTGCGTCAACCTGGCGCGCAAGGCCGAGATAGACCCTGGGATGGCGCTCCGCGGCACAAATCTGAAGTTTGAGCGGCGTTTCCGCAGGGTGGAGGCGCTGCTGCGCGCGGCTGGCAAGACGCCCGAAGGGGCGAGTCTTGAGGAGATGGAAGAATTGTGGGTGAAGGCGAAGCACGAAGAACGCGATCTTAAGTGATAAGGGCGCGATTCAACCGCTAAACCGCTTCACACTTTTGCTATCGCGCCCGTTACCTCATAATTTAGATTCAAGAGATTCTATAAGGTATTATAAAACCTGAATTAGGGGCTGGCGGGGACTCGATCATGTGGAGCGGCGTTCTTCCAGCGATACGAACCTGCGCGCGCGTGGCCGTGACGGCCCTGCTCGCCTGCGGTCTCCTCGCCAGTTGCTACCTTCCCGACCGCTTTGAAGCCGAGATCCGGCTGACCAAGGACGGCGGCTACGGGGTCGCCTTCATCGGCCAGCTGGTCTACGCGCCGCTCTACGGCAAGATCGCCAAGAAGGAGATCACGCCGGAGAAAGCCGAAGCCGACACAAAGATGATTCTCGAACAGCTCAAGCGCGACACCGCCTTCAAGGAGGTGACCTCGCTCGGCCGCGGGCGCTACCAGGTGCGGTTCGACCGCGAGGGTCGCTTCGGCGGCGCCATGCAGATGGTGAACTTCGCGACAAGAAATCAGGCCATATTTCGTATCCGCACGACCGAGACCGGGTTGATCCAGGTGAACGGGTCGGGTCAAGGCGGCCTCTACGCGGACCGCTTCAAGGAAATCGGGCTGACGACGCAAGGCCTCGTGCGCATCGTCACCGACGTCGAGGTGCTGGAGCACAACGCAACCTTCGTGCGGGCGTCGCGCACGCCGGGCTTCACGCAATACGACTGGAGAATCCGAAGCTTCAAAGACCCGCCGCCCAAGTTCATCGGCCGCCTGGCGATAGACCCGCGTACGGGTGTGCCCGCCTACCGCGGCGGCGCGGTGAATGTGGATGGGGTCGACGAGAAGGAAAAGGAATAGGAATAGGCGGAGCTTGAGGAGCTAACCCTCACCCTTCCCATCGCCTTCGGCGACGGGCCCCGCGTTTGCAAATGCGATGCGACTGAGAGGCGGGGCTATTAGACCCTGCTGTGCTTTTTCCGCGCCTCTCCCGCTTGCGGGAGAGGGTGCTGAGCGCAGCGAAGCGGGTGAGGGTCTCTAGAAGTTAGTCGCGGTTGCGGTTGCCGCCGCGGCGGCCTCGGCCTTCGTCTTCGCCGTTGTTGCCGCCGCCGCCATTGCCGCGCCGGGCTTCGCCATTGCCGCCGCGGTTTCCGCCGGGGTTGCCTTCGGGCCGGGGGGCGCGGACGCGGTTCTCGCCGCCGCCTCCGTCGTTTCCTCGAAACTGGCGGCGGTTTTCGCCCCCATTGCCGCGAGGAGCGTCGGCGGCGCGGAATTCTCTGCGTTGCTCGCGATTGGCGCGCGGCTCCTGCGGCATCGCCGCGACCGGCGCCGGCGGCGTCACTTGCGGTCCGGCGTAGGCCTGTTGGCCCTGCCTGCCACGGAATTCGCGGCGGCCTTCACCCGGACCTCTATCGCCTCTGTCGGCCCGGCCACCACGATCGCGGGCGCCCTCGCCCCGGTCACGGCGGCGATTCTGCTCCTCGCCCGCTTGCGGCGCGGGTGCTGCATTCTGTTCGGGCGGGCGACCGCGGAAGCGGCCCTCCGCGCCACGATTTTCGCCAAAGCGCCGGCGATTCTCGGAAGGGTCTCCGCGGAAGGCGCCTGAGGGCGGCAATGTGTTCGCGTTCGGCGTGGCGTCGGTACGCTGCTCGCCGCGGCGGCCATTGCCGTCCCGTCCACGCTCGCGTCCATCCCGGTCGCCGTCCCGGCGGCCATTCCATTGTCCGTCAGGGCGGCCGTCACGATCATTGCGGTTCCAGTCGGTGCCGCGACGGTCGTTGTCGCGGCGATTGTTATCGCGCCAGTCGCCGCGGCCGTCACGGCCGTCCCGACGATAATTGGCGTTCCAGCCGCGGCTGCGGTCGTGACTCCAACGGCCGTCGCCGTAGCGCCACGGATGGCTGCGGTCGAAGTAACGATAACGGTCGCGATTGATGCGGATGTGGTGGCGTTGCCAATCCCAGGACGACCAGCCCCAGAGCGAGGACACGACGAAGTAGCGGTGCACGGTCAAAGGATTGTGGAAGTAGTACGGAGGATAGTCCGGGTAGGACCAGGCCCCATAGGCGCGGATTGGGTCGTAGCGCGGAACGTAGACGGTCCCCGGCTGGACCATGTCGATGATGATCGCGCCGTTGTCGAAACGCACGCGGTGCATGTCGGTCGAACGGAGCTGACCGGCGGCATAGGCCTGATGGCGCAGGCGCTGGATCGAGTCCATGACGTCGGTTTCCTGAAGCAGGAAGGCGTTGCCGACACGGACCATCCAATCCCATTCGTCGTCGAGCATGCGCAGGACGTCGGGGAACTGAGCCAGCGTCTTGACGCTGGGATCCCATTCGATCGGCTCCAGAGCAAACGCCAAGGCATCCGGATCGAGCGACGCGTTGACCGCGGTGGAGGTCCAGTCCGCCGCCGCTTCGACATCGTGCGGATAGGTCGCGGCCATCAACATCGGCGCGAGCAACTGGTCCGGATAAAGCGCGATCGGCGCTAGAAGAGAATCAAGCTCTCGCGGCGAGAGCCGCGCGGCTTGTGCGGCGGCAGGATCCTCGGTGTACTCCTGCGCCGCGAGTGGGACATGCGCCGCCGTCGAAATGGCAAGCGCGCTTAAAATAGATGCTGTGATGAATACCCGGCCCATGGGTGGAAATATCGCTGGCTACTGCGGCGGAATTTGGGCGGTGATGGGCGCGAATTGGGGGCGCGGTTCCCGCACGGTCATCGGCCGTCACCCTGGGCGAATGCCCAGGGTCCAGGGTGTTGGAGCGCGGTACCATGCCGCGCCCGTCGAACGCAATGCACCGCACGCGCTCGAAAACCCTGGATCCTGGGGACAAGCCCCAGGATGACCAGAAAACAAAAGGCCCGGGGATGACACCGAGTTTTTGAGCTACAGCTTCGCCTCAAACAACGGCAGTTGGCGCGGATACTCCACCGTTTTCACCAGCTCTTTGATCCTTTGCCAGATTGCCTCGGTGGGGGCGCAGAGGATGCCTATTGGATCGCGAATCGCCGGACTATAGCGATCGCCCGACAGCAGACGGTTATAGCCTCCCGCCTCCTCGTGGATCAGAAGACCGGCGGCGTGATCCCATGGCTTGAGCTTGCGATATGCGAGGACTTGGCACCTACCCTCGGCCAGCGACCAGTAGTCATGCGCTGAGCTGCCCAGGCGGATGTTGCGGGCAAATTTGCCGCGCAAAACTCCAAGGTCTTTATTGTGCATCGCTGCGACCATCCGCGTGAGATCATCGTCCGTCGGCGGGATAGTGACACGCCGGTGCTCCGGCTCTCTTCCCACAACGTGCCGCGAGGTGTGCCAGGCTCCCTTCCCTTTCGCCGCCCATAGCGTGCGGCCTTCAAGCGGCTCGTAGATCCAGCCTGCTTGGGTCTCGCCGCGATGAACAAGTGCCACGATGACCGCAAAGGCCGCCACACCGTTCACGAAGTTGGCCGTGCCGTCGATGGGATCGATGATCCAGACGGGATCGTCCCCCTTCAAGAGATCGAGCAATGTCGGGTCGGCGAAGGCCCCCTCCTCACCGATAACGCGCGAACCCTCGAGCAGCGCATTGAGGCGCGGACCTAACATGCGCTCGCTTTCCTCGTCGGCGATGGTGACGACGTCGCCGGGGTAGGTCTTGGACTTGATCTGGTGCGCCGCCAATTGGCGGAACCGCGGAACGATGACGGCATCCGCGACCTCGCGCATGGCGTGGATGACGTCGTTGACGAGTGAGCGGGGAACGAGCGCGCGGGTGTCGGGCGCGATCATTCCGCCGCGCGATCGAAATGAATGCCGCGTTTTTTGAGGCGGGCGAGATCGGCGTCGTCGAGGAGCACATCGAGCCGTGCGTCCACATCGTCGTCCGACCGGCGGAGCACTTCGCCGCGCCGGTAGAGCCAGGCGATGGTCTCGCCGTCTTCCAGGGGAATGACGATGCGCAGCGGCTGGCGCTTTTGGGTGAGCTCCCGTTCGATCTTGGCGAGAAGCGTCTCTACGCCTGCGCCGGTCAGCGCGGAGATGGGGACCTGTTTGCGCGCACGCACGACCTGGGCTTCAACGGCCTCCGCGGCGACTTCGTCCAGAAGGTCCATCTTGTTCAGGGCTTCGATCACGGGCCGAACTTCGCCAGGGTCTTCCGGGTGCAGGTCGATTCCGAGCTGCTTGAGCACGTCCTCGACGTCGCGCAATTGCGCTTCGCTTTCCGGGTGCGCGATATCGCGCACATGAATGATGACGTCGGCTTCGAGCACTTCTTCGAGGGTGGCGCGGAAGGCCGCGACCAGTTCGTGCGGCAGGTCGGAGACGAAACCGACCGTGTCCGAGAGGATCACTGTGCGTCCGGACGGCAGACGCAGTTGCCGCATGGTCGGATCGAGGGTCGCGAACAGCTGGTCCATCGCGACGACGGCCGCGTCCGTGAGGGTATTGAAGAGCGTCGATTTTCCGGCGTTGGTGTAGCCCACCAGGGCGACGATCGGATACGGCACGCGGCGCCTGGCCTCCCGGTGCAGGCTGCGGGTGCGCGTGACGGTCTCCAGCTCCTTCTTAAGGCGGGTGATTCGTTCACCAATCAAACGTCTATCGATTTCGATCTGGGTTTCGCCGGGACCGCCGAGGAAGCCAAAGCCGCCGCGCTGGCGTTCAAGGTGGGTCCAGCTGCGCACCAGCCTGCTCTTCTGGTAGGTGAGATGCGCGAGTTCCACTTGAAGCTGGCCCTCGCGCGTATGGGCGCGTTCTCCGAAGATCTCGAGGATCAGTCCGGTGCGGTCGATGACCTTGGCATTCCAGGCCTTCTCGAGATTGCGCTGCTGGCCGGGCGACAGGTGCCCGTCGACGATCACGAGCTCGGCGCCCATCTCCTGGATTCCGTCGGCCAGGCGCTTGACCGTCCCGTCGCCGATGAAGGTGGCCGGATTGGGCTTGGCGACCATCACCGTCTCGGCGTGGATCACATTCAGATGGATGGCCGCAGCCAAGCCGCGCGCTTCATCCAGGCGCGAGCGTTCACCGTAATCATCGTCCCCACGCGAGCGGGAATCCGCTCGCGATTCTTCTAAGGGCGCGCGACCGGCCGGATCGCGCGCGAAGGCGCGCTCATCAATAAACCGACCGGCCGGAGGCCGGTTGGCGGCTTCCACTTTTCCTGGTCGCGCGCGCAGCCGCGTTTTTAAGCGCGGATGGACAATGATGGTGCGTGTGGCCGTCTTACGGGTGTCGTACAAAAACGATGTGTTGCGGACAGTGAGCCGGCGAAAGAGCTAGTTCGCTCCGTCTCCTGAACCCGCCGCCTCCTCTTTTGGCTCGAACAACTGCACGGGCGCCGACGGCATGACCGTCGAGATGGCGTGCTTGTAGACGAGCTGGGTGTGGCCGTCGCGGCGCAAAAGCATCGAGAAATTGTCGAACCAGGTGACAATTCCTTGCAGCTTGACGCCGTTAACAAGAAAGACGGTCACGGGGGTTTTGTTCTTACGGATCGCGTTGAGAAAAACGTCCTGAACGTTTTGAGCCTTTTCGTTGGCCATTGGAGTCTGCACCCTGTCTCTATTTTGTTGTTATCGTTACGGTTCCGGACTCATGGGGCGACCTTGGCTAGGCAAGTACCCGCATCAATAGCGACACTAGAATTTTTCAATGAAACCGGTCAACCCGGGTCCCTGCCCTGTACCTAGGCTAAATGTGCCCGCACGAGGTCCGCGAGGGCGGAACAATCCTTCACATACGCGTGGGCACGCTCGGTAACAATGTTAGCGGAAGGCTCAGGACCCACGATAATCGTTGTACATCCCGCCGCCCGGCCGCAGGTCACGTCGATGGGCGCATCCCCCACGAACCAGACGTCCGCCCCCGCCCGGATATTCCCTGTGGATAACGCGAGGTGCACCGGCTCAGGGTCCGGTTTGTCGCGGCTCGCGTCCTGCGCGCCGACGATTCCACCAAAAAAGCGGCTCCATCCGAGGTGCTCGGCCTCGGCCCGCAAGTAGCGCCCGGTCTTGTTGCTCACCACGCCGAGATAGAGGCCGGCTTTGGACGAGAGGTTGAGAACGTCCTCGGCTCCTTCGAGCGCCTTCAGCATCTCGAGATGCACTTCGCCGAAGGCCTTGTAGTAAACGTCCCGCGCTTCTTCCCAGCGTTCACCGTAGATCTTGGGAAAGGTGTCCCTGAGCGAGCCCGCGACCCGCGCGCGGATTTCCTCCTCGCTCCACGGATCAAAGCCCATGGTCTTGAGGGTGATATTGGTCGCCTTACCGATGCAGGGCCATGTGTCGACCAGGGTGTTGTCCCAGTCGAGTAGCAAGGCCCGCGGCCGCGGCAGCAACAAAACGCGCCGCGCCGCTTCAGACATTCCAGGCCGTCGCAGCGTCTAGGGATTCCATGTAATTCCGGTAGCGCTTGCGTAGGTCGAGCGAGATCAGGCCGGCAGCGCCATTGGCGACCGGCTGATCGTCGATCTGCGATATCGGCATGACAAACGTGGTTGTGCCGGTGAGGAAGACTTCCTTGGCACTCTTCGCCTCTGCGAGGGTAAAGGGCCGTTCATCGACCTTGTAGCCGGCGTCCTTGGCCAGCTTCATAACCGTCTGGCGGGTTATGCCGCCCAAGATGGCGTTGGTGGTCGGATGTGTGACGATGGCCTTGTCGGCGGTGATGATCCAGGCGTTGGAGGCGCTGGCTTCGGTCACCGTGCCGTCGTCCTTCACGAGGAGAGCTTCGTAGGCTTTTTGTTCAGCCGCACCCTGACGGGCGAGCGCGTTGGCGAGCAGACCGACACTTTTGATATCGCGCCGTTCCCAGCGGATGTCGCGCGCGGTGACAACCTTCGCCCCCTGCTCGGCCATGGCGTCCGACGACCCGGCGAAAGCCTTGGCGGTCACGACCATGCTCGCCTTCACGTCGCCGCTTGGGAACGGATGCGCGCGGGGCGCCACGCCACGGTTCACTTGAATGTAGACGATGCCGGTCTTGAACAGATTGCGCCGCACGACTTCCTGCACGACCACCGTCATGGCCGCCGGGCTCATGGGCGCCTTCATGCGCAGTTCATCCATGGATCGCCAGAGGCGGACCATGTGCCCGCTGTAGTCGACCGGGATTCCGTTCCAGATCAGCGCGACTTCGTAGACTCCGTCGGCGAACTGGTAGCCGCGGTCCTCGATATGAACGGTTGCGGAGTTGTGCGGCAGGTATCTGCCGTTGACGTAGGCTATATGGGACATGTCGTAAAACTCAGTGTCGTCCTGGGCCTTGTGCCCAGGACCCAGGGTTGCCGGGAGAGATATATGCAGAAAAATCGGTGGCAGCCGCACCGCAGGCGTGATGCAGCCCTGGACCCTGGGCATTCGCCCAGGGTGACGACCGAGTGTGAGGGAACGGCCCGTATTTCATCAACGATGGACTCAGGAGGCTTGGAACGGACGCTTCAGGGGTCGCGGGCGCAGCGTACTATCTGCGTGATCGTTACGCACCTCCCGTCATGGCGGAGCCTGCTCGCGCCGGCGCGCGTCCGTGCTCACGCCCAAGGACTTTAGCTTCCGGTGAAGGGCCGAGCGTTCCATGCCCACAAAGTCGGCGGTCCGCGAGATATTGCCGCCGTACCGGATGACCTGGGCCATCAGGTATTCCCGTTCGAACATTTCGCGGGCTTCGCGTAGCGGCAAGGTCATGATTTCGTCCGACCGCTGCAGCTTGAGCATTTGCGGGGTCTCGCTGTTGATGTCCGGCGGCAGCATGTCGGCCCGGATCGGGTCGGTGATGCCTCCCGGCGCCAGGATCAGGAGCCAGTTGATGGCATTGCGCAGCTGGCGCACGTTACCGGGCCACGGATAGGCCTGCAGCGCCGTGATGGCGTCCTCGCCCAGGACACGCCGCGGAAGGCCTTCGGCCGCCGCCGCGCGCTCCATCAGATGGCGCGCCAGTTCCGGAACATCTTCCCGGCGGTCGGCGAGCGAGGGAACCAGCACCGGCACCACACTCAACCGGTAAAACAATTCCTCGCGGAACAGCCCCTTCTTCACTTCGGACCGCAGGTCGCGATTGGTCGTGGCGATGACGCGCACGTCCACTTCCACCGGGCCGTGAGCGTTGATGCGTTCGACTTTTTGATCTTGGAGGATGCGGATGATGCTGCTCTGGCTCGCCAGCGGCATGTCGCCGACTTCGTCCAGGAGCAGCGTTCCGCCGTCGGCGCGCTCCAGGAGGCCGGTCGAGTCCTCGCCGCCCGGAGTTTTCGCGGCGCCGAATAGCATCTCCGCCAGCCGGTCCGGATGCAGCGACGCGCAATTCACGACCACAAACGGACCTTGGGCGCGGGACGAATGCAGATGAATCTGGCGGGCTACGATTTCCTTGCCGGAGCCCGCAGGTCCGGAGATCAGGACGCGCGAGCCGGTCGGGCCCACGCGCTCGATGGTGCGGCGTAGAGC
>CAMDOZ010000090.1 GCA_945903705.1 Fidelibacterota bacterium | reverse complement strand
CGCGGTGCCGATACCTCGAAATACAAAAAAAGGGACCCGGTGGGGTCCCTTTTTCTATCTCGGTCTTCTGCGGCGCTAGCGCCGATGCGACCAGCCGGGCCGCGCATAATCCGACGTCCGGACAAGGACGGCGCCGCAGGTTTGGCAGGAATAGCGGGTCGCCTGCTCGGCTTCATCCCGGCCTATTTCTTTGAGCGCCGCATGCGGCGGCTCGGTCCGGGACTTGCAGAGCTGAAGCTGGCAGGCGGCGCAGCGCGCCGGCGCCCGCGCGCCGGCGTCTATGCCGAAGTTGAGTTGGTCTACGGCTTCGTTAAGCGGCATTCAGAAGAATTTCGAGTTTGGCCGTCGCCGTATCGATCTCAGTGCTTTCGACGGCGGCAAGTTCATGCGTCAAGCGGCCCAAGGCCTGTTCGTACAACAGACGTTCGCTATGCGACCGCTCGCGTTCGCCGGATGTGCGGCGCAGATCGCGCACAACTTCGGCGAGGGCGATCGGATCGCCGGAATTGATCTTGGTCGTGTATTCGAGGGCGCGCCGGTTCCACATGCCCTTCTTTTGAAGCGCAGGCTCCTTCAGCTTCGCGAGCGCGGTGTGCATGACGCGCAGCGTCGAGATGCCGCGCAGTCCCGACGTCTTGGCTTTCTTCAACGGGACCCTGAGAGTCATCCGGTCGTGGGCGAAATTGATGACAAAAAGCTCGATCGCCTGATCCGCGACCTGCTGTGTGACGACTTCGGTCACGGTGCCGACGCCATGGCCCGGATAGACAACCATGTCGCCGGGCGCGAAGGCAGCTTTATTGCTATTGCTGATTGTCATTTCATCTCCAGTATCTATTGCGACTGTGGCCGAAGTGGGGCTTTGAGCGTCGCTCCGCGCGATGGACCGATCGCGGTGGGAACCGGTTTTCGGAAAAAGCGGCGCGACATTAAATAGCTAGCGAACGATCAAAAAAGCGGGCCGATCAAAAAAGCCCGGCGCTCGCGCGCCGGGCTTTTCCAAAGAACCGCTGAATGCAGACTAGGCGACTTTCAGGTTCGCGGCGGCGTCCTTGCCGCGTTCGTTCACGACGTCGAAGCTGATCGCCTGACCTTCGTTGAGTGAGCTCAAACCAGCGCGTTCCACGGCGCTGATGTGAACGAACACATCCTTGCCGCCGCCGTCTTGCTGGATGAAACCGAAGCCCTTTTGGGCGTTGAACCACTTAACAGTACCGTTGGCCATGTTGGCCTCCTTAAGAATACGCACGAGTGCGTGGTATCGGCGGCGCGACAACCGCGCAGCCGGTTATACGAATCCAGCGATGTCCTAGGAGATGCCCCCCGAAAGGGACCGTGCAACAAGGCAAGCGTAAACTCGATGGCCGCTATATAGAGGTTTCGCGGGCATTTTTCAAGGGAAGCACGCCGAAACGGCCATATCGCGGCGGGGGCACTGTTCTCATTGGCCTTTTGAGGCGATAGGTCGTGCCCGCCTTGCGGGTGCCGGTGAGCAGCCCGTCTCTATTTGTACGCTTCCATGTTGAGGCTGATGAGCTCGCCGTTGCACGTCAGCTCGCTTGCATCCTTGAACTCGCCGAAGCTCCCCGCGGGCTCGAACATCGAGAATCCCGCTTCCTTGAGCAAGGCGGCCAGGAATTCCGGCCAAAAGCCCGCGAAGTGAAAGTCATGAGGGTCGACCTGCCCGCCGAACATCATGCGCATGATGTTGTAGCGGTGTTCGACGGTCGCACCGGGCTTGCTGAAAAGCCGGCAGAGCACGGCGAGATCGGGAGCCGAGACGCGAAGGCGTCCGCCGGGTTCCAGAACCCTGTGGATCTCCTTCATCGCCCGCGGCAGGTCCGCGTCGTAACTGAGATGCTCCAGCACATGGCTCGCGTAAACCTCGGCGCAACTTCCGTCGGCAAGGAATGAAAGGTCGACGCAGCTCCCCACATAGTCGACGCCGGGCCCCGCCTGGATATCGAGGATCGACCAACCCTCTTTCGGCGTCTGGCCTCCGATATGCAGTTTTATTTTTCCGCTCATGAACCGTTCCCGCTCACCTCGTCCAACTCTACTTCTTGTCTGCGCAAGGACGCACGTGTTTAATCGCGGCCGTCTTTCCATGAGGACGCCCACACGGTCATGACCTCCGCAGGTGCCTACATTGACGAAGGTATCGCGGCCCAGAGGGTGCGCGATCACGCACGGGCGGCAGCCGCGTTCGAAAGGGCGCTGGCGGCGGATCCCACGGCGCGCGACGCCCGCTACGAACTCGCCAACGCCTATCGCGATCTCCAACGCCTCGACGACGCCGAGCGCGAAATACGCGCCGTCATCGCCGCAAAGCCGGCGGATCCAAAGGCGCATACAGCCCTGGGCGTGATCCTCCTGGAAAGCGGCCGGCCGGCGGATGCTGTGATGGCGCACGAAGCGGCAATGAAGGCAGACCCCGCGTTTGCTCCAGCCGCCACCAACTGGTTGCACGCCCTGCAATATGTGCCGAACGTCACGGCCGCCTCCCTCGCCCGCGCGCACGCGCACTGGGCCGAACTGTTCGCGCCGCCTGAGACAGCCGCGCCTTTTGCGAATTCCCGCGACCCCGATCGCCCGGTCGTCGTCGGGTTTGTGTCGCCGGAGCTCTGCCAACATCCGGTCGGCCTGTTGAGCGAGCGCCTTTTCGCGAATTTGGATCGCAAGTTTATCCGCCCGGTCGTCTTTTCGACGCGGCCCACGGAATACGAGGACGACGTCAGCCGGCGCATCGCGGCCGTTACGCAATGGACCGGTGTATTCGGTCTGTCCGACGACGCCCTCGCGGCTTTTATAAAGGCGTCAAAGGTCGACGTGCTGGTCGATATGTCTGGCCATACCGGGTACAACCGCCTCAAGCTGTTCGCCGCGCGCGTGGCGCCCGTTCAAGTGACATGGCTCGGCTACCCCTCGACCACCGGCGTGCCGGCGATGGACGTCCTGCTCGCGACCGCGGCCCTCGCCCCGCCTAGCCTGCAAGATTTCGTGGGCGAACGGATCGTAAGGCTTCCGGAAACCCACGTCTGCTTCGCGGCCGAGGATGCGCCGCCCGTGGAACCGCTGCCCGCGATCGCGAACGGCTATGTCACCTTCGGCTGCCTGAACAATCCGGCAAAGATCAGCGACGGCGCACTCGCGGCGTTCGCGAACGTCCTCACGCGCGTTCCCGGCAGTCGCTTGAAGCTGCGATATCAGTCCTTGAGCGCGCCCGGCCGTCAGCTCCGCCTGCGGCGCGCCTTCGAAGCGCACGGTATCGCGCCGGACCGGATCGATATCTCAGGCGAAGCGCCGCGCGCGGCCTTCCTCTCCACCTACGGCGACATCGACATCGCACTCGACACTTTCCCCTACTCCGGATGCATGACCACCTGCGAAGCGCTGTGGATGGGCTGCCCCGTCGTCACCACGCCGGGAGAAACCATGGCGTCCCGGCAGTCGGCGAGCGTCTTGTCGGCGGCGGGTTTGACGGAGCTGATCGCGCCTGATCGCCAGGGGTACGAGGACCTCGCGGTGCGCCTCGCGCACGATATCACCGGCCTTTCCGCGCTGCGGGCGGGCTTGCGCGCGCGCGTGGCCTTATCGCCCTTGAGCGACGGCCCGCGTTTCGCCCGCGCATTTACCGTGGCGATGCGGAAGATCTGGTCGGAGTGGTGCGCCAGGGCGCGATAGCAAATGTGTGAAGCGGTTTTGCGTTGAATCGCGCTCTAGTTATTTAAGATCGACCCTAATCCGGCTCGCCCGCGTTACTCTTGACGCCGGGCTGTCGTTTCGGGCGATCGTCCCTGCGCCCATACCTCAACTCCGTCACCATGCCGTGCAAGGTGCGCACTTCCTGTTCGGTCAGATCCGCCCGCTGCAGCATGTTGCGGATATTGACGATCATGCTGGGAATTTTCTCTTCGTTACGTAAGAATCCGCAGATGACCAACTCCCGTTCCAGGTGCTCAAACAGTCCGATGAGCACGTCCTTGGACGCCGGCACCGCGCGGTTCAGCGTGACCATTTCCTGCGGCCCCTCGTAAGCGGCCTGGAACCACTCGTAGCCGACGATCAACACCGCCTGCGCGAGGTTCATGGAGGAATGTTCCGGGTTCAGCGGCACCTCGACGATGGTGTTGGCCAGCGCGATTTCGTCATTCGTCAGTCCGTCCCGCTCGCGGCCGAACAGGATGCCGAGCTTGAGGCCGCCGCGGGCATGCATGTCGGCCGCGGCCGCGCGGGCGCTCATCAAGGGCTTCACCATTTCGCGCCGGCGTGCCGTCGAGGCATAGACGGTGTGCAGATCGGCCACCGCGTCGGCAACGCGGTTATACTTCACCGCGCGCTCCAGGATACGGTCGGCGCCCGAGGCGGCGGCGAGCGCCTTCTCCGAGAGCCAATCCTGTTTAGGGTCCACGAGCCGCAAGTCCTCGAGGCCGGTGTTCATCATCGCCCGCGCGGTCGTGCCGATATTCTCGCCGAGCTGCGGCTCGACCAGGATGACGGCGGGCGGATTCTGCGCGGTCTTGGCGACCAGGCGCGCCTTGTCGGCGACGCCGAAGGGCCGTTTAGGTTGATCGGTCATAGGGCGGACGGGGGATTCCCTGGTGAGCGGCGCGCAAGGCGTTGGACCAGCGCGCGCGCAGGTCTTCGAAATAGGGGTCGCCGCCTTCGATGCGGTGGAAGAGCTCGACCTTCTGCGTGTCGCGGCGCAGGACCATGGTGTCGAGCGGCAGACCGACCGCGAGGTTCGAGCGCATGGTGGAGTCCATGGAAATTAAACTGATCTTCAGGGCGTCGTAAAGATCGCTGTCGTATTGCACGGCGCGGTCCAGCACGGGCTTGCCGTACTTATGTTCGCCGATCTGCACGAACGGCGTGTCCGGCGTCGCTTCGATGAAATTACCCGCGGCATAGATCATGAAGAGGCGCAGGCGCCGGCCCTTGATCTGTCCGCCGAGCAGCATGGCGATGTCGAAGCGCATGTGATGGTCTTCAAGACTCTCGCCGTCGATGCGGTGGATCTCGCGCACCGCTCGGCCCACCAGCTGCGCCGCCTGGAACATGCTGGGCACGTTGGCGAAGGTCTCCGGCTCGTCCGAGTTGGGACCCAGGAGCCCCTCATTGATAAGGCTGAGGACCGCCTGCGTGATGGAAAGATTGCCGGAGCTCGCAAGCGCGATGACGCGCTCGCCGGGCTGCTCATGGATGTGAAGCTTGCGATAGGTCGCGATATTGTCGACGCCCGCGTTGGTGCGGGTGTCCGACAGCATCACAAGGCCTTCTTTGAGCAGAACGCCGACGCAATAGGTCATCAACTTCTCCCTCGCTCGTAAGGGCTTATAGCCCGCGTGCCATCCCGGGAAAAGGAGTTCTAGTTCTGTTGCTGGCCCCTCGCGTGGTCGACCGCCACGGTGACCTCGAGCCGTTCTTCGCTGCCACCACTGCGCGAGCCTCTGACCGGCGCAGCCCCCAAGTAATCGAGGCCCATCGCCACGCGCACGTGCGCGGCCGTGGGACTGATGCCATTGGCCGGATCGAACCCCACCCAGCCAAGGGCCGGCACATGAGCTTCGGTCCAAGCGTGGCCCGCGGTCTGCTGGACCATCCCGTCCTCGCGCAGGAGATAGCCCCCGACATAGCGCGTGGGAATCCCCCGCGATCGGGCCGCGGCGATGAAAACGTGACTCAGGTCCTGGCAGACGCCGATGCGCCCCTTGAACGCTTGCGCCGCGGTGGTCGAAGCGTCGGTCGGCCCGTTCTCGAACTTCACTTCGCGCTTAACGGCCATCAGCAGAGCATGGAGTCCTTCGAGGCCCTTATCGTCGCCGATCACGTCCGCGGCGAATTCTTTGATGGCCGCATCGGGGCGGGTCAGCGCCGTCTCGCGGAGATAGAGCCCGGGAGGAAAGCGTTCCACCGCGCCCGAAATGACGCCCACCGTGTCGTCGGTCTCCACCTCGCCTTCGACGGTAATCGCGAGACTATCGAGCGGCCGGTGCAGCGACAGGACGTGCACCATGTTCCCGAAGGCATCCTCGGTTTCCACCAGGCGGCCGTCCTGGTCGAGATCGATGCGCCAGCGGCGCACGCGCTGGCCGTCATGGTCGCGCGGCGTCATGCGCAAGAGCTCGGTGATGGAGTAGACCGGCTCATCGTAGGCGTAGGCGGTGCGATGCTTGATGCGGATGCGCATGATTAAATCAGATATTGCTCGGAAATCGCTGCGCCAATGCGCTGATTGTCCGAGATAAAGTGGGTGACGAACTCGTGCAGTCCCGTTTGGAACACCTTCTCGATCGTCCCGGAGTCGAGAGAGTTGTGAAGGGCCCGCGCGAGACGCTGGCCCCGGCCCTGGCGTCCATAGGCGCCGGCCAGGTTGTCGAGCCCGTCCACGATCTCGCGGTAACATGACGCCAGCGAGCGTGGCAGCTCGCGGTTGAGGATCAGGAGGTCAGCGATCAGCCACGGCCGAAGGCTCTCGCGGTAGACCCAATGGTAAGCGGTAAGCGCATTCACCGACCGGAGAATCGCGGCCCACTGCGAATAGTCGAGACCGCCGCCCACTGCCGACGTCTCCGGCAGAAGAATGTGATACTTCACGTCCAGGATACGCGCGGTATTGTCGGCGCGCTCGATGAAGATGCCGAGGCGCGAGAACCAATAGGCGTCGTTGCGCAGCATGGTCCGGTAACCGGAGCCGTCGAAACGCAACGACACATCCTTCACCCACTCGGTGAAACGCGTGAGACGCGCCGGCGCGAGCGTCGACTTGTCCATGCGCTGCAGCTCGAGCCACGCGCCGTTGATCGTCTCCCACATCTCAACCGTCAAAGCGGTGCGCACGGCGCGCGCGTTGAATCGCGCGGTCTCCAGACACTGGCGGATGGAGAACGGGTTCTTGTCGGAAAAGGCCAGAAACTGAATCACGCTCTCTGCGGTCGGCTTGTCGTACTCCTTCATGAAGGCGTCGTAACAGCCGGCCGTGGCCAGCGCGCCGACCCATTCATTACCCGGCGCCGAATAGGCCGCCGGCAGCGCCGCCAACCGCGACGTCGCCTCCAGCACCCGCGCAAAATAATCCGCCCGCTCGACGTAGCGCGATAACCAGAACAGATTGTCGGCCGTGCGGCTTAACATGGGCCAGGCTTCATACTCCGCTCGTCACCCCGGCGAAAGCCGGGGTCCATCGTGCAGCATGTACGCTGTGGAATGGATCCCGGCTTTCGCCGGGATGACAGTCGGTTTTTCTGAAGCGCTCTCGCCGTGATGCTCACCCTAAACATCCACCACCCAAGTATCCTTCGTCCCACCGCCCTGGCTCGAATTCACCACCAGCGACCCCTCCTTCAGCGCCACGCGCGTGAGTCCCCCCGGCACGATCTTGACCCCCTTCGCGCCCGTCAGGCAAAACGGCCGCAGGTCCACATGCCGCGGCGCGACCCCGCTTCCCACGAACGACGGGCACGCGGACAAGGCCAGCGTCGGCTGCGCGATATAATTCTCCGGATGCGCCTTCAGAAGCCCGCGGAACCTCTCGATCTCCGCAGCGCGCGCCGCCGGCCCCACCAGCATTCCGTAGCCGCCCGAGCCGTGCACTTCCTTCACCACCAGCTCGGGCAAATGCGCGAGCACATGGGAAAGCTCGTTCGGATTGCGGCAGCGCCAGGTCGGCACATTCTTCAGAATCGGCTCTTCGCCTAAGAAGAACTTCACGATCTCCGGCATATACGTATAGATCGCCTTGTCGTCGGCGGCGCCCGTTCCCACGGCATTGGCGAGCGCCACATTCTTCGCCGCATAGGCATTGAACAGGCCCGGCACGCCCAAGAGAGAGTCCGGACGGAAGACGAGCGGGTCCAGAAAGTCGTCATCAATGCGCCGATAGATCACATCCACCCGCTTCGGCCTCTCGGTCGTGCGCATGTAGACGAAGTTGTCGCGCACCAGAAGGTCGCGGCCCTCGACCAGCTCAACGCCCATCTTGTCGGCAAGGAACGAGTGCTCGTAGTAGGCCGAGTTGAATTGCCCCGGCGTCAGCAGCACGACCACAGGATCATCGCCGGCCGCCTTGGGCGCGATTGAACGCAAGGTCGAGACAAGTTCGTTGGGATAATCCTCCACCGGCGCCACGCGGTGCGCGCCGTAGAGGTCGCCCATCAGGCGGATCGAGATCTCGCGCCCGCCCAGCATGTACGACACACCCGACGGCGTGCGCGCATTGTCCTCGAGCACGTAGTAATCGTCGGCGTCGATACGCACGATGTCGATACCGGCGATATGCACGTAGATGTCGTGCGGCACGGAAACACCGGCCATCTCGGGGCGGAAGGCCGGGTTCTGCCACACAAGGTCCTCCGGCACGATCTTTTCCTTGAGGACGCGCTGCTTGCCGTAGATGTCGGCGAGATACATGTTCAGCGCGCGCACGCGTTGCTTTAGGCCAAGCTCCAGCCGCGCCCACTCGGCGGTCGAGATCATGCGCGGCACGATGTCGAAGGGAATGATGCGCTCTTCGCCGGCCGCGTCGCCGTAGACCGCGAAGGTGATGCCGCCGCGCCGGTAGAGCAGCTCGGACTCGATGCGCAAGCGTTCGAGCTGGTCCGGCGGCGCCGCCTCCAGCCACTTCGCTACGTCCGCATAAGGCGCCCGGATGGATCCGTCAGGACCCACCATCTCATTGAACGGCACTCGGCATCCCCCGATGCTTCTAATAGGGAGAGTAGCATTTATCGTGCCATGCTAAGCCTTTGGAGAACTTGAGAATTACTGCAGGTTCAAAGCCCAATTTCTAGGCAAACGGCCGAAAAAGGTGCAGTCGAGCTTAACTTGACTGCCCGCGCCCTCCGGCCATGATGACCTCGGTTCTTGGGGGAGTTCCGATATGTTGCGGTTCTCGTCGCGCCCTTTGGCGCTGATCGTCGCGCTCATCTTCACAGCGGTGTCCGCCGACGCCGCCCAGCGGCGCGCGAAACCGGAGCCCCCGCCTCCGCCGCCGCAGTTCAAGGTCGAAGGCCCGACGCGGCCGATGGCCATGCAGAGGTTCGTATTGTCGGTACCGGCGAACGAAGTTCTCGGAAGATTCGTAAGAAGCAATCTTTGTACCGACAACACCGCCGCGCCGCCGCTCTACAGTGAAAAAGTTGACCTCACGCTTACCCATGCCTTTCCGGGCACACCGACGACCAACTTCGTCGACGCGTTCACGGCCGAGGCTGCGGCCGCCGGCTATGCTTTAGCCGGGCAACAGGGAAGCGCCGATCTATTTTCGTCTGCCGAAGAGAAGCGCCCGGAGCTTGTCGTCGGAGCTGCTATCACCGGAATCAAAGCCAACGGCTGTATCGGCGCATTTCGTGGCATCACAATCGCAACGACCGTTACGATCGATTGGCAAGTATTTGATCCACTCGAAAAGAAACTTGTCTTGCGCAAGACGATTGAGGGCACAGCAACGCTCGTCAAGGATTTAGCCCTTGAAACGGCCGTACCCGGCGGAGCACTCGAGGCTTTCCGCCAAGCTGCGAAAAATCTCCTTTCGGATCCACAGTTTGTGGCTGCGGTGAAGCCTCCCGGCGCTCCGGCGAGCGTGGGCGCGCCTTCCTCGCCCGCCGTAACTAAATTGCAGATTCCGCGCGTCCCGCTGCGGACGCTCGCCTTCAAGGATCAGATCCCCGATCTGCGCCAGCAGGTGGTGACGATCCTCACAGGCGGCGGGACCGGTTCGGGGTTCTATATTGCCGACGGCATGATCATGACCAATCACCACGTCATCGCCGGCAGCGCTGCCGTCAGGATCCGCTTCTACGGCGGCCGGGAAATCCCCGGCGAGGTCGTGGTCAGTGACCACCGCCGTGACATCGCGATCGTCAAGACGACCGGCGGCGGAATGATCGGCCTTCCGATTCAATTCGAGCGCCCCCAAGTCGGCGCAGCGGCTTATGTCATCGGCTCGCCGCTTGGAAAAGAGCAGGAAGGATCGGTCACTGCGGGCGTCGTGAGCGCGCACCGGCAAGATGAAAACGGCCCGATTCTCCAAAGCGACGTTGTCATCAATGGGGGAAACAGTGGCGGACCAATGTTCGATGACAAGGGCAATGTCGTCGCCGTCGTGGTATCCGGCTTCGGTGAGTTTGACTCTGGCGTCAATTTTTTCATCCCCATCGACGACGCCTTCCGCGCTCTTCGCCTCGGCGTCGCGGGTGTACAGATGGCGCCCGCGCAAGCGCACCTGGCCGTCGCGGGCGGACGCATGATCCAGGTGTCCATGTATCCCGCCGCCGGTCCGCTCCAGAAGAGCGGCAAGGTGCAGCCGATCACGGGCGATGTGGGTGGCGTCGGCGGCGCCGGCACGTTCGCCTTCACTCGGCATGATGGCGTAAAGTGCGATGGAAAGTGGACCACCCTTCAGTCCAAGCCGGCCTCGGGCTCCCTGCTCGACAAACACCGCGAGGTCGTCGGGATCGCCGCCAATCCGGAAGGCATGGTCGGAGGTCTGGCCATCGGCGCCTGTTCCAACGGCGGCAGCTTCCAGGCGGAATACTATGTGGTGCCCACCGCCGACAGCGGCTTCGGCGCCGCGACGGATTCTGATGGAAATATCTATAAGGTGATCTTTTAGCGTCGCGTCGCCGCCACCGTGGTCGCATCGCCGCCGTCCACCGTCTGCTTGGGCGGATGGACGATGAAGGCCTGGATGAACTTCATATCCACGGCTGACGAGATCGCCGTCATCTCTCCCGTCTTTGGATCGGGATAGCCGTCGGCGAGACGGCGGAGCGCGCGGTACAGGGACGACGCTGAATGCTGGCCGTAGCTCTGCAGGTGCGTCGACCAGGCGGTATTCAGTTGATGATAGAACTGGGCGAGGTCGACGTAGCCGGCCATGTAGCCTTCGGCGCGGTCGGGGGCGAGCTTCAGTTCGAAGCGCAATCCCCTGAACTTCTGATCGCCGATGGTCCCGAAGGTGCCGGACCAGGGAATCTTCGCATCGATCGGCTCGGTGATCAGGACGCCGTCGACGATCTTCCCCTTCCAGGTGAATTGCGCAAACTTGCCCCAGCGCGCGTCGACACGTTGCGTGCCGCCCGGGATGTAGCCGGCGCCTGTAGCATCGACCTGCAACTTATCCAGCCCGCGATACGTCTTCACAGTCACGTCGTCATCGTTCGCAAGGCTGTCGACGCCTGAAATCTCGATGAGCGTCCGGTTATAATTGTACCGGTTCACGTAAGAATCCTCGAAGTGATAGATCGTCCCTTCGGGGCCGCGGTAATTCTGGATGCACCCGAGCGCGCGGAATAGCTGGTTGTCGATGCCCTTCTTGCCGTCGGGGCTGGTGAAATCCGTGTCTTTCACTTTGCCGTCAAGATCCATGCCGTAGGAGATCTTCCCGCCCGCTTCTTTGAAGGCGAACGGCTCTTCTGCCGTGCTCGGATACCAGATCCCGCCCTCACGCATCAGCTGCGTGTCGAGAAGCGTGCGCCCTTTGCCCTCCTCGGGAAACAGTTGCGTGAACTGCTCGCGGGGGCCGTCGTTAAATCCGGTGGGGCACTCGGCTTTGCCCTCCGGCGTCTGATGAATCGCCCAGTGGCGATTTGTCAGCGCATAGGAAATCGTTCCGTTGCGCACGGTCGCGGGCAGATCATTCGCCGCCGCGGTTTCGGCCGCGAAGGACGGTGCGCTGGTTCCGAGAACGACAACGGCGGTCAGGATGTCGCGCTGCATTGAAAATGTTTTCATTGGCGGTTTTCCTAATCAGGATTAGTCACAAAGTCGTCGCGGCGGACCCAGAAGGCCTTGAACCCGTTGCGCGCACCCATCACTTCACCCCAGCCGTCGCCGTAGGGATCGCCGGGCTCCGTATCGCCGCTATACAAATAGAGCGGGCGATCGCGGAAGGTCCTTACATGCAAAGCGCCCGCGGCATCCGGTTCCGCGAAACGTCCCGTCGTCGGATCGATCCAGGCAGTTCCCCAAATCAAGCCTGCGCTCTTCTCGTTTGCCGCCGCGAGAAGGTAGGGCCACGTCTTGTTGCAAAGCGCCGGATCGCCGTTACCGCAGATGGCCAGCCGATAGGCTTGCGTGGTGGCGGGATGGTTGCAAACCATCTGGTCGAGCGCGTCATCGATGCAGTTGTAGATATAGACCGTCCTGCCGTCCTTATCGGCGATGACCTGGCCGATGCGGGAATCCTGAATGGTCATGTCCTTGGGCAGATCGGGCATTCGCTGCGTATATACATTGTGCCAGCCGGGAGAATCGCTGCCTTCCAGGCTATGGAACATGCGGTCCTGGACGCGCGTGTAAAGCGGCCGGCCGCGGAACGTCCATTGGCGCTGCCCCGGCCCCACATCAATAATTCCCCATTCCCCTTGGGCAACGGAGGTATGCCCCGCGGCGACGCGCTTCCACTCGCTCTGGCAGGCGGCGTTGCAGTTCGATTTATTCGGCCCGTCCGCATCCGAGACATAGACGGAATACCCGGCCTTCATTGTCAGAAGACGGCCGGTCGCGACTGTCGCCACTTCGAAGGCCGGCGGATGGACGGGAGGAGGACCAACGGGCGTGCGCAAGCCCCCGGGTTCGCCGACCCGGCGCTGGCTTTGCGCGCCGTTCACTTGCCCCGGCGCCTTGTCGAGATATGAGGTGTAAAGCGCGTATCCGTCGTAAGCCCATTGCTTGCGCCCGTCGCCGCGCTCCACGACGCTGAATTTTCCAACGTCCTTTGCATCATCGCCGGCATAGACCGGCGGCCAGGCCTCAATGCATGTCGGCCGCGTATCGAGGTCCGGCAGTTGAAGTCCGGGGGGATAGGGACTCATGAGTCCCGAGCTGACGGTGTACTTCGTACCGTCGCAGGTGGGCTTGCCCTTGACCTCGCCCACGTCACCGTTGCGCTGTCCGCGCTTTTGCCATTTGTACATCGTCATTCCGCGCGCATCGACGAAGACCGGTCCATCGACATCGGTATGCTGGACGCCGAAGCCCGGCGGCATTGCAACCTGCTGATGGACTTCCAGGTCCGCAACGGGCGGACGATACCTTTCCGCGGCGCGCTGCTGCGACCATGCAGGGATCGCAAACGCGGCGATCCCGATGACGACGATTACATTCCGCGCGACACGCATCTTCGACCTCCTTCTCCGTTGGTCGAGGCGACAGGCCTAGGATACTACACGAAATCAGACCCATTTTCCCTAAGCGCATCTAGGCTTTTTGCGCTGCAATACGAGGCTTGCGCGTGCCGGCTGCGTCTGGCGGCACGACCTCATGTGGATCCGGCCAAGGCCGACTCGCCACATGCACATTCCCGTTTTTTTGAATCATTAAATTTGCGGTGCGCTGAAATATCGTTCGACGAAAAATCGGACATTGGCGCATCATAATGCGAGTGCACCTAGCCTAAGCACCGAGCTCTTTGACATTGTGAATACCGATGCTTTTTTGCGCGCGGCCCGGACGACACGGGCCGCGCCCGCCGACACATGCCCGCTCCTTAATATGTCGCGCGATGTCGCGTGATGTCGCGTACTAGAAAATGCCTTCAACGCTTTGAGCGACTGAATGAATTCGGAATATGTCGCGTGTCGCGTTTGTCGCGCACATGTGCGTTACAAATCGGAGCGAAGGCCTTTGGAGTGCACCCCATCGGTGAGACACCGAATCTAGCGACAGTTGGTTAAACGGGTTCATTCAGCAGCCCATT
>CAMDOZ010000089.1 GCA_945903705.1 Fidelibacterota bacterium | reverse complement strand
CTCGGTCCCGCCTTTCTTTTTTCCTGTCTTGGCTCAGAGCGATCAGGTCTCGCCCTTCAAGCGATCATTGTGCGTGTGATGGCTGTCCGCCTCACCGCCGCCGCCTGAAACGCGGCTGTGTTTGCCCTGGTGGGAATGGAGATCCGACGGCGAGAGTTTGGGATTGAGGGTGGGATCGGGCAGATCTTCCCGTTGATGGCTCGAGCCTGGACCACCGTGGTGGCGATTGGCGCCGGGATGCTTGGACGATGACATGATGAATTACCTATCCTGCTGATAGCCCTGGTTGCGGGTGTTCTGCGCAATATTGGCTTGGTGGCCTTGCTGCTCTTGATTCCGCAAGCGCTTGTCGGTTTCCGTCACATGCGCTTTTTCAGCTTGATCGCCCGTTTCCTGCCCTTGCCCTTTTGGGCTGCGGCCGGCGGGAGGAATCGGTGGGGTATGCTTGGCCATGTCATCTCCTCACATCAGTTGATGATAGAGAGATAACGCGCCGTAGCGGGCGGTGTTCGCCTCTGCCGTCGAGAGCAATATTTTATTGAATGCGCGCAGGAGGTGTCGTCGACATCTCTTCAATCGCCTGGGCGATGCGATTGCAGAGCTCGGCCGCGTTGGAGTTCCCCGCGCGCGCTGCCGCTACCGCGAGATCGGCGGCGATAAACCAAGCTTCGGTACCGTAAGCCGCGATCAGGCGCTGTCCGGCGAGACGGATATCATCGGGTTCAGACACGGTTTCTCAAGCTCCAGGATTGCGTGACACGCGCAGCAGCCCATCCGCGGTGCCAAGAACCAGCAATACCGAATCAATAAGGCAAATTTTTGGCGCGAGTTTTACGTGAGGCGCGTTACGAGTTCGCGGCGAAGCCGTCGAGCATCGGATACAGCGAGACGAGCAGAAGAATCGCCATGGTCACGTTGAAAGTGCGCAGGGCAATCGGGCGGCTCAGAAAACTCTTGAGGCCGACGCCGAACGTCATCCAAATCACCGAGCATGGCAGCCCCACCACGAACAGCAGCAGCGTAAGCAGGCCGATGTGCCAGAACGTCGGATCGGGCGGCGCGAAGATGGTGATGACGCTGAGGATCATGCTCCACGCTTTCGGATTCACCCACTGAAAGGCGACCGCCTGCCAGAAGGTGACGGGCCGGCCCGCGGTCTCCGATGAGCCGAGTCCCTTGGCTGTCGCGATCTTGTAGGCGAAGAACATGAGGTACGCGGCGCCGACCCAGCGCAGGATTTCATAGAGCCAGGGGGCCGCGGCAAAGATACCGGCGAGCCCAAGGCCCACCAGAATCACCATGGCGGCGAACCCCACCGACACGCCCGCGAGATGCGGCAGCGTGGGCCGGAAGCCGAAGTTGGCGCCCGAAGCCATGAGCATGACGTTGTTCGGCCCCGGCGTGATCGAGGACACCAGGGCGAACGTCAGGAAACTCAGGAGAAGCGTGGTGGACATGAAAAAGAGCATAGCGGTATCCAGTAGGGGTCGCCGTGATGTACCGGAGCCGCCAGCCCTTCGCCAGCGCATGGCCCGCATGGGAGCTATGCACTGGCGCCGGATTTTGAAAGATTCTTTCGGTCGTTAGGTCGCGTCGCGGCGGCGGACGGAGCCGGAGCCGCTGATGGTCGTATCGATGTCTTTCGGCTGGGTAATGTAGCGTACGCTGCCCGAGCCGCTCACGCGCACGTCGAGGCTTTCGCGGACATCAAGGACCGCCGAGCCCGAACCGGAGATGGATACGTCGGCCTCGTTGACGATCAGGCGTTCCATCTTGGCGCTGCCGGAACCGCTGATGCCTACATCGAGCTTCTGAAGCTTACCGTCGGCTTCGACGTTTCCGCTTCCGGAAATGCTGAGTTCCGTTTCGCCGCCATTGAGGCCGGTGACCTTGAGGTCCCCCGAACCGCTCACGCGCGCCATTTTCAAGCTCGGAACGGTGATGTAGGCGGTGATGTCGCCACGGTGACCCCAGTTGTCGTCATCGCCGCGGCGGCGGATGCGCAGGACGCCGTCGTCGACTTCGGTTCTCGTCCGGCTGAGCGTCTGGGCGTCGGCTTCAAGAACCAAGGAGGCCTTGGGCCCGACCGTGATGAATACTTTGCCCGAACCGCCGAACGAAACGCCGCTGAAGTCACCCACGGTGCGCGACTCTTTCGTTACTGGTCCTATCGGCTCGCTGGCAGCCAGTTGGGCACGTGCGGCACGCTCAGCGCGCTGAGCTGCACGTTCAGCCGCACGTTCCTGGGCGCGCTCCATCTTCTCCTGTGCCCGCTCCGCGGCGGCTTCGAGACGCTCGGCGACCCGCTCTGAAATCTCGCCGCCGGAGGCCTTCGCCGCCTTGATGGCTTCGCGCAGGGCCTGCATCTCGGCATCGAACTCCGCCTTGCCGGCATCGACGCCGGCCGTTGCTCCGGCGTCAGCTCCGGCGATCTGGACGTCGGGGAGGTCGACACGCACGGGAGGTACCCAGACATGGATGGGGGGCCCAACACATCTAGACCGTGCGTGCCGAATTCCACCGGCGGAATGGGAAGGACGGGAGCGACAGGAGCGACCGGCGCGGCTGCTGGCACAGCTGCTGGCGCCGGTTGCGCCGGGCGAGCCGGTTGCGCGGCCACCGGGGGCATCGGCGGAAGCGGCGCCTCGTTGATGCCCGCGGCCGCATTGGCCGGCGTTCTCACGATGCTGACCGCAGCGGCGCAGGCCGCGACGATGACGATGATCGCGGTGGCGGCGCGGGCGCCGCGCCCGATGGCCTCCGGAAGTTTCTTTTCCAGCACCCGTTCAATGCGGCGGCGCACGGTGGCCGGACGCGCCATCGCGACAGCCATGGGTGCGAACTTAAGGCGCGGCATGGCGGGCATTTGAGCGAAGTCGAGCAACACGGCCGCATAGTCGGCGCGGTAGCGGACTTCGGCCGCCGCTTCGGCGTCGCTCGCATCTTCGGCAAGTTCCGCGAGCCGGTCGTGCAGCCACCAGGCCAGAGGCGAAAACCAAAAGACGGCGCGATGAACGGCGGCGATGATCTGCACATAGAAGTCGCCACGGGCCACGTGTGCCCGCTCGTGCAGAAGTACCGCCTGACGCTTTTCGTCAGACCAGGTTTCATAGTCGGCCGGCAGGAGAATGGTCGAACCCACGGTGACCGGGGCGGCCACCTGCTGGCTCATGCGGATATCGGCGTCGCCCGTCCACAGTGCATAGACGCTCTCGGACGCAGCGCGGATGCGCGCCGTCAGCACTAAGCCGACCGCAAGGCGTAGGAGGAGCAGGCCCGCGACGGCGGCATAAACGATGAGGAGAACACTCGACCAGTCGATGGAAGAGCCGGACTCCAGTGCGCCGTCGATCCGCGGCTCAGTTGAGGCCCCCACTAAAGACGCCGCTTCGGCGACGTTCGTGCTGGCCATTGCAACCAACGGCTCGGCGATCTTGCCGGCCGGAAGGACGATCTCCTCCACCGGAACGCTCACGACCATCCAGGCCATCAACACCGGCATGGCAAGAGCGCCTGCCAGCACCGCGGTCCACGCCGTGAGCTGGTGGTGAGGATTGCGGACCCGCAAAAGGGTAAGCCCGGCGCCGACGACGAGAGCCAGCGCGAGGGCGCGCACCGCGGCCTGCACCAGCGTGGAGTCCAGGAGCGCCATGTCAAAAAACGACTGCATTATTTCTTCCCTCCCGTGATCTTGCTCTCGCCCTTCTCGGCGCGTGCCTTCTCGATTTTCTTGCTCAGAGCCTGAAGCTGTCTCTGGTCGAGCATCTTGGAGTCCACCATGCCGACCAGCACTTCCTCGACCGACCCGTTACAGAACCAGTCGACGATGCGCTTGACGGCCTTGGCCGCTGCTTTCCCACGCGCCTCTGCAGCACGATAGATGAAGGTGCGTGCCTCCACTTCGTGGGTCAGGAACCCCTTCTCCTCCAGGCGCCGCAGCACCGTGCGGATCGTGGATTCCTTCAAAGGACGGCCCAAGCTCTCGCGCACCGCTTCGGCGGTCATCTCGCCGTGGGTCCAGATCAATTGCATGACCGCGCGCTCGAGGTCCCCAAGGTCCCTGGCTTCGTCGGTGGAAATATCGCTCATAAATCCGTTACTCCCTGTAATGCTACGAGTCGTAGCACACTTAAAAATCGGCTGCAAGGTTGAAGGTGTACCGGCGCCCGTTGCGTGGGAACCAGCCGCCGCCCGAGCCGACGTTCCAGTCTTAGGCATTGGTGATGTTGTAGACGTTCACGCGGAACGAGGCCGGAGCTTCGCCGATCTTGAAGTAGTAGCGGATACCCGCATTGAGCTGCCGGTAGCCGTCCGACTTATAGGAATTATCGGGAACAGTCCGCTGACCGCCGCCCTCGTAGAAGGAGGCGTCGATTCCGAATCCGTTCCACGCCTCCGGCTGATACTGCACCGAAATGAACGAATTGCGCGGAAACTGTCCGACGGGGATCTCGCCGATGAGCCCGCGGTCGACGGCATCGCCCCTCACCCGCGCCTGCAGCAGCATGATCCCGGCCACTACGTTCAAGCCCTCGGCCGGCCGGCCGGCAAGTGAGGCTTCGATGCCGCGATGGCGCACTTCTCCGAACGGTCCCCAGACATTCGCGCGGTCGAGATTGAAATAAGGCTTCTTCACCTCGAACACGCCCGCGATCAGGTTCGTCCCCGGCATGAAGGTATAGCGGAGACCGGCGTCGATCTGTTTCGTGATCGCGACCGGCATCGGCTCGCCAGTGTTTGCAGCGATATCGGGCGCGTTACCGGTTTCTTCCAGTCCACGCGTGTAACCGCCGTAGGCCGCGAGCTTTTCGGTCAGGGAACCGTTGATCCCGGCGTTGTAAAGCCACGACTTGTCGGTCGTCCGCAACAGCGGCGCGCCTGGCGAATACGTGTCGCGGCGATAGTCGACTTTCGAAACGCCCAGCGTCATTCCGCCGACGCCGGCCCATTGGCCGAAATAGGAGACGCCGGCGGCCCCCTGCTTGGTTTCGTTGGTCGTCTGCGGCGTAAAGGTCCAGACCGGTTCAGGCAATCCGATCTGAAGCCCGATACGGCCCGGCCCGACGTACTCGGTGTCGCCGCCGCCGAAGAGGCGATCGACATCGCGCCCGCGTAAGGACATGTCGATCGTATGGCGGAACTCGCCAGTGGTGAGCACCTTGGTCAGCCGGATTTCGCCGGAGAGTGAAATGAATTCGGAACGTGGCGATTTGAACAGATAGTGCTGGCCCGTACCGTCCGGCTGCACATCGCGCATGAAGTCGCCGTAGGTCTTGTGCTGAACGTTGGACGAACGGAAGATTCCCGCGCGTAAACGCCAATCGTCGCCGAAGTTATAGCGCCCTAAGACGCCGCCGTTGGTTTGACGGCAATGACCGGACGACCAGCCCTGGCCGAAGAAGGTGCGGCGCTTCACGCGGGGCGGCTCCCAGCCGCCGCCGGCAAGAATACGCATCTGCTGCTCGTTATGGCAGTTATCGAGTTCGCTCCAGAAGCCCGAAACCTCGCTATTGTCGTCCGGCCGCAGGCGGAAAATGGTCCCGTAGGTCCACTGGACGTTCTTGCTGGCGTCCTGGTTATCGATGCGGATGAAACCTGCACCGCCGCCGATGGAAAGTTTAGAGGTCAGCGGCGTCTGGCCGTCCACTTCTACAACCCACGTGTCGTACTGCCCGCCACCGATCATGGCGCTTACGATGGTCTTGTCGCCCGGAAGGCGTAGTGAGAAGTCGGCGACGCCCGTCGGTGCCGGGAACGCGTAGGACTGCGCGCTGATGCCCACGCGCACCGTATTGCCGCGGCCGACGTGATTGTTCAGCTGCGTCTGCTGATCAAAATAGAGGCCGTCGATGCGCACGTTCCCGGCTTCCACCGGGCTGAAGCCGCGCGCTTCATAAGGATTGTAGAGCCCCGTCTGCTCGTTGCCGACCGTCGTGCCGAAGGCATCGTCGGCGGCTTTCACGGCGTTGTCGGCCACGCGCTGGGCCTGGGCTTCACACGAGCATACCCCCGCCGCCACTACGGCCCACAAAAGTCTCCTCACCGGCGTTCTCCCATATGCGACACAGCGTAATGCTACGTCATGTAGCAGATAAACCCCGGACCCGCAAGCGTCAGAAATCGAGCGCCAAATTGGTGAGCCATGTAAGCGGCTGGCGCGAGAACCACTGCCCCGACTGGTTGACGTTCCAATCGTAAGCATTGAACACGTTGAGCACGCGGAAGCGGAATGACGCAGGCACGCCATAGAGCGTCCAGTTGCGGCGGACGCCGAGATTGAGCTGCTTATAACCGTCGGTCTTGAAAGAATTGTCGGGGGTCGAGCGCTGCCCGCCGCCGTCGAAGAAATAAGCTTCGAGCGCGAACCCGCGCCAGCTCGGCGGGGCGTAGTTGATCTGCACGATGGACGTGCGTGGAAACACGCCGACCGGGATCTCGCCGATGACACCGCGGTTCACCGCGTCGCCCGATACGCGCGGCTCCAGCGCGACCAGTCCTGCGACGATGTTGAAGCCCGTGAAAAGTTGACCGGCCAGAGAGGTTTCGATGCCGCGATGGCGGATTCCGCCGAAAGGCCCGAATACATTGTTCCGGTCGAGCGTGAAGTACGGCTTCCTCACCTCGAATACGCCCGCCACCAGGCTCAACCCCGGTTTGATGGTAAAGCGCAAGCCCGCATCCACCTGTTTGGTGATCGCCGTCGGCATGGGCTCACCGCGATTGGCGGCACTGTCGGGCGCCGTCCCGGTTTCCTCGAGACCGCGCGTATAACTGGCGTAGGCCGCGAGCTGCGGCGAAATGAAAACATTGAGCGCCGCGTTATAAAGCCAAGGCTCGGACTCTGCTCGCGCCACCGGAAGGCCGGGCGCGAAGGTGTCTCGCTGATAGTCGACCTTCTGCAGGCCGAGCGTCAAAGCGCCGCGCTGGGCCCATTGCCCGAGATAGGACACGCCGAGGGCGGCTTGTTTAGTTTCGTTGTTGGTCTGCGGATTGAACGTGAAGGCAATCTCCGGCAGATCGGTCTGTACGCCGATACGGCCCGCGCCGAGCGCGATCGTATGTGCCCCGCCGAAAACGCGCTCCACATCGCGGCCCCGCGCCGAGGCATCGATGGTGTGTCGAAATTCGTCGTGCGCGATGACCTTGGTGAGCCGGATTTCACCCGAGTGTGATGTGAATGCAGCGCGCGGGGACCTTTGGATGGAATGCTGCCCGGTGCCGTCGGGCTGCACATTGCGCATGAAATCGCCGAAGATCCGCTTTTGAATGCTCTCAGAGCGGAAAATCCCTGCACGTATCGTCCAGGTGTCAATGAAGTTCCAGCGCCCGAGCACGCCGCCGTTGCTGTCGCGGCAATCGCCCTGCGTCCAGCGCTGACCATAGAAGACGTGACGCTTCACGCGGGGTGGTTCCCAGCCTCCGCCGGGAATGATGCGCATTTGCTGCTCGCCGTGGCAGCTCTCGAGCATTCCGAGAAAACCCGAAACCTCCGTTGCGTCGGTCGGCCGCAGGCGGAACAGCGCCCCGGCGTTCCACTCGTTGTTCTTGCTGGCGTCCTGATTGTCGTAACGGATGAAGCCGACCCCTGCGCCGACGCTCAGCTTCTCGGTCACCGGCGTCTGCACGTCGAGCTCGGTGACGATGGTATCGAACGTGCCGCCGCCGATCATGTAGCTGATGATGGTGCGGTCGCCCGGAAGGCGGAGATTGAAGTCCGCGACGCCTGTCGGCGCGGGAAATGCGTAAGACTGAGCGCTGATGCCCACGCGTACGGTATTGCCGCGCGACACGCGGCCGTTCAGCTGAGTCTGCTGGTCGAAGTAGAGTCCCTCGATGCGCACATTGCCGGCGTCCACCGGGCTGAAGCCGCGGGCATTGAAAGGATCGTAGAGTCCGGTGCGCTCGTTACCGACGGCCGTTCCAAAGGCATCGTCCGCGGCCTTGACCGCGTTGTCCGCCACACGCTGCGCTTTTGCCTCGACCGCACAAAACAAGAGCGCCGCAACGAGAGCCGTCCGGCGCGTCCTCCCCACCAACATGACCAACCTGAACCTCTTGCCCTCATGTAATGCTACAGTTCGTAGCACTCCCATGCCTCCGCGGGAAGATTACGTGGAAGAGATACACCTGGCCATTGTGGCGGACATTACAGCTTGCTTATAAAGTCCGCGGCCCATCACCCGTTTATGATGCGAGTACGATTTCATGAGGAAGATATGCGGATTCTTTTTGCCCTGGTTGTCGCCTTTTCATGCGCGAGCGTTTCCATGAGCGCCGCTGAACTGCCGCCGCTCCCTGAGCTGACGGACCAGGCGAAGGCGCGCCTCGCGCCTCTGTACGAAGCCTACGCGAAACTCGACCAGGAGCTGGCCGCCCTTCCCGCGCCCGCGTCGAACTCCGAACGCATTCTCCGCCTGAAACGGCGCGACGAGGTCGGCCGCGCGACGTTTCCCAAGATCGACTTCGCGAGCCTGCCGGTCGCCGACAGTCATAGGGCCGCCATGGCGGCGCAGCTCATCATCGAACGCCAGGATGTTGTGAACCAGGCGGAGCTCAAGGCAATACTGCCGGAGCGCGGCTGGTTCCTGAACAGCGAGCTGACCCCGGAAGCGAATTACGCGGCCTTTGTCATCGTGCGGAATGCCATTAACCCCGACATCGCCTTCGTCAAGTCCGTGCTTTCCGCAATGTACAGGCTTCTGCCGACGAACGAGATTCAGAAAACCGATTTCGCGATGCTGGCCGACCGCGTCGCCGTGGTCGATGGCGTGCGCCAGACTTTCGGCACCCAGATGATCTGCGACAATTTCAAATGGATGCTCTACCCGGTCGCCGATGAAACCAAAGTCGATGCGTTGCGAAAGGAGATGGGTATCGATATCACGCTCGCCGACCAGGTTACCCAGTTCGCCACGCGCTCATGCCCCATCGCGAAATACATGGGTCCCATACCAAAGTAAGGAAATCGCCACATTCAGGCGGCGATGATGGCGGGACGGTAAGCCAATTGTAACGCAAGGCCTTGGAGGTCACGCTGCTGTGACCGGCAGCCGTTTGCTGCAGTTAGAGTATTCGGCTATTTTGGCCCTGAGATCACAATAAATTGAGATAACAACAAATAGAGTCACAGGAGAACTTGATGCGTTTGCTCAGCGGAGTGTGTGGGTTGGTAATGGCGGCGGCCATCGCAGCGCCGGCGATTGCGCAGCAGCGCGATGAAGACGTCATCGCCTACCGCCAGGAAATCATGAAGACCATGGGCGCGCAGTCCACCATGATCGGAATGGTTCTCGCCGGCATGGTCCCCGATAAGCTGCTCTCGACGCACTTCGAAGTGCTTCTGCAGTCGATCCGCCAGGCCAAATCGGCGTTCGAGCCGAACGTCCCGGGCGGCAATGCCCTCCCGGTGGTTTGGGCAAAGCATGACGACTTCATCGCCAAGCTCAACGCCGCCGAGCAGAGCATCATCAAAGCCATCGAGATTTCGAAGAAGGACGGCGCCGGCGGCCAGTCCGGCGAGGCGGCGGTCGACGCCCTGTCGTGCAAGGGCTGTCACGACGTTTACAAGAAGCCCTAAATAGGCTTCGAGCCCGAAAGTTAAAACGGCACGCTCCGCAAGGGGCGTGCCGTTTGCTTTTCGCGACCAGCCATAGCGCGCTATAGTCCCGTCCGGGAGGGCCGCGCGATGGTGATTCGGGTATTTAGTGTTTTCGTAGTCCTGTTCCTGTCGATCGGCGCGGCGCGAGGCGCCGAGATCGCCCTGACGGGCGCTACGATCTACACGACACCGGTCGCCCAGCCGATCCCTAACGGCGTTATCGTCGTGACAGACGGAAAGGTCACGGCGGTCGGTGCGCGCGCAAGCGTGAAGGTCCCGCCGGCGGCGGAGATCATCGACTGTACCGGCCGCGTCATCACTGCCGGGTTCTGGGACGCTCACGTTCACTTCATGCATCGCATATGGGCCGATGGGGCAACCATCCCGGCCGCTACCCTTGGCGCGCAGATGCAGGACACCTTCACCCGGTACGGCTTCACGGCGGTCTTTGACGTCTCCTCGATCCTCGAGAATACAATCGCGCTGCGCAAACGCATCGACGCCGGCGAAATGCCGGGCCCGCGCATTTTCACCACGGGCTTCGCGCTCATGCCCGCCAATCCGCAATTGCCCACGGCGGTCTATGAGTCCATGGGCTGGATGCCTATGACCCCGCCCGAGATCGCCGATCCGGCGGCCGCGGACGCCGCGGTGAATACAGCGCTCAACAGCGGCGCGGACGCCATCAAACTCTTTATCTCGGCCCCTTCGAAATCGACGCATTCGCCAAAAGTAATCGAGGCGGCGACCGCCGAAGCCCACCGGCTCGGCGCACCGGTTTTCGTTCACCCGAACTCAAATGCTGACATCATCGCGGCGGCCGAAAACGGCGCGGACATCATCGCCCATACGACGCCCCTTTCGGGCCCCTGGGACGACGCCGTGCTCTCGGCGATGGAGGACCGCGACGTCGCCCTCGTGCCCACGCTTTGGCTCTGGAAATACCTGGTACGTAACGCGCCACAGGCGCGGCAAGACGCCGTGGTCGAGACCGAGCTCGCGCAATTGCGCGCCTGGATCGCCCGCAAAGGCACGGTGATCTTCGGCACCGACTACGGCGCGGTGAAACCGGGCCCCGCCGAGGACTACGCCCTGATGGCCGCCGCCGGCATGAGCTTCCGCGACATCCTCGCCTCCCTCACCACCGCTCCCGCCAAACGCTTCGGCCGCGGAGCGGACCTCGGGCAGATCGCCCCGGGGTTTACAGCGGACCTTGTTGTGCTGAAAGAAGATCCCACACCCGACGTGCGCAAGCTCGCCGACGTGCAATTCACGCTCCGCGACGGGAAAATGATCTATCGCGCGCCCTAGGGCGCGATAGCAAAAGTGTGAAGCGGTTTTGCGTTGAATCGCGCCCTAATCATTTAGGGTAGCGCAAGATTCACGGATCGGATTGATTCAATCCGATCCGACCTTGCGCTAGCGGATGCGGCTGAGCGTGCGCTCCGGCCGGAAAAAATCCTGCCAGCCCGTCCACGACCATAGAATCACCTCGGCACGCCCTACCAGATTCGCCGCCGGGATAAACCCAAGACCCTGCGGCGGGCGCCAGCGGCTGTCCGCGGAGTTGTCGCGATTGTCGCCCAGTGCGAAGTAGTGGCCTGCCGGAACGACGTACGGCCCCGCGTTGTCGCCGGCGCTCTCCATTTTATCGAACGTCGTGTAGCTGCGCCCGCCCGGCAGCGTTTCGCGGTACTGCGCGCCTGCGAGGCGCTCACGCAGCACCGACTCTCCGTTGATGAGGAGCATGCCACGCCGCACAGCAATGACGTCGCCGGGAAGTCCAAGGATCCGCTTGATGTAGGTCGTCTCACGACCCTCTTTCTCCATCTCGAAAACCGCCACATCGCCGCGCTTCACGGGCCGCTCGAAAATGCGGCCCTCGAACAGGTCCGGTGTTCCGGCGAGGGAATGATTGCTGTAGCCGTAGGCAAACTTGCTCACGACCAGGTGGTCACCGACCAGCAATCCGGGCGTCATGGACTCCGACGGGATGTAATAACTCGCGAATGCCGCGGTGTTGATGATGAACACCAGTACGAGACCGAGGAGGAGCTCGCGGACCGAAATGAACAGATGCGCCATGGAATGATGTCTCCCTCTTCCTCACATCCTAGGCATTGCGAGCCGGAAACTTCACGTTTCGAAATTGTGGGGATTCCCACGCCGAGACCCTTGTTTTGTCTAGACATAAGCGGGGAATCGGGCAGTATCCGAGGCTGTCCCCGACTATTCTAAGTGCCGGTAAACGCGGATACTTTCGGTATGGCCTCTCACGCTTCCTGGGATGAAAAACACGCGGCGGAAATCATCGGCGGCTTTACGTCGATGGCCGGCGCGACGCTGCCCATTCTTCACGCGCTCCAGGAAAGCTTCGGCTTTATCACCGAACGCGCCATCGAGATGGTCGCCGACGCGCTCAATCTCTCCCGGGCCGAGGTCTACGGCGTCGTCTCGTTCTATCACGACTTCCGGCGCGAGCCCCCGGGCAAGCATGTGCTCAAACTCTGCCGCGCCGAGGCCTGCCAGTCCATGGGCGCCGACGCCCTCGCAGCGCGCGACAAAAGCGATCTCGGAATCGACTGGCACGGCACCACCGCCGACGGCCGCGTGACTCTCGAGCCCGTCTTCTGCCTCGGTCTCTGCTCCTGCGCGCCCGCCGCTATGATCGACGGCAAACTGGTTGGCCGTCTCACGGAAACCACTCTGACCTCGACCCTTGCGAAAGCGCGCGCATGAGCACGCGTATCCTCATTCCGCTCGATTCTTCGGCCGTGGCGCTCGGCGCCGACGAGGTCGCCGCAGCGATCGCGAGCGAGGCCTCCAAGCGCAAGGGCGACGTCAGCATCGTGCGCACCGGGTCTTACGGTATGCACTGGCTCGAGCCGCTCATCGACGTTGGCGGCGTCGGCTTCGGCCCGGTCACCGTTGCCGACGTGCCGTCGCTCTTCGATTCCGAATTCGGGAATCACCGCCTCAATATCGGGCGCATCGACGATCATCCGTTCATGAAGGCCCAGACGCGCCTCACCTTTGCGAGGTGCGGACGCATCGATCCACTTTCGCTCGCCGAGTATCAGGCTGGAGGCGGCCTCAACGGCATTGGCGCGGCCATCATGCTCGGCCCCGCGCAAACGATCGAATTCGTTGTTAGGTCTGGCCTGCGCGGCCGCGGCGGCGCGGGATTCCCCACCGGCATTAAGTGGAAAACTGTCGCCGATACGAAGAGCGACACGAAGTACGTCGTCTGCAATGCCGACGAAGGCGATTCCGGCACCTTCTCCGACCGCATGATCATGGAAGGCGATCCCCTTGTCCTGATCGAAGGCATGGCCATCGCCGCCATCGCAACCGGTGCGACCAAGGGATACATTTACATCCGCTCGGAATATCCCATCGCTATTCAGGTCATGAACCAGGCCCTGCGCGCCGCGCGCGCCGGCGGCCTTCTTGGCAAAAGTGTGTTCGGCTCGCCCTATGTCTTCGACATCGAGGTCCGTGTCGGCGCCGGCGCCTATGTCTGCGGCGAGGAAACATCGCTGCTCGAAAGCCTCGAAGGCAGGCGCGGCCAAGTGCGCGCGAAACCGCCCCTGCCCGCTATTCAAGGTCTCTTCGGCAAACCGACCGTTGTGAACAATGTCATCAGCCTTGCCTCGATCCCGGCGATTCTTTCGGGCGGCGCGGACGAATATAAGAGCCTCGGCACCGGCCGCTCGCGCGGCTCCATCCCGATCCAGCTCGCGGGTAATGTGAAATACGCAGGCCTCTTCGAAGCGCCCTTCGGTATGACCCTCGGTGATCTCGTCATGAAGATCGGCGGCGGCACGCGCTCGGGGCGGCCCGTACGCGCGGTCCAGGTGGGCGGGCCACTCGGCGCATATTTCCCCACCAGCCTGTTCGACACGCCTTTCGACTACGAGGCTTTCACCGCCAAGGGCGGGCTGATCGGCCACGCGGGTATCGTCGTGTTCGACAACACCGTCGACCTCGCCCGCCAGGCGCGCTTTGCCATGGAATTCTGCGCGATTGAGTCTTGCGGAAAATGCACCCCCTGCCGCATCGGCTCCGTGCGCGGGGTCGAGGTCATCGACCGGATTCTCGCTGGAAATTCAGTGGACGACCACCTGAAGCTCCTCGATGACTTATGTAGTACACTGCGCCAGGGTTCGCTCTGCGCCCTTGGCGGTTTTGTGCCCTACCCGGTGATGAGCGCGGTCACGCACTTTCCCGAGGACTTTCGGAAAAAAGTCGCATGAGTTTGATTCAAGAAAAGGACTTTGGCACACCCGCCTCGACGGCAACGAACACCGTGCGCCTGACCATTGACGGCGTGCCCGTCAGCGTCCCCGCCGGAACCTCCGTCATGCGCGCCGCCTCCGAGATGGGCGTCAGCGTTC
>CAMDOZ010000088.1 GCA_945903705.1 Fidelibacterota bacterium | reverse complement strand
CCTTTTCGACAAAGGCCCCGGTCCCGGAGGACGCATGTCCACACGCCACATGCGGACGCGCTTCGGGGAGGTGGGGATCGACCACGGCGCACCGTACTTCGACGCCGTGGGCCGCGACTTCCGCGCAGCGGTGGCGGCGTGGCGGCGCGACGGTCTGGTGGCGCCGTGGCGAGAGGGCGGACCTCAGGCCTGGCTTGGCATTCCGGATATGGCGTCGCTCATCACGCGTCTTGCGGCCCCTCATGACGTTACGTGGCGGACGTTCGTCAATGGAATCGTGCGCGGGGCGCACGGCGACTGGCACATCTCGAGCGATCGCGGCCTTCACGGCCCCTTCGACGCCGTCGTCACCGCCGTGCCGCCAGAGCAGGCTGTGCCGTTCTTTGCTCTCCACGATCTCGAAATGGCGCGCAGGGCGTCGGCGGCGTCGAGCAGTGCATGCTGGGCGGGACTGTTCGTCTTTGAGCGCGCGCTGCCCGCTGTGTCGCTGGTCTTGCGCGATACCGGGCCGATCGCCCTGGCGATCTGCAACCGCGCGAAGCCCTTGCGTACGAAGCCCGAGTCCTGGCTCGTGCAGGCGGATTCCGAATGGTCGGAGTCCCACCTCCAGCGAGAAAGCGAAGATATTGCACCGCTGCTGCTCTCGGCCCTCCAGGACGCATTGGGTTTGCCGGTCGTGCCGGCTCACGAGGTAGCCGCGCACCGATGGCGTTACGCCTCTTCGGCAGGTATCGGCAAAGCCGCGCTGTGGAACGCCGACCTGAAGCTGGGGGCGTGCGGGGACTGGTTGACGGGGCCGCATGCGGAATGCGCCTGGACCTCGGGACGCGCTCTCGGGCGCCTCGTGAACTCAACATTCGGCGGAATATCCGCATCATCAGAAAAGGACAGCCTTTGCGTACTGTAATTGTGGCGCTCGCGGCAGTGCTGCTCCAGCCCTGTCATGCTCGAGCCAATGATGCTGGATCGGAGCCGCTGATAAGCGCCCGTCCTTCGGCGGCTCATGGCCGGTGGACAGTTACGCTCGGGGCTGCGCCGGTGTTCAGTCCCGCGTGGCTGGGATCGAAAGATATGGCGCTCTCGATCTTCCCCGACCTGCGGGTCAACTACGGTGACACCATCTTCGCCTCGGTGCCCGACGGTCTCGGTTGGAACGCTATGAACCATGCCGGTTGGAAAGCCGGACCCATCGCCAAAGTGCGCTTCAGCCGAAACGAGGACAGCGGCAGTTCGCCATTTCTTGTGTCTGGTGGAAGTGGCGCGTTGCTCGGACTGGGGGATATCCCCGCTACGGCTGAACTGGGCGGCTTCGTTGAGAAGCGCTGGGGGACCGTCGGTCAGTGGCGTCTTCGGGCCGAAGTGCGTCGCGGCTTCGGGGGCCATGAAGGCGTTCTTGCGGATGGTTCGATCTCGTATCAAGTTCGCCTCGCCCGCATGATCATGAGTGTCAGCCCGCGCGCGACTGCAGCGAGTGGCGGCTTCATGCGTGTTTATTTTGGAACGGATGCTGGCCAATCGCAGCGGTCTGGCCTCGCGCAATACCGGCCCGATGGGGGCCTCTTATCCTATGGTATCGGCGGCACGCTGGTCTGGCCGCTTAACCAACGCAACACGGTAACGCTCTTCACTGGGCTGGATCGTCTGGGCAGCTCGGCGACACGCTCACCTCTTGTCCGCCATCGGGGTCAAAAAACACAATTCTCAGTTGGCCTCGGTTACGGGTTTCGGTTCAATCTCTGAAACTGCCCGTTCGGGGGGGGGTATGGAATAGGTGTTGCCAAGAGTTGCGCTGACGTTGGAACGGCCCCGTCATAGTAACGGGGGGCTAGAAATACATGGTCCTCCGCTGGTCCAGGCCCCGCTTTCATCTCGGTGGTCTGGTAATCGCCGTCAGAAATTAATACGGCTCCCAACTCATAACGGGGCGGTTCTCCTTTCTAAGCTAGAGTGAGGTGCCCCCTTTGAAGTGGTCCATCCTGAGGTATGGTTTTTTGAAGGAGGATCACAATGGGAAAGAGGCATACGGCTGAAGAGATTGTCGCGAAGCTGCGACAGGTTGAAGTTCTGTGTGGCCAGGGCAAGGCTCTGGCGGATGCGATCCGAGCGATTGGGGTTACTGAGGTCACGTACTATCGCTGGCGCAACGAGTACGGCGGCCTGAAGGGCGATCAGGTCAAGCGGCTGAAGGAACTTGAGGCGGAGAACACCCGACTGCGGCGGGCGGTGTCTGATCTGACGCTGGACAAGCAGATCCTTCGCGAGGCCGCCAAGGGAAACTTCTAAGCCCCGCACGCCGCCGGGCCTGCGTAGATCATGTGACCAAGGAACTTGGGGTTTCGGAACGCCGAGCCTGCCGGGTTCTTGGTCAGTATCGGTCCACGCAGCGCAAGGTGCCCACGACGCCCGATGACGAAGCCGCGCTGGTCGCGGACATCATCGAGTTGGTCCGCCAGTTCGGCCGGTTCGGCTATCGCCGGATCACCAAGATGCTGAAGACGGCGGGCTGGACGGTCAATCACAAGCGGGTTGAACGCATCTGGCGGCGTGAGGGGCTGAAAGTCCCCAGCAAACAACGCAAACGCGGGCGGCTCTGGCTGAGCGACGGTTCGTGCATCCGTCTCAGGCCGGAACACTCCAACCATGTCTGGTCCTACGACTTTGTCGCCGACCGGACCCATGACGGAAAGGCGTATCGCATGTTGTGCATCATCGACGAGTTCACGAGGGAATGCTTGGCTATCAAGGTTGCTAGACGGCTCAACGCGACCGACGTCATCTCAGTTCTTTGCGATCTGTTCATTACCCGTGACATACCGGCGCACATCCGCTCCGACAACGGTCCGGAGTTCGTTGCCTTAGCTCTACGAGATTGGATTGCTGCTGTCGGTGCCAAGACCGCCTACATCGAGCCCGGCAGTCCGTGGGAGAATGGGTACGTAGAGTCCTTCAACGGTAAACTGCGCGATGAGCTGTTGAACGGCGAAATCTTCTACACCCTGGCGGAGGCCAAGATCGTGATCGAACAGTGGCGCAAGTACTACAACACCGTCAGGCCACACTCATCGCTGGGATACAGGCCGCCGGCACCGGAGGTCATCTCCTGGCCGACCTCGCCGGACTCGTTGCCGGTCGCTCGGTCGGCCATTCCGCCGCTAGTCGAAACGCGACCGCTCAACTAACATTCACCCCGGACCACTCAGTGGGGGCCGCTCAATCCAGGACAGACGCCCGCCAGGTCGTGGTGATCCAGAATGGCCCCGCGGGAGATACGATTGTCCGAGGCGTGTACCGGCACGGGCAACAGGTTGAAGCCGACGCGCTTACGTCGGGCACCGCGGTGCCGCCGGTGCCGGTCCCACGCGCTCAATCGTCAACTCGTTAGGGGAGGAGCGGCGTGAAGTACTACGAACCCGGTATGAGAATCATTTATGACCCGAGCAAGCGCGAAGTCACGGTGACCTTCAGAGGCCGGCGCACCACGCTGACCGGCGAATTCGCTTCTGAGGTGATCGGACGAGAGGCAGGCGAGGCGTACTGCCGCTCCAGGGGTTGGAAAGATATGGTGGCGACCGCACCGATGCCGCCGAAGAGTCTGCTTGCCCATCGAAAAGGTCCGCGCCCCTACTTATAGAGCCTGCCCAGAACCAGCGCCATTCACCTTGTCGCAACCTTTCCCGCGGCATAACGCACGGATGGTTCGGATCCTGCTTGTCGAAGACCAACGGACGACCGCTGTGATGCTCCAGCGGGCTCTGGAATCCGCCGGCCATTCAGTGGAGCATGTCGACAATGGCGACCGCGCCCTCGTATCGTTCCGGAGGCGCCGCCCCGACTTGGTGATTACCGATATTGTGATGCCGGGGCTCACGTCACCGATCATCGCGATTTCGGGAGGCGGGCGTACCGCGACCTTCGAGTTCCTCGACCTGGCTCGCGATGTTGGCGCATGGGACGTGCTGCGCAAGCCCGTGAGTTCGGGGCAGCTGCTTGCCGCGGTCGATCGCTGCCCGGAATTGCGAACCGAATAGGTCGACCGGCATAGCAGCCCTTGGCGTCGCACAATCGCAGCGCCCAGCTAGAGCCTGACCACCTGAACCGAGGTGTTCGCATTTTCATCAAGAATGGCGTGTCATCGGTGATGAAAGCGTGAACCGACGGACGTTTACCCTATTTCTGGCCGCATGAATGGTGTCCCAACCGCCATATAGCCGTTAACCACTGGACCATACGTTTAACGGTCAAAAAAACGCCTCAGGCCCAGCCGGTAACCGACCGCCACTGGCCGTCTTTTCGCGCCAAAGTTCAGTCCGGCCCTCCAGCGCCGCCTAAAAGCCGCGCGATTGAGCATCTCTCTTTAGTTCTCTAACAGCGTCAGTAACTCTCTGCCATAGCAAACGGGATTCCAGGTCCATCGGGTCGGTAGCGCCGTCGTGTTCAGCGACCCGCTTCTCAAGCACAGCAAGAGCGTTTGCACCGAACTGGCTTATCGTGTGCCTCGCAATGACAATGATGTCTGAATCGCTCATCTGCATAAATTACCTGACTTCATCATACTCACCATTGATGGCGATCAAGCCCAACTGCGTCTATCCCAATGAAGGTTTTAGGCATGGCGCGCTCCTGTCCCACGCTATGTCGTCATAACGTTAGGACTGTGTCGCATTTCTGGCGGTTGCGTCTACTTGTAGGAATTACTTCCGAACTCTGACGCGGCACGATCTGGCGCGCGTAAACGGAATGCACATACTCGCGAATTAATTTGATAATTCACGCGCCACTATCGATTCAATCCCAAATTTGGATGGCGACATCGGATGTGTACGGGTTCACGGAGTCGCCGACGGCGTGGTTCAACGCCTTGTCGGGGCAACATTCGTCTCCGCGCTTGCGTCCCATCCGACCCGGAGCCCATAGGCCTCTCGGTTAGGCCAAAATCATCGGAGCACGCCATGGAGGACAGCAAAGAGACTCGCTGCCCTTTTTTGTTTTGGCGGTTACCAATCAAGGCAGCGCAAAAAAGAGAACCAACCGTCTGAGATCAACAGACGGAGGTGCGTTAGGGCTAAGCTTAGGGCTAACCCTAGGGCTACAACGTCGATCCCATCAGCGATTATGCCAGCCGGCAAGCGTCGACAGTTCAGTGAAGCGCTCAAGCAATGCATCGTGACGGAGGCCTGTCGACCCGGGGTCTCGGCTTCGGACATTGCCCGGCGCTATGGCCTTGATCTTCGGCTGCTGCGCAGATGGCGGAAGACCTATGGGGCCGCACTGGGTGGCGGACCATCAGGAGGCCTGCGATGATGTTGATCCCACCCCGCGTCAATGTTAATCTGGTTCCTGGTTTCGCCGCCTTGTGGCTCTGATAGTACAGGTTCCATCTCGCCACCTTGAGAAGCGTGCAGGCCCGCCGAACCGAGAGACCGCGCTCCCGGCCGTAGGTCGATTGCTGTCGGCGGGCCGGCACGCCTACCATTTTTTTGCTGCGATCTCTTTCATCACCTCGATCTCGAGATCGCGCTCCGCCACCAACTTCTTCAGCTTGGCGTTCTCCGATTCGAGCTGCTTCAGACGCCGCACATCGTCGGGCTGAAAACTTCCGAACCGCTTTCGCCACATGTAGATCGTCTGCGCGTTGATGCCGTGGCGCTTCGCCACCGCTACCACAGGTTCCCGGTCCGCTTCCCGCAGGATCGAGAACATCTGCTCTTCCGTAAACCTCGACTGTCGCATCCCCTTCCTCCTTGAAGGGGCCAGCCACTCACATAATCCGTGGTCCGAAATATCCGGGGCAGGTCGCTGGAGCCTGACCATCAGCATCCAGGTGACCTGCTCTCCTGAAACGCCCCCGATTTTGGGTTAGGGTTCTGTTCTCCCAGAAGGAGACAGATGATGCGTAAGAGCAGGTCAGGCGGACTAGCATCACGGGGCGCGGACCAGCTTATAAAGTCCGACGTCGGCCCTGCCGCTGCTAAACCCGGCTTCGCAATAGGCCAAGTAATAGTCCCACATGCGCCGAAAGCGGCGATCGAAACCGAGGGTCTTGATCACTGGCCAGTGCGCGTGAAACGACCGACGCCACGCGGAGAGGGTGCGCGCGTAACTATCCCCAAAGAATTCCTGAGAGACGAGGCGCATCCCCGCGCGCTCTGCCTGACTCTTGATGATTTCTTTGGTGGGCAGCATTCCGCCGGGGAAAATATACCGCTGGATGAAGTCGGGGTAACGGCGATAGTTCGCGAATGCACTCTCGGCGATCGTGATCGACTGCAGCACCGCAACTCCATTCGGCCTTAGGGAATCGTGCAACTTTGAAAAGTACGTCGGCCAGTAAGCCTCACCCACCGCCTCCAACATCTCGATGGAAACGATCCGGTCATAGGTGGCGGTGCTATCGCGGTAGTCCTGGAGTCGGAGGTCGCATCGGTCCGCATCCCCGCGAAGCCGTTCAGCGGCATACGCAAGCTGTTCGGTCGAAAGGGTAAGGCCGCAATAGGCGCCGCCGGACCGTTCCAAAAGGCGTTCCGCAAGGGCGCCCCACCCACATCCGATCTCGAGCACGCTCTCGGCGCCGCGCAATTCCAACAGATCCACAATGCGGCCAAGCTTGGCCTGCTGCGCCTCCTCCAAAGTCTCGTCCCCGTTGCGGTAAATCGCGGAGGAATAATTGAAGCCGCGATCGAGCCATTGCTCATAAAACGCGTTGCCGAGGTCGTAGTGCGCGCGGATGTTGCGCTGACTGCCGCGCCGGGTATTCCTATTTAGCAGATGGTGCAGCTTGATCAGCGGCCGCAAGAAACCCAGCGCACGATTTGCGCCGTTCGTCCTGTCGTTCCTGGAGAAGAGTTCCAGTAGCATCGGCAGGTCCGGCGACGACCACTCGCCCGCGAGATAGGATTCCGCGAAGCCGATATCCCCGCCCACGACCAGCTTCCACATGAACTTCCAGCTGTGAATATGCAGTGTCGCGCGGGGACCCTGGCCCGCGGGACCAAAAGAAAGTGTTTGTCCGGTTGGTAAAGTGACGCAGAGGTGGCCGAAGTCGATTCCAGACACCGCCCGCCGAAGAATACTTTCCGCGAGCGTGCCAAGCGGAGTGTCGCCGCGCGCGTCCGCCAATTGATCCGACATAGGCGCGCTAGTCCATCCGTTCGAGGGCTGCCGGAAGGGCGCCGACGGTTAGAGGCCGCGGGGCGCGATAGCGCACGTGCAATCCCTTCAGCCACAGGCGGAGCGCCTGCCAATGGATCGCGGCGATAACCTTCACTGTGAGGAATGGAATTGCAAGAAATACAACCATGAGTCCGCGATCCGTAAGGGGCTTGCGGTCCCCCGAAAGGCAGGCTGTCATGACCTGTTGATCTGCTTGGAGCGCGCGGATGGCGACTGCAATTCGTTCGGCCGGAACGCGAATGGAAAAATCGTAACGCATCGACAAGTCCAGAAACGGCGAAACGTAGAAGTCCTTGTCGCAGCGCTGATGAATGGTCGGGCTGTCGGCGTGGACCGGCATCAGATAGATGTGCCGCTCCCCGAAGGTGTTGTGCACCTCATGGATCGTCGCCGCCAATTTCCCGTCGGACCGATAGCAGAAGAAGATGCTGAGGGGATTGAAGACGTAGCCGAGGACGCGAGGCATGCACAACAAGCGAACCGACCCGTTCTCGAGGTCGATTCCCGCGGCCGTCAGGTGCCGCATCACCTGGGAGAGGACCGGGGTCGCGCTGCCGTCGCCGTGGTCGGAATTATGAAGGCCGAAGATGTTGAAGCGGTCGAGCGAGAAAAGCCGCAGTCTTTGGGACAGCTGCTTCACTTCAGTCAGATCGACCAGTATCCAAAACGCCCGGTAGCGGAACCAGTGAGGGCGTGGACGGAAACGGCGGTGCATGACCGAGCCGACGTAAAGGCATGAGTGGGTCGTCACGCCGCAATGTCCTCGGCCGTTCGCGCCGGCCTGCCCTTCACAAAGATGCGTCCCGATTCATCGGGGACTGTCCACGGTCTCCGGACTCCGCCAAGTTGCTCGGCGACGGCGAGTCCGGCCTGCAGGCCGTCCTCGTGAAAACCATAACCGAAATGCGCGCCGCAAAACCAGGTCCGCTGCGTCCCCTGCAGCTCCCACAGTCTGCGTTGCGCCGAGACCGCCGTCAGATCGAAAATGGGATGATCATAGGCCTCGCTGTGCCACACCGTCTCAGCACGCGGCGGGTGCGGCGGATTGAGCGTCACGAAGAGCGGAGTTGCGTCCGGGATGTTCTGAAGGCTGTTCATCCAATAGGTGAAACAACCGCTGCCCTGCGGCGTCGTACCGGCGCCGATGTAATTCCAACTGGACCAGGCCGCTCGCCGTCTGGGCATGAAAGCCCTGTCCGAATGAAGGACCGCCACATTGCGGCTGTATCTGATCGTTGCCAGAAGCGAGCACTCGAGGGGCGACGGATCGGCAAGCACCGCCAGCGCCTGGTCGGCGTGGGTCGCGAGGATGACGTGATCGAAGGAGTCCGTGCCGCCTTTCAAGTCGGAAACCAGGACTTCGCCGGGAAAACGCCGCACGGCCGTGACGTGCGCATTCAGCCTGATCCGCCCCGCGAGCGGCTCGAGGAGTTTTTGAACATAGGTAACGCTCCCGCCGCGCACCGTTTCCCAAATCGGCCGGTCCGAAATCTGCAAAAGTCCGTGGTTCGAACAGAAGCGGGCAAATGAAGCCATGGGGTAACCCAGCATGTCCGACGGCGCCGCGCTCCAGATTGCGCTGGCCATGGGCAGGAGATGGTCGTAGCGGAACGCCTCTCCGTAGCGCCCACGGGCGAGATATTGACCCAGGCTTAACTGATCGAAGTCCGGCGAAGCGGCGTCACGCGCGGCCTCCCGATAAAACCTCTTGATTTCCGCCAGCATCGACCAAAAACGTGGGCGAAAAAGATTGGTGGGCTGAGCGAGAAGGCCGGCGACGCCGCTGCCGGAATATTCAAAATTTCCGTTGTCGAGCGATACGCCAAACGACATGTTGGAGGCTTGCGTCGGGACACCCAAATGCTCAAACAGTGCCGTCAGATTCGGATATGTCGTCCGGTTGAAAACGATGAAGCCGGTATCGACCGGGATGCGCTGGCCCCCGACGGTAGCCATAACCGTGTTTGAATGGCCGCCGACCCTGCCGGAGCGTTCATATAGTGTGACGTCATGGCGTTGGCTCAACAGCCAGGCGGCGGACAATCCGGATATGCCCGTCCCGACGACGGCAATTTTCAGGCGGTTAGGCGTGGGCATGCGGCAATTACCGGAACAGGCTAGACAAGACGAGCCTCGCGCTGCTGAGTACTTGCGAGGGTTCTATACCATTGAACGACCGAATGGCTCTACTGGATCACCGATGACTGATCCAAATCCGGCGGGTGGGCGTTCAATACGCCATGATGCTCGCGGCAAACGCACCTCCGGACGCCTCGGAACCAGGTCTTGGCCGGGGCAGTCCCCTTGCGCGGTCCCTTCGTGTAAGCGGCCGGCGGGGATCTCGCGCGATGCAAAATAGAGAACGCAGAGATGATTGGGCGAAATTGATCCACGCCGTTGCGAAGTCTGAGGACCGGACCGCATTTGAAATTCTGTTCCAGCACTTTGCGCCACGCATAAAAAATTTCATGAAGCGGTCCGGAATGCGCGACGAAGTCGCGGAAGAGTTGGCCCAGGAAACGCTCCTCATGGTCTGGCGAAAAGCCGCCCTGTTTGACGACACAAGTAACGCGGCATCGGGATGGATCTTCACGATTGCCCGCAACATTCGCGTTGATGCGTTGCGACGCGAGCGGCGCAGCGCGAGCGCGGAGGCGAGCGACATCGAGGCGGAGTTCCTGTGGGATTCCGGGCCGTCGGCGGAGGCCGCGGCAGCAGCGCATCAGGTTCACACGCGTGTGTCGGCTGCCATTGCCGCCTTGCCCGACGACCAGATCCGCGTCGTCGAACTTTCCTTCCACCATGAGAAAGCGCATGCGGAGATCGCCGAGGCGCTGCAAATTCCGCTTGGAACCGTGAAATCGCGCCTACGTCTTGCCATGAACAAACTCCGGCTTCTTCTGGATAACCTGCAATGACACCGACACATCATCCTTCGGACGACCTGCTTACGAAGGCGGCGGCCGGCCCGCTGGATCTTGGCCGGCATATTGCCGTCGCAACGCATGTTCACGGGTGCGCGCGATGTCGGACGTGGACGCGCATGGTGGAATCCCTTGGCGGAGACCTGCTAGAAGATCTGCCCCCGGCCGTTATGTCCTCCGATGCGCTCGACTCAGTGAAAAGCCGTCCGGACAGCCTGCACGCGGTGCCCGCGGAACGCGCGCGTCCAGTCGGAGCGCTGTCTGATATTCCGGGCCTTCCCGCCTTCGTCCGCGATTATCCGGCCGGAGACTGGCGTTGGGTGGCGCCGGGCATCCATCTTATGCCGATCTATCCGCCTGCCGCCGATGACGTGCGGGTGTTTCTGCTCAAGGCGCGGCGCGGCTTGAAGCTGCTGCCGCATACGCATTCTGGAGTGGAGATGACCTGCGTCCTCGCTGGCAGCTTTAGTCATGATGGCGAGCACTACGGGCCCGGCGCCTTTGACCTTGGCGACGCGAATGTGGACCATTTGATTTCCATAGGTGGGGATGTCGACTGCATCAGTCTGGTGGCAATGAGCGGGGAGCTGCAATTGATGGGCCTATTTGGCAGGCTTATGCAGCCCTTCGTCTCCATCTAACCGGCCGAACGTGCCGATGGACCTTAAGACGTTCTCGATTGCCATGCTGGCCAGCGCTGCCGTGCTGTCCGCTGCCATGGCGGGGGCGTGGTGGATTCAGCGGCGCACGCGCAATACAGGCTGGATCGATGTGATCTGGAGTTTCAGCGTCGGCAGCGTCGCGCTCCTCACGTCCCTGGCGCCCCTATCGGGCGATTCCGCCTACGCACCGCGTCAGATCGGTGTCGCTTGCCTTGTCGGAGCGTGGTCCTTCCGCCTTGGCTGGCACATCCTGCTTCGCACCCGGGAGGTAGGTGACGACCCGCGGTATAGGAATTGGATTGAAGGATGGGGACTCGCCGCGGACCGGCGGATGCTTTTCAACTTGCAGATTCAGGCCGCCGTTGGCCTGCTCCTTTGCCTGGCCGTCCTGCTGGCGGCCCACAATCCCCACCCGGGCCTACGCATTCAAGATTATCTCGGAGGGCTCGTACTGTTGGCAGGCATTGCCGGAGAAATGATTGCCGACTTTCAATTGCGGCGCTGCCGGCAGCTCATGGGCAAACGGGCCGTTTGCGAAATCGGACTGTGGCGTTTGTCGCGCCATCCGAACTATTTCTTCGAATGGCTTTGCTGGTGCGCTTATCCAATTATTGCAATTGATTTTGGAGGCGGCAATCCGTTCGGCTGGTTCGCGCTGTTCGCACCGGTGTGCATGTATTGGCTCCTCACTTCGGTGTCCGGCATTCCCCCCTTGGAGGAGCACATGCTTCGTACGCGCGGCGACTTCTACCGGGCATATCAACGACGGACGGCCGCGTTCTTTCCCTTGCCGAAAAGGTCAGGGCTGAGCGATGAGCCTGGCAACGATGAGATAAGCCACCGTGGCCGTGATGGCGCCGAGGATTGACCCCCAGGTGGTGTCGACGACCGACAGGAGAGACGGCCAATTTCGCAAGGTTGCTTGGTTGGTGAGGTTGTAAGTTCCGTACGTAAAGAGGCCGAACAGCGCACCGGTCGCCGCCGCAGTGAGAACGCTGCCATTCTTCAGCGCCGGACCGATGGCAAAGACGACCAAGCCAACCGGGTACATCAAGTAAAAAACAGCCGCGGGCGCCCAACTCACACCCGGCATCAAGAGATCTCCTAGGGCTGGCCGGTAGAAGCGCGGAACCATCGTGGTCAGCCACGCGAAGTCCGCAACTATGAAGACCACCAGGGCTGAGACGTAGGCAGCGACGTAATTCATGGCAGCACCCGTCATCCAAAAGCGTTACAAGGCCTATAACGAATAGTCGGCTCAGTTGGATCACTATTGATGACCGCGCTTTACGTGAATGAAAGCGGCCGAGATCTAAAATTGGTGTGCGCTCGCATCTCATTTGTGCGCTAAAGTTCTCAGCAGAAAAAATGGACGGCATCGACCAGTCTTGGTGAGTTCTCCCTATAAATAAAGAGCATCGAATGGCAAGCCCCAGTGAATGGGGTCAGCACATGCTTGACCAGTCGCCGGCCACGAAATACGTCCTGACGAGTCTGGAGCGCCGCGTCGGCAAAGGGCAGTATGCCCCGGCGCGCATCTAGGTGGTTGGTGACTACCGCGAAAAACGATGATTGAGCGCCGCAGCGGCCGAGACGCGCGTGAGACGATCTCGCATGGCCGCCTCTTTGACGCGCGATGTTCAGCTGATGGAATACGAGCTTGGATCAATTGGGGAGATGACCCGTCGCCTCCCCTATTCGAATTGAGAGCCTAATCGTCGTAGTGGCCTGAGATCCAAGCTCGGCGCTTGCGCATTCGGAGATCTGACGCTTACCATCCAGCTTCTATTTGCGAGTGCCATCCGCACCTTCAGATCTGGAGAGTTGAAATGCCGTACCGCCCCCTGATGACCGGCCTCGGACTGGCCGCCGCGCTTATTCTTGCCGCTTGCTCGGAGCCGGTGCCGCCGCGCCAACCCTACAATGTCGCCGAGGTGCCGCTTTACCAGATTTCGGCCGACCTCGCCGAGGGTAAGACGACCTCGGCCGAGATTACGCAAGGCTATATGTACCGTATCAGGGACCTCGATGGCCCCTTGAACGGCGTCATCATGATTGCCCCCGATGCGCTGAAACAAGCCGCCGCGTCAGATGAACGCCGGGCGGCTGGGAAAGCGATCGGCCCTCTGGACGGCGTGCCGATCCTCTTCAAGGATAACCTTGACGCTGTGGGGATGCCGACAACGGCGGGGTCACACGCCCTTCTTGAGAACTATCCCGCGACTGACTCGGAAGTTGTAAAACGGCTGCGTGCCGCCGGCGCGGTTATTCTCGGCAAGGCCAATACATCTCAGTTCGCCGGTTATCGGACGATCACGGGGATCAACGGAAGCCCGGTGGGCGGCAGCACCAATAATCCGTATGACCCGGCGCGGACCGCCGGCGGGTCGAGCAATGGCTCTGGCATTGCAGCCGCGATGAGCTTTGCAGCCGGGACGGTCGGAAGCGAAACCGCCGGTTCGATCGTCTCGCCGTCATCGCTAAATGGCGTTGTGGGCATGAAACCCACGATCGCACTGGTCTCGCGGCGCGGCATCGTGCCGATCAGTCTCACGCAAGATTCCGCCGGGCCCATGGTGCGTACGGTGCGAGACGCCGCTATGATGCTCAACGTCATGGCAGGAAGCGATCCCGCCGACCCATGGTCGAAAGACGCGGACGCCAACAAGAAGGACTATGTCGCCGCCCTTAGCGACACCGCGCTGCAAGGCAAGCGCCTGGGTGTCCTCCGCATCGGTTCAAACTACAACGATGCCGTTGAGCCGCTGTTCAACCAAGCGCTCGGCGTGCTTACGGCGCAAGGCGCGGAATTGGTCGAACTACCGACCGACTCGCTAGTCGATACCAGCGTGTATCAGCGCACAACCCTGCTGCACGAGTTCAAAGAGGACCTCAACGCCTACCTCGCCGGCACGCCCGATACGGTAAAGGTAAAGTCGCTGGCGGACCTGATCGAATTCAGCAAAGCGCATCCGATCGAAAGCAAACACGCGATGGATATTTGGGAAGCGTCGGTGAAGACAGAGGGCGGGCGCCAAAATCCCGAGTACATCAAGGTCCTGAACGAGGGCAAGCGCCTCGCGATGGAGGACGGTATCGACCGCCTGCTAAAGCAACATAATTTGGATGCCCTGGTGTCCTTGCCCGGCGGCCCGGCAAGCCTGACCCCGGCCGACGGCACCTCTTACTCCGTCTTCCTGGCTGAACATAAACCGGGAGAGTTTCCGCCCGCGGCCACCAATACCGCCGCGACCGCGGGATATCCGCTGATTTCTGTTCCGATGGGGCTTCTCGACGGGCTCCCCGTCGGGATTTCGTTCGTCGGTACTGCTTGGTCCGAGGCGTTGCTGCTGTCGCTCGCTTACGACTACGAGCAGGCCTCGAAAGCGCGCGTGCCGCCGCCGCGTGCGCTCGCTGCGCCAACGAGCTGACACGGCCTTCGGCGGACCGAGCTACGGATAGCCGGGTAGGCCCGA
>CAMDOZ010000087.1 GCA_945903705.1 Fidelibacterota bacterium | reverse complement strand
AGCCTGGTATCGACGGGCGCGCGGCCGGGCGGCTTTTCATCAAGTCGCGAAACGTCCATGTCGCCGTAGGCGGTGAGGGCGAGGGTGCGCGGAATCGGGGTCGCGGTCATGACCAGCACATCGGTACCGGTTCCCTTGTCCGCGAGATCCAGGCGCTGATGAACCCCAAACCGGTGCTGCTCGTCGATGACAGCAAGCGCTAAGTCGTGGAACTCGACGTCTTTTTGGAAGAGAGCATGCGTCCCGACGACGAGGTGAACGGCCCCGCTTGCAATATCGGCCAGGGCCTCCGCGCGCGCGGTTCCTTTCATGCGGCCGGTCAGGACGGCCATCCGCAGGCCAAGGGCTTCGATGTAAGGCCGGAGCGTTTCACCATGTTGCTGCGCCAGGATTTCCGTCGGCGCCATAAGCGCGGCTTGGGCGCCGGACTCCACCGCGTTCAACATCGCCATAAGAGCAACGACGGTTTTGCCGCTGCCCACGTCCCCCTGCAGCAGCCGCAACATGCGGTTCTCGCCGGCCATGTCGGCGTAGATTTCCGCGAGCGTGCGGACTTGAGCGCCGGTGAGTTGATAGGGCAGGGCGGCCTCCACCTTCTTTCGCAAGGTTCCATCACCCACAAGGCTCCGTCCCCGCCGCGTGCGGCTTTTGAGGCGCACCAGAGCGAGCGCGAGTTGATTGGAAAGGAGTTCATCGTAAGCAAGGCGCTGGCGGACCGGTGTGGTGAGCGCGAGTTCGGATTCTGAACCCGGAGTGTGCGCCGTCGTTAGCGCTGCTTTCCACGCCGGCCAGCCCTGACGCGCGATATAGGCGGGATCGTCCCACTCAGGCAATTCGGGGAGTTGATTGAGCCCGGCGCGAATGGCCTTGTCGACGATCTTTGACGACAGCCCTTCCGTCAGGGGATAGACCGGCTCGACGCGCTTCACATCTTCGATCAGGTGCTGGGGCGCGATATGGTCGGGATGCGTCATTTGACGCTTGCCGTCGAACAGCTCGACCTTGCCGCTGACCACGCGTTTCTCGCCGGTCGGCAACATTCGCATCAGGTAGTCTTCCTGGGCGTGAAAAAACACGAGCGTGATTTTCCCGGTCTCGTCGCCGCAGGTGATTCGATAGGGCACGCGCTTGTTGCGCGGTGGAGGCGGAGCATGCGCCAGTACGTCGACCACCAGGGTCGCGATTTTTCCCGCCGGGGCGTCGCCCACCTTGGGCGAAAAACGCCGGTCGATGAGTCCGGACGGCAGATGCCAGAGCAGGTTGACAACTTTGTCGCCGGCGACCTTCTCCACAAGCTTCGCCAGACGTGGCCCGATGCCCGGCAAGGTGGTGACCTTGGCGAACAGAGGGAACAGGATCTGAGGACGTAAGAGGGCCATGGAGCCGGGCTGACAAATCGGGCGTGACCCGTTATACCGGAAGCACCCCACAGGAGGTCAATTTTGGCCCGTCCTGAGGGAATCTATTGTTTTGGCACCATGAATTCCGACCCACCCACGGATCTTCGCCGGAAACGGCTGCTCTACCGGGCCACCCATCGCGGCACCAAAGAGGCCGACGTGATTATTGGAGGATTCTTCCAAGAAAACACCGCCCAGCTGGCCGAAGAGCGGCTGGACGAGGCCGAGGAGTTCCTCGAGGTGTCCGATCTCGATCTCGTCGAGTGGATCATGGGGCGCAAGCCCATACCGGATCGTTGGAAAGGATCGATTCTGGACGACGTCCTGGTGTGGGAACGAAAGAGGCAAGGCTCCTAACGAATGGAAGGTTTTCTCGCCAAACTGAGCGCCCGCATTCTCTCCGGCGTGCCGGAAGGCTACGACGCCCTCGTCCTTGCCGCGCGCGCCCGGGAGGCATTCCGGGATTCAACCCTCCATGTCGCCCGCGACGAGCTACGGCTCACCGCGCTTGCGGAAGCCGTCGCTTTCTTCGCGCCGGACGTCGAGGTGGTGACCGTGCCCGCCTGGGATTGCCTTCCCTATGACCGGGTGTCGCCCAACTCCGAGGTGGTGGCCCGGCGCATCGATTCCCTGACACGGCTCACGACGCCGCCGGAGCAGGGGCGGTGCCGGCTGGTCATCACGACCGTCAGCGCGATCCTCCAGCGCGTACCGAAACTGGAAACCCTGCGGGACGCGGCCCTCGAGGTGAGCGCTAAAACAACGCTCGATCGCAAGGTGTTCGATGCGTTCCTGGCTGCCAACGGCTATTCCCGCGCCGAACAGGTCATGGAACCCGGAGAGTTCGCCGTGCGCGGCGGACTCATCGACCTCTATCCGCCGGGCGAGCCCGAGCCTATGCGCATCGATCTGTTCGGCGACGATGTGGAGTCCATTCGGACTTTCGATCCCGTCAGCCAGCGCACGACCGGCACGCGAACGACCTTCGCGCTCAAGCCCATGAGCGAAACCGTGCTGACGCCGGAGTCCATCGCGCGGTTCCGCAGCAAGTATCGCGAGCTGTTCGGGGCGCCGGGGGAGAACGACACGCTCTACGAATCGGTTTCGCAAGGGCGCAAATTTCTCGGGCAGGAACACTGGCTGCCGCTGTTCCACGATAGTCTCGGTACGATCCTCGACTACGTCCCGAACGCCAGCATCAGCCTCGATCAGGACATCGAGGAATCCGTCGGCAGCCGTTTCGAGACGATCCGCGACTATTACGAAGCCCGGCGGAGTGTCGACACAGCGAGCACCGCGAAGCATGCGCTGACGCTGGAAGACACGGGGATGGTCTACCACCCGATACCGCCGGCGATGATGTTCCTCGATGAGGCGGAGTGGATGGCCGTATTGCGTGGGCGGTCGGTCGCCGCGTTCCGGCCCTACGCGGCCGCCGATGTGGGCGGAGGCGAGGACGCTGGGGGGCGGCTCGGCCGCGACTTCGCCGACGTCCGCGCTCGCCCGAATGAGAACGTCTACGAAGCCTTCATAACGCACGTCAAAGCGCTGCAGGAGGAAAAACGGAGAGTCGTGCTCGCGGCGGCCAGCGCAGGCTCAAAGATGCGCATTTCGGGCGTCCTCCGCGATCACGGGCAAAGTGCGCTGACGATCGTGGAGACCTGGAAAGAGGCGCTGGACGCCGATCCCGCGCTGCTCGTGGTCGCGGCTATCCCGCTGGAACGGGGGTTCACCGCCACCGACCTTGCGATCGTCACGGAACAGGATCTTCTGGGAGACCGCCTGGTGCGCTCCGGCCGTAAAAAACGCCGGGCCGATGCCTTTATCGCCGACGCCTCCCAGATCAGCGAAGGTGATCTCATCGTCCACGTCGAGCACGGCATAGGACGGTATGAAGGCTTGGAGACCCTTACGGTGGGCGGCGCGCCGCACGACTGCCTGCGGATTACATACTCCGGCAACGACCGTCTCTATGTCCCGGTCGAGAACATCGACGTGCTTTCGCGCTTCGGCTCGGAGCAGGCGGGCGTGCATCTCGACAAGCTGGGCGGCGCCGCCTGGCAGGCGCGCAAAGCCAAACTGAAACAGCGCATCCGCGATATGGCTGAGCAACTCATCAAGATCGCGGCCGAACGCCAGATCAAGGACGCGCCGGCCATCGCACCGGCGGAAGGCTTGTTTGAAGAGTTCTGTGCGCGTTTCCCCTACGCCGAAACCGACGACCAGATCCGCGCGATCTCCGACACGCTCGATGACCTGGGGAAGGGCCGGCCGATGGACCGGTTAGTATGCGGCGACGTGGGCTTCGGCAAGACCGAAGTGGCGCTACGGGCGGCCTTTGTCGCCGCGATGAGTGCCATGCAGGTGGCCGTCGTCGTGCCGACGACCCTACTCGCGCGTCAGCACACCAGGAGCTTCACCGAACGCTTCAAGGGTTTCCCCTTACGTATCGGTCAGCTTTCGCGCCTTGTCGCGCCAAAAGACGCCGCGGTGGTTAAGCAAGGTCTCGCCGACGGGACCATCGACATTGTCATCGGCACACATGCCCTTCTCGCCAAGGGGATCTCGTTCAAGGACCTTGGCCTCCTTATCGTCGACGAAGAGCAACATTTCGGCGTCGGACACAAGGAGCGCTTGAAGCAGTTGCGCGCGGAGGTTCACGTGCTCACCCTGACGGCGACGCCGATCCCGCGCACCTTGCAGATGGCGCTGAGCGGCGTGCGCGAGATGAGCCTTATCGCGACGCCTCCTGTCGACCGGCTGGCGGTGCGGACCTTCGTTCTGCCCTACGATGCCGTGGTGATCCGCGAAGCGCTCCTGCGCGAGCGGTTCCGCGGCGGTCAGTCTTTCTATGTCTGCCCGCGGGTCGCCGACATCGACGGTGTCGCGGAGCGGCTGCGCAAGGTGGTGCCGGAGGTGAAATATGCCGTGGCCCACGGGCAGATGAGCCCGACCGCGCTGGAAGACGTCATGACGCAGTTCAGCGAAGGCAAGTTCGACGTTCTCCTGGCTACCAACATCATCGAGTCAGGGCTCGATATGCCCCAGGTGAACACCATCGTCATCCACCGCGCCGACATGTTCGGCCTGTCGCAGCTCTACCAGCTGCGCGGGCGCGTCGGCCGCGGCAAGGCGCGCGGCTATGCCTACCTGACGCTACCGCCCGACCGGAAGCCGACCGTGACGGCGCAGAAGCGTCTCGACGTGATGCAGACGCTCGATAGCCTTGGCGCCGGGTTCTCGCTGGCCAGTCACGACCTCGATATCCGCGGCGCGGGCAACCTGCTCGGCGACGAGCAGTCCGGCCACATCAAGGAAGTGGGCGTCGAGCTCTATCAGCACCTCCTCGAGGAAGCCGTCGCCGCGGCGCGCGCCGGCGAGGACGACAAGGCAGCCCCGGCAGCGGACGACTGGTCGCCCCAGATCAATACCGGCGCGCCGGTTCTCATCCCGGATACCTATGTAAAGGACCTCGGTATCCGTCTGTCGCTCTATCGACGGATTGGCGACCTCGCCGAGCGGGAGGAGATCGATGCCTTCGCCGCGGAACTGATCGACCGCTTCGGGCCGTTGCCGCCGGAGGTCGAGAACCTCCTGGATGTCGTCGGCATCAAAGCCCTATGCCGCAAGGCGAACGTGGAGAAGGTCGACGCAGGGCCGAAGGGCGCGGTTGTCTCGCTCAGGAACAGTACGTTCCCGAATCCGGGTGGGCTTGTGGACTTCATCAGCCAGCAAGCTGGGACGGTAAAGATTCGTTCAGATCAGAAGATCGTCTTCATCCGGCCGTGGGAAACTCCGAGCGCGCGAATCAAAGGACTGCAAACAGTCCTTGGACGAATGGCGGCGTTGGCGGAGAAAGCGGCTTAGGCGCTGGCGAGACGCCGCGGAAGGGTGGCAGGCGGCGCCGGAGTTTTTGCCTTGGCCATGTCCGCCTGTTCTTTTTCCAGAAAGCGCATGGCGATCCGTACCCGGTCGCGGTCCTCGAGGGCGGCGAAGCTCACATTGAAGACGCGGATGTGGGGGATGATCGTCGGGTCGTGGGCGATGACTTCGACCGCATAAGCGGACTTGCACGAACTGGCAACCACGGCCTCGAACTTTGTCGTGCTTACCGTGGTCTTGAACGCGTGTTCGCACTGCATGGTCATCGCAACTACCTTCGCTGAATCAACAAGAAGCGACGGTAATGATGATCCGGCGATGGTAAGGAAAAGGTTAACAACACCAATCTTGCGAGTCGGCTATCGCGGGCCTTTAAACATAGATCCCTCAATGAGATACAGGCCTTTTATAATCTGAAAGATGAATGGCGATGGCCGGAAGAATTAGCCGATGCTTTGCATCGCTGGCCGTTCGGCATCCTGGGCCACGGCCATATCCATCATGCGGGTGAGGATCTCGGGCTCCTGGGCGCCCGCAATGGCGCGCCCTTCGTTGAAGATGAAACACGGAACGCCGGTGATGCCGAGGCGGTGCATGCGGGCATTCTCGGTGTAGACCGCGTTCAAATCGTTATCGCCCGACAGGTGCGCGTGGGCCATATGGCGCTCGATCCCGATTTGCTCGGCGAGGCGGATCAGCACCTCGACATTGCCGAGGTCTAGGCCCTGCTCAAAGAAGGCGCTGAACAGGAGTTCGACCGCTTCGTTCTGACGGCCGAGCGTGTGAGCCAGGCGCACGAGCCGGTGCGAGTTCGCCGAATTGGGCACGCGCTTGATTTTGTCGAGCGCAAAGGTGATGCCCTCGGCCTTGCCGGTGTAGACGAGGGCCTCGGCGATACGGTCATATTGATGGCTGCCGCCAAACTTGCGCTCCAGGTACTCGCGCCGGTCGACGCCCTGCGGCGGAAGGTCGGGGTTGAGCAGGAACGAGCGATAGCGCAGCTCCGGCTTGAGATGCGGTCTGGCCTTGAGCGCGCGGTCGAACCGGCGCTTGCCGACGAAGCACCAGGGACAGACTGTGTCGAAGACGATGTCGATACGCATGGAGCTAGTCTAAGGCCCTGTGCCGCCAAGGGCTAGGTGCGGACCCATACCCGATAACGGTCGGCGCCGGCGCCCGCGGCCTTCTTCAGCCGATTGATGATGGCCGGATCCAGGGCTGTTCCGGTCCGCAAAAGCAGGGTTCCGTGAACGTCACGGATGTCCCGCGCCAGAATCGAGCCGGGCGCGATGTCCTTGAGGCCGCACATCCTGGCCGAGCTGCGTCTGGCCGGCTGGACGTGCCGGAACGGCGAGGACTGCGAAGCCCCGAGGATAGCGTGGGGCGAGTGAGAGACGATCGCCTCGGCGGCTACCGGCGCCGGCACGACGCACGGCACAGAGGCATAGTGCGCGACGTCCTGGAGCAGCCAGGCCCGTGTCAGCGCGGTGCCGATGGTTCTCGCCAGCTTGTCGAGGGAGAGCGGTGCGGTGGCAAAGCCGCTCACATCGAGTTCCACGGCGCACTTCACCGCCATTTCCTCGGCGCGCGCCGTGAAAATCACGAAGCTGGTGCGGGGATCCACACTGGGCAAGGTCCTACACCGGATCATGCGCAAAAGTTCGAGGCCGCCCACGGGCAGCATGTCCCAATCGGCTACGATGCAATCCACTTCCGCGTCGGGCTGTGCGAGAATCTCAATCGCTTTGTCGACGTTCATCGTCTGGCGGACGCTGCGTGCGCGGCCTACAAGCGCCGCATGCGCCATCTCGCGCGACATCGGCTTATCGTCGACAAGCAGGAAGCTGATCTTCGAAAGATTGGCCTCTGCATGGGAAGCGCCGTGTGCGTGCATGAGCGACCTATCCCAATAGTTGAGAATTCCCCCTGGTCCGCCCGTCAGCGCGCCGCGTGCGGCGTGGCAGGGAAAAACACAACGCTTGGGAATTGGGGATGGTTCCGCGCCGGAGCGCGGGATCTAGGCCGTCAGGCGCCGGTGGGGCTATCGCCGATCCAGACGAACTGAACGGCGCCGCGGACCTGGTCGATGAGGCCCGCGCGCAATTCGGTGCCTGTCGGCAGGAGAAGTTTACCGTCCTGGTCGCGGAGGTCCTTCGCAAGAATCGCCCCCGGCTGCACAGCGTCGATTCCGCAAATCCGCACATTCCGGAGGGGCGAAAGAGGCATCACCGCTTTGTGCTGCTCTTGCGCAGGGGCGGCGGCGGGCTTGTGCGAAGGAGCCGGCGTGTCGACCGACAGCGGCGTCGGCACCACGGGCGTCACGCCGGCGTAGTGCATGGGCTGGTGCAGCATCCATGTGCGCTTCAGGGCCGTGCCGATAGTCTTGGTGAGCTTGTCGACCGACAACGGAGCGACGGCGAAGCCGTTAACGTCGAGGTCGATGGCGCATTTGACCGCCGCGGTATCGGCCCGCGAGGTCAGAATCACATAACTCGTGCGCGGGGAAACTTGCGCGATCAGGCGCGATCTCACCATGCGCAAGAGATCGAGGCCCCCCAGCGGCGTCATGTCCCAGTCGGAGATGATGCAGTTTATGTCCGCGCCGTAGTGGCGCAGGACCTCCACCGCCTTGTCGACGCTGTAGGCGTCTCTCAGCGCCCGCGTGCGTCCGCGCAAGGCCGCGTGAACCATATCCCGGAAGAAAGGTTTGTCGTCCACGACCAGAAAACTGATCTTGGAGAAGTCGAACTCGCCGGACATTCCTGGCGCTAAGTTCATGACCACGGGTTGATTGTGCGGCACCGGTTAGAATCGTCCGCTACATCGATGATTGAAATTCCCCGTCGTAGCGATGGCTAACAATACACTGCCGAAAGTGGGTGCGCTACCAGTGGTAGAGCAGCCTGCAACCTGGGGATAAATTCGATGCGAAGCGAATAAAATACCGCAATATTATATAGTTAGACGATAAATCGCGCCCAGCCTCAACGCCAATACAGCGCGGGAAAAACGCGCGCGGGGCGGATATCGCACCGACGAAATTACATCTGATAGCTGTATTTCATTGTGGAACGGGCATATTCCGCAGCGACTCCATCCGAGTCCGCCGGCTCTAGATCACCTGGAAGAGGTATAGCAGCAGGATGACGGGAATTGGAATCCCGAGCAGCCACAAAAGGAGCGGGCGCATGAATCCTCGCGAGGTCAAATCCACAACTTGTCCGTGGATTTAAACGCGACGGCGCCCGCCCGGTTCCCGTGCGCGCAGGCCACGGCGGAGAGGATTGTCAGCCGGAGGGAAGGTTGGAGGCCAGGCGGTCGAGCTCTGCCCTGGCTTCCGCCGCTTCGATGCTGTCACGCGGACACTCGCGCATTGCGGCGAGGAATTGCTCCCGCGCCCCGTTGCCGTTGGCTTTAATGATGCGCATAGCCCCTAGGAAAAGGGCTCGCTCGCAGCGTGCGGTCCGGGTGCGAAGGCTGGAAGGGTCCGCCTCCGGTGCCTCTTCTGAATCGGCGAGAAGCGCCCGCGTCATGGCGCCCTCCGTTCCCCCCATGGCCGATGCGAGCAGTTCACGATCCACATAGATGCCGGCGCGCATGCCGGACTTTACGTACCAAAGCGCGGCCAGCGTATCGTCAGGGGTTTCCTTGAGGGCTCGTCCAAACGCCTCGGATGCTTCGTGCCACTGGCCCGAAAGGTACATCGCCATGCCTTGACCGAGATCCGCCGTGTTGGACTGACCAGGCACGTCGCGCAGGCGCTGGTAACGCACGGCCGCTTCATCGAACTGGCCGGCGAGAAGCTTGAGGTAGGCGGTCCGCCGCATGGGCGTGACGGATTCCGGGGATAAGCGCTCGACCCCTTCGAGATCAGCGATGGCGCCTTCGTACTGACCGAGCCGCTGCTTGAAGACGCCCCGCACAAGCTGGTTGCGCCAATTACCGGGATTGAGGTCGAGAGCGCGATCGAGATCGGTGATCGCCGCCGCATAGTTGGTCATGCTGCCATGGGCCGAAGCGCGGCGACTGTAGTCAATATCGTCGATGGAGCCGAAGGCGATGACCCGATTCAGCTTGGCGATGGCTTCCTCGTAGCGGCCTTCATCGATCAGCGCTTGGGCCTCGTTGGAAAGCGCGCGGGCCTGAAGGTAGTCGGAGACTTTGGGGGACGTGCTGCAGGCGGAGACAACGCAAAGAAGCGCCACGAGCAGAAAGCGCGAACGAAAAGCCAACTGTCGGGTCTCCATGCGATGGCGGGTGTGTCGTAGCCGTATCTTAGGGGGTTGCCGCCTCGAATTCTAACCGAAACGAGGGTGCGGGCGGGTGCCGGGTCGCGCCGCGGTAGAGCCCGGCGGCGCGTAAATCATCCTTTCTTGGTCGGCTCGCCCAAAACGGTTAAAAATGGGCCTGCTAGCGCCTCGGAGAGCGCCAAAAAATCAGTCTGAACGAAAGAGTTACCATGCCCGGAATGGATTTCGAGTTCTTGCGCGAGCGCGCATTCGTCGCCGGTGAATGGGTCGAAGCGCCCGATGGCCGCACCATAACCGTGCGGAATCCGGCGGATGGCTCGCCGGTCGGCACCGTGCCGCTCCTCGGTCGCAAAGAAACCGCGGCGGCGATCAACGCGGCCCACGAGGCGCTGGACAGCTGGCGAAAACTTACCGCCAAGGAGCGCGCCGTCATCCTGCGCCGGTGGTTCGATCTGATCATGAAGAACCAAAAGTCCCTCGCGCGGTTGATGACGGCGGAGCAGGGCAAGCCCATGACTGAGTCTATGGGCGAGATCGCCTATGCGGCCAGCTTCATCGAGTGGTTCGCGGAAGAGGGAAAGCGCGTCTACGGCGACGTCATTCCGCCCCATCAGGCCGACAAGCGCATTTTGGTCTTCAAGCAGCCGGTGGGCGTCGTCGCGGCCATCACGCCGTGGAACTTCCCGGCGGCAATGATCACGAGAAAAGTCGGTCCGGCACTGGCCGCGGGCTGCACGGTTGTGCTGAAGCCCGCAAGTCAGACGCCCTTTTCGGCGCTGGCGCTCGCCGTTCTGGCCGAGGAAGCAGGCCTTCCGCGCGGGGTGTTCAACGTTGTGACGGGGAGCGCTTCCGAGATCGGCGCGGAACTGGTCGAAAGCCCGATCGTCCGGAAGCTGACCTTCACCGGCTCAACCGAGATCGGCAAGAAGCTCATGGCGCAATGCGCGCCAACGCTCAAGAAACTCTCCATGGAGTTAGGCGGCAATGCGCCGTTCATCGTGTTCAACGATGCGGATCTGGACAAGGCCGTCGAAGGCGCGATCGTTTCGAAGTTCCGCAATACCGGCCAGACCTGCGTCTGCGCCAATCGGATTCTCGTGCAATCCGGCGTTTACGATGCGTTCGTTGAAAAGCTCGCAGCGCGCGTGAAGCAATTGGCGGTTGGTCCCGGCTTGGGCGGCGCGACGGATCAGGGGCCGCTGATCGATGCGAAAGCGCTCGACAAGGTCGAGGAGCACGTGGCCGACGCCTTGTCCAAAGGCGCCAAGGTGGTCTTAGGTGGTAAGCGACACAAACTCGGCAGCACGTTCTACGAGCCCACGGTCCTACGCGAAATCACCAGCGGCATGCTCGTCTCGACCGAGGAGACGTTCGGGCCGGTCGCCCCGGTCCAGCGCTTCGAGACCGATGACGAGGCGATCCGTCTCGCGAATGCGACGGAGTTTGGCCTCGCGAGTTATTTCTATACGCGCGATGTCACCCGGCTGTTCAAAGTCTCCGAAGCCTTGGAAACAGGCATTGTCGGCGCCAATACCGGGCTGATTTCGACGGAAGTCGCGCCGTTCGGCGGCATCAAGGAATCAGGCTTCGGTCGCGAGGGGTCCAAGTACGGGTCGAGGACTACCTCAACATCAAGTACCTCTGTATCGGTCTTGGTTAGGGTCCGAGGAACAAGAGCCGGATGAAGTTCCGGAACATAAGCACCTGCTGCGGCAGGTAGCGCGGTTCCGAGAGGTTCTTGCTGAGAATGATGCCGCCGTCGATGACGACTGCGACCATGTGCGCCACCGTGTCGAGGTCGACGTCGAGCTTCGGCGGATACTTCTCCACAATCCGGTCGAGCCGTTGACGGAAACGCGCGCGCCAGATCCGCACGCCCTCAGCCGTCATCTCGCGCACATCTCGGCTGAAAAGCTGATCTTGGTAACAATAGGACGCGACCACGCAGCCGGGGTGCCCGTTGGGCAGGTCCGACATGAGGTCGGCAAGGAGCTTCAGAAAAACCAGGAACCCATGCAAGGGATCCTCATGGAGCGCGTCAGCGCGGGCGAAGAGGTCGTTGAAGATGACCTCATCGCGCTCGAGGTAGCGGGCGAGCAGAGCGCGGGCGAGGTCGTTCTTGTCGCGGAAGTGATAGAAAAAGCCGCTCTTGGTGATGCCGGCGGCGGCGATCAGTTCTTCGATCGAGGTCGAGGCGAATCCCTTCTGAAGAATAGCCTTCTCGGCCAAATCGAGAATGCGATGGCGGGTCTGCTCGCCTTTCGTCAGCGGTTGGATATGCATTTTTACTGTACCGAGAGTCCGGTTTTCCCAGAGTCTGCCAACAAAACCGTTTCCTTCGTCACTTGAAGAAAACGCGTTAACTACCAGAAACTATAAGTAAATCAGTAAATCTCCGTCCGCAGCACCGTGAGTCGCCTATCGGTGGGCGGCCGGAGTGCCCATTTTGCCGCCCGTCAATATTCTGCCGTTGGCTGAATGGCAACGCAAATTGAGGACGACAATGCTTAAAGACCGCTACGGGAATTTCATTTCCACCACCTCGCAGGCCGCCCGCGACAAGTTCGACGAGGCCTGTCTCCTGATCCGCCTTTATCGCGGCGATCCCATCGCAGCCTTGGACGGCGCCCTTACCGAAGACCCGGAGTTCGGGACGGCCTGGGCTCTCCGCGCAGGACTCCTCGTTCAGCAAATGGACAAGACTTACGCCGAAGAGACCGAGCGCTCCTTGCGCGCCGGTGCCGCCGCAAATCTCACCGACGGGGACCGCGCTCACCTTGCCGCCGCGCAAGCCTGGTCCGAGGGCCGCTTCCACGAGGCGACCGTTCAGTACGCGCGGATTTCGCAAGAATCGCCTCGCGACCTGATGGCGCTTCAAACGGCGCATGTGGGCTGTTTCTTTACGGGCCGTGCGGCTGAGCTCCGGGACTGGCCGTTGCAGGCGCTCCGGGCCATGACGCCGGCCGACGACGGATATCACGCGGTCCTGGGCATGGGCGCGTTCGGATACGAAGAATGCGGCCAATACGACGAGGCCGAAGCCATGGGCCGCGAAGCGGTCTGGATCGAACCGCAGGACGCCTGGGCCGTTCACGCTGTGGCCCACAGCTATGAAATGCGCGGCGACACCAAGAAGGGCATTCCGTGGCTGCGGGATTCCGCCGATATCTGGGCCCCCGAGTGCGGCTTCGCCTTCCACAACTGGTGGCATCTCGCGCTGCTGCATCTCGACCGGGGCGATATCCCGGACGTCTTGCGCCTCTATGACGAAAAGGTCCGCCGTGAGAATACGCCGGTCATGCTGGAGTGGATCGACGCCACGGCCCTGCTGTGGCGCCTGCGGCTAGAAGGCATCGACGTCGGCGAGCGCTGGCAGTCCGTCGCCTCCCAATGGCACGGGGCCGCAGAGCAGCGTCACTATGCGTTCAACGACGTGCACGCCATCATGGCATTCCTGGGTGCGGGCAGGGCTCTCGACGCCGCGCGTACCCTCGCGAGCATGAAGCGCGCGGCCGCCGGCTCCGACGACAATGCCTATATGACGCGGGCCGTCGGCCTACCCCTCGCCGAAGCGCTGGTTGCGTTCGATTCCGGCGACTACGAGGAAGCGGTGGAGAAAATCGGTCCGGTGCGTGGGATAGCCCAGCGGTTCGGCGGCTCCCATGCACAGCGTGATCTCTTGAGTCTCACGATGCTGCACGCCGCCCTGCGCGGGGGCCAGCGCGAGGTCGCCAACGCGCTCGCAGCGGAGCGGACGGCGCATAAGCCCAAGAGTCCGTGGGCCCGCACCCTCCGCCGCCGCGGCGCTCAGCTGGCGGTTGTGCAGGAAGCCGCATAAATTGGGCTTAAGTTACTTCAGATAGTCGGCAATATATTCGCCGATAACGGTATCGAGATCCGCCGCCTGAGTGAGTCCCAGGGACTTTGCTCGGGCGGCGTCGAGGCCGAGGGGCCAGCCCGCGACGATTTTTTCCACGAATGGGTCGGAAGCGACCGAGATCTTGCCCAAGGTCCGGGAGCCCGAGACGCGCTTCAGGCTACCGGCCATTTCCGCGAGCGAAACCGTGCGGCTAGGAAGGTTGATCGCGCGGTCGTCCAACAGCTTCGCGGCGTCAACGTCGTGGAGTTCGATGAGGTTTTCCGCCACGGTGCGGTAGCCTGCGACCGCCATCGTCGTGTCCAGGCCCACCGGAAGCGGTATATCGACGCCATTCAGGGGCTCGCGGATGATGCCGCTGACGAAACTCGAGGCCGCCTTATTTGGCGCGCCCGGTCGGACGATCACCGCCGGCAAACGGGCCGATCGCCCATCGACAAATCCTTTGCGCGCGTAGTCGTTCACAAGCAGCTCGCCCACGGACTTCGTCATTCCGTACGTCGTCTGAGGATTTTGGCGCGTGGACTCCATGACTGGGTTCGGAATCTGCGTCCCGCCGTACACCGCGATCGAGCTCGCGAAGATGTGGCGTGGGCGCGACTTGAGCGCGCGCAGCGCTTCCAAGAGATGGAGGTGACCATCGAGATTCACCCGCATCGCCAAGTCAAAATCGAGTTCGGCGCCCCCGCTGACGACCGAGGCGAGGTGGAAAACCGACATATCCGGACGGTCGACGAGGCGCTTGACCGTTTCGCGGTCCGAAATATCGCCACGCACCACCTTCACGCGGGGATCGCTGAACGGCAGCGGCGCCGTCGACGGTGTGTCGAAGAGTACGACCTCGTCAACTTTTTCAGGTGCGCCGGAAGAGCCGGCGAGGGACCCGCGATCCAGGATGCGCGTCGCAACCCGCACGCCGATGAACCCGGTGCCGCCGGTAATCAGGACCTTAATGAGAGCCTCCCCGCATCTGAGGGCAGGGAGGATAGCCGTTCAGCGCCAAGATATGGAACCTAGTTTTCCAGCGCCGCATCCAACGTGATGTTGGCC
>CAMDOZ010000086.1 GCA_945903705.1 Fidelibacterota bacterium | reverse complement strand
TACCCGCGAGCAGGGACTGGACCTGATCAGAAAGTACGATCACGTCAAGTCGAGCGACCTCGCCCGGTGGCTCGGCTATGTCGGCATGACTGAGGACGAATTCGACCGGATTTCCGATACGTTCCGCGACAAGCGTGTCTGGTATAGAGCGGGTGGGTCCTGGCGGAAGGACAATCCATGGGACGAACAAAAATAACGCGCTGTCCCGCTCTTGTTTTCAGCCCAGGATGAAATAGCCGTCGGAGACGCGCTCGACGCGCTCGACGCGCACGTCGTCCTGCCGTCCCAAACATGCGCCGAGCGCGGCAAGCGTTGTCCGGACCTGATCTTCGCCCGCCCGGACCCGCTTGACGCTAAAGGTATGGGCGTCCCGGACCTCGCGCTGTTTCATTTTTCCCGCGACCCTCTCGAGGGCGCGGCGAAGGTCCGAATCGACTTTCTCTGGCCGGTCCGTCGGATCGCGCAAGGTCTTGCGCTTGAACAGCTCGGCGAGGTGCCGCGCGATGGTCGCTGAGACCCCTTCCGCGGGGCGGGTCAGGTGCTGATCGACGAGCTTTGCCTGCTCAGGGGTCGGTGGCCGATCACCTTCGCGCAACGCCTTCCCGACAAGTTCTATGAGGGCCTGTGCATCCCGCGCGCGTGGCGACGTCTGGGAGGCAAGGGCAAGGCTTGGGTCCAGAAGCCCGTCGACAGGCGCCAGGCAGACGGTCGGTCGTCCCAGCAGCAGCGCTTCAAGACCGGTTCCGCATCCATCAAGGTGGATTACGACGTCCGCCGCTAAGGCCTGCTCGGCAAAGGAGCGGGTATTGTCGAGGACGACGTTTTTCATCTTCGACGTGATGTGCTCCCACGTCGTCGCGTTTTCCACTGGGTGCGTCCGCACGACGATCTTGTGGCTTGGGAACGCTGCGGCCAGCGGCCCAAGCGTGGCTCGCAAAGCTGCCACGCTCTCCGTCTCGCAGGTCTGCGCGCTCTTGTAGCACTCCACGAGCCATTGCCGGCCCTCGTCATCGAAAGCCGCGCCGGGTGCGGTCAGTGCCAGTTTGCATATGCTCGAGTAGGGATCGTAGGCTGAGTTCCAGAGCCCGAAATTCGTCGTGACAAGAAGGTGACGGCCGTATTGGGTTCGGGCCGCTGCGGCCCCCGACAGGTGAAGGTCCCGGAACCCCGCTGCGAGGATGTCGGTCCGTGGGTTGCCCGATATAACAAGCTTGTCCTTTGCAGCCGGGTGCTTCTGCGCGATTTCGCGGACGTAATTTTCTCCGGGAGCGAAAATGATGTCGCAGGCTGCATAGCAGCGCGGGTCGGCTCCCCGCATCATGGACCGGAAATCCCCGATCCATCCAAACGCTTCCTCGTCGATGGCGGTCACCACGTGGCCGGCCGCGACCGCGTTCTCGAAGAACTCCAGATCGAGGGCATTGAGGCTCTTGTGAAGGATGATCCCCGGCGGGAGGTCGATCGCATGCAGCTTAATGGCGGTATGAGGAAGAATGGCCGCGGCGAAGCCGAGCGCTAGGGCGTGGCGGGCGATAAGAAGGCGAGTGAAAAAGTCGCGGCCGACAATCTCGACGGGGAGGTAGAGGATCGGATTGAGAGGTACGTCTTTGCGCGCAGGAGCCGGGCGCGGTTCGGGGCGGGGGACTGATTTTGCAGCCGCGTGCCAAATCGCCTGATGGATAGGTGTGGCCTTATCGTAATTTCCGAGGAGAACGGCGCAGCGCGCGACGGCGCCCGCGGCAAGCGTGGATGCGGGCTCCAGTCGTGCACAGGTCTCCGCCGCCTTGTCAGCCTCGCTCCAGGAACCGCGCCGCTGGTGCATCTCGAACAGGTAGTACCAGGAGGGAGCATCGCGAGGGTCCCTCTCGACGGTCGCCTGTGCGACGGCGATCCCGTCCTCGTCGGAATAGGCTTGGCGCATGAGCGTCGAGAACTGCGCGTGGATCTCCGGCCGTTCGAAGGTCCGCCGCAGCAGTCGGATGAGAGCTTCTGCGGCCTCCTTGGGGCGCCCGGCGTGTGCCAATAGCTCGGCTTGGAACTCTTCCTGGCCCTGCAGTGACGGATAGGCTGCGATAACCCCGTTAAGCGTGTCGAGTGCGTCGGCATGGCGGGCCACGTACGACAATTGACGGGCGTGCAGCAGAAGGAGGCCCGGATCGGCCGGCCCGCCCTTGATCCACGCGTCGATGGCCTGCAGACCCAGGTCCGGGCGGCCGGCTGTGTTGAGGAGCTGGAGCAGGGTCGTCAGCATTCCCGGCATGCGAACGCCGCGGTCGAAGGCCTTGCGGAAATGCGCGAGCGCTTCGTCGGGCTTTCCCTGCGCCGCCAGAACGGACGCCATGGCGCCGGTTGCTTCCCAGCGGTCCGGACCCGGCTTCCCGGCCATCGGTTCGAAAATCTTGCGGGCGGCATCCGGCTTCTTGAGGTCGAGCCACAACCATCCCAGGCGCGTAGCATAGGCGGAATTCCCCGGCGCCGCGGCGACCAGGGATGCGAGGACCTCGGCCAGCTCGGACCGGCGCTTGGAGCGCTCCAACTGAGCTGCAAGGTTCAGCAGTTCAGCCTCGGACTTCGGTAACGGATTCAAAGCCATTTTGTAGATCTAGAGCGTGTCCAGGAAAAGTGGAACCCGGTTTTCCGTCCGGACACGCGACAATTCAAAGAACTAGAGCGGGATGGCGATTCAACGAGAACTCGTCCCGCTCTAGAGCGCCAGGAAGGAGGTGAAAACCGATCCGCGAGTCCCTAACTTGTGACAGACCCTCGAACTGGCAAAGCTTTAATTTCGGCCGGTAATATACTGACCTACAATCGGATAATCGCCGGCTCATGCACTGCATGAACATCACTTCACGTATCTTTCAAGGCCCCACCCCGATCATGACGCGCCTCTTTTGCACCCTCTTCGTTGCTCACATCCTCGCCGCGGGGCCTGTGCTGGCCGCGGCGCCCGAACTGGTCCCGAATTCGCGCCAGCAGGTCACGCTGACCTTTGCGCCGATCGTGAAAAAAGCCTCGCCGGCGGTGGTCAACGTCTACACCCGCCGTGTGCTCAAGCAGCAGGTCTCGCCGCTGTTCAATGATCCCTTCTTCCGCCAGTTCTTCGGTGACCAGTTCGCCGCCGTTCCGCGCGAACGGGTCGAGAGCTCGCTCGGCTCCGGCGTGATCGTGCGCGGCTCAGGCGTGGTGATCACCAACAACCATGTCATCGGCGAAGCGGACGAGATCACGGTCATCCTCAGCGACCGGCGGGAGTTCGAGGCGAAGGTCGTCGGCAAGGACCCGCGCTCCGACCTGGCTGTTCTCCAGATTCAGAACCTTAACGATACATTGCCGGCTTTGGAGCTCTCGGATTCCGACGACCTGGAGGTAGGCGACCTGGTCCTCGCTATCGGCAATCCGTTCGGCGTGGGTCAGACGGTGACTTCGGGAATCATTTCGGCGCTGGCCCGGACGACGGTCGGGATCACCGATTTCCGCTCCTTCATCCAGACCGATGCGGCGGTGAATCCGGGCAATTCGGGCGGAGCGCTGATCACGTCGGACGGGCGTTTGGTGGGAATCAACACCGCCATCTATTCCCAGAGCGGCGGCAGCAACGGAATCGGATTTGCGATTCCTGCCAACATGGTAAGCACCGTTGTTACAAGTATACTTAAAGACGGAAAGGCGGTCCGCGCCTGGCTTGGCGCCTCCGGAAAGACGATCACCGCCGACCTCGCGCGGTCCCTCAGTCTCCCGCGGCCCGCCGGTGTCCTGGTCGAGCGGGTGACACCCGGAAGCCCCGCCGCCCGTGGCGGCCTCCAGCCCGGCGACATCGTCCGCGCCGTCAACACCCGCGAGGTCCAGGACCTCGAGGAACTGCGCTACCTGATCGCGACCCTGCCGGTGGGGGGTAGCGCCCGCCTGGGCATCCAACGCGATAATAAAGAGCAGGCTATTCAAATCTCTCTGCAAGCGCCTCCGGAAGCTCCGGCCCGTCAGCCGACCGTGCTGGCGGGGCAGCAGCCTTTTTCAGGCACAGAGGTCGCGAACCTCAACCCGGCCCTGGCCGAGGAGCTGGGCCGCGAATACGACCAGCCGGGGGTCATCATCCTTCAGATCGCCGGCAATTCGATCGCCGGCCGCCTGGGATTAAGGCCCGGGGACGTCATCGTCTCGGTGAACGCGGCCCCCATCCGGGCCGTCTCGGACCTTCAGCGTATCGTCGATGCGCCGACGCGCGCCTGGGACGTGGCACTGAACCGGAACGGCCAGATCCTCAAGTTCCAGGTGGGCGGATGAGCGATCTCTTTGCGGCGCACGAGCCGCCGCAGGGTGGAGGAAAAGGCGGGCCGAAGGTCGGTCAGCCGCTCGCCGACCGGCTGCGCCCCGCGACTCTCAATGACGTTGTGGGCCAGGAGCATCTCCTAGGTCCCGAAGGCCCCATCGGCCGGATGGTGGCCGCGCGGCGCGTGACCTCGATGGTCCTGTGGGGCCCGCCCGGTGTTGGCAAGACCACCATCGCCCGCCTCTTGGCCAAGGGCACGGATCTCTTCTTCCAACCCCTCTCGGCCGTCTTTTCGGGCGTCGCGGATCTTCGCAAGATTTTCGATGCCTCCGCCAAACGGCGCCAAATGGGGCAGGGCACGCTGCTGTTCGTCGACGAGATCCACCGCTTCAACCGCTCCCAGCAAGATGGATTCCTTCCGTATGTCGAGGACGGGACCATCATTCTGGTGGGCGCCACCACGGAGAACCCGTCTTTCGAACTGAACGCGGCGCTTCTGTCGCGCTGCCAGGTCATGGTGCTCCGGCGCCTCGACGACGCGGCGCTCGACCGGCTGCTCACCCGCGCCGAACAGGACTCCGGGCGGGCGTTACCGGTCATCGACGACGGCCGCACGGCCCTCAGGGCCATGGCCGACGGCGATGGCCGCCACGTTCTCACCCTGGCCGAGGATCTGTTTGCGCTGACGCCGCCGCCCGCGGCGCCCCTCGATGCTGCGGGTCTCGCCAAGGTCGTCCAGCGCCGGGCTCCCGTCTACGACAAGGACCGCGAGGGCCACTACAATCTCATCAGCGCCGTCCATAAGTCGCTCCGCGGCTCCGATCCCGACGCGGCGCTCTATTGGGTCTCCCGCATGCTCGATGGAGGCGAGGATCCCATCTATCTCCTGCGCCGCCTGACCCGTTTCGCGGCGGAAGACATTGGTCTGGCCGACCCCCAGGCGCTGCAAATGGCCATCTCCGCCTGGGAGACTTATGACCGCCTGGGCTCGCCGGAAGGCGAACTCGCCATCGCCATGCTGGTCATCTACCTGGGCACGGCCCCCAAATCGAACGCGGCCTATGTCGCCTATGGCGAAGCCCGCGCCTCGGCCCGGCAAACCGGCTCGTTGATGCCGCCCGCGCACATCCTCAACGCCCCCACGCGTCTCATGAAGGATCTGGGCTACGGCAAGGGTTACGCCTACGACCATGACCAGGAAGAGGCCTTCTCCGGGCAGAACTACTTCCCCGACGCCATGGCCCGCACGCAATTCTACCGGCCGGTCGAACGCGGCTTTGAACGCGAGGTGGCCAAACGCCTCGCTTACTGGCAGAAGCTGCGCGAGCAGAAGCCCGCGCGCGAAGGCGCGCAAACAAAAGAGACCTCAGGCGGATCATGAGCGGCGTTCAGCAAATAGAAGCCCGCACGCGAAGGCGCGCAAACAAAAAGAACTCGGGTACCTTATGAGCGGCGTTCAACAGATCGAAGTCGGCAGCGACGAAGGCGAAGTCCGGCTGGACCGCTGGTTCAAGCGCCGGTACCCGACGCTCACCCATGGCCGGCTCGAGAAGCTCCTTCGTACAGGGCAGGTGCGGGTCGATGGCGCGCGCGTGAAAGCCAGCCTGCGGCTGCAGCCCGGGCAGGTCATTCGCGTGCCGCCCCTCGGCGAGACGGCCAAGGGCGGGACACCCGGGATGCGAGGGGCGCCGCTGTCCGAACGCGATGCCGCCGCGATTCAAAAGATGGTCATGTTCAAGGACGAGGACCTTATCGTCCTCAACAAACCGCACGGTATCGCGGTCCAGGGCGGCACCAAGACCACCCGCCACATCGACGGCATGCTCGATGGACTCAAGTTCGACAAGGAAGAGCGCCCCCGGCTTGTCCACCGCCTCGACCGGGACACGTCCGGCATCCTCCTGATCGCGCGTACGCCGAAATCGGCGGCGACCCTCGCCAAGGCGTTTCAAAGCCGCGACATGGAGAAGGTCTACTGGGCCCTGGTCATTGGTCACCCGGAACATGAAGCGGGAACAATCTCGGCCGCGCTCACCAAAACCGGCGCGCGCGGCGAGGAACGCATGGAATGGGACGACGAGGAAGGGCAGTCCGCAGTGACCGACTACCGCGTCGTTGCCACCGCCGGGCGCAAGATCAGTTGGTTGGAGCTCATGCCCCAGACGGGCCGCACGCACCAACTGCGCGCGCACTGCAAGCTCATCGGCACACCGATCATCGGCGACGGCAAATACGCCATTACCAACCCCGATCCCGACCAGCGCGTAGACCTGCACGATGGCTTGCTCGCCGAGGTGGCCGAACGCATGTGCCTCCACGCGCGGTCCCTATCGATCCCGCGCCCCGGGCGGAAAATTTTGACGGTTACGGCTCCTCTTCCAAAGCACATGGCTGACGTGTTCGCTGATCTCGGCTTTAGCGAAGGCGACGCAACATGAATATGAAAGAACTTCAGGCGGCGATCGCTGCAAGCCAGCAGCGCCTGGCGCAGCATCGCGCGGGAAAGGCCCCCGCGGGCGAACCGATAAAGCACTACGGCTATTTCGAGCTCGACATGTTCGAATGCCCGCCCTTCCTGATGTTCTCGAACAATGACGCTCCCGTCGTTCACTACTTGATGCACTCGGGAACCTTCGAGCCCTTTTCCATGGCGATCTGGTGCCGTCTCGCGGTCCGTGCCACCGGTATCCTCGATATCGGCGCGAACGTCGGAATATACAGCCTCGCGGCGGCGAAGCTTCGCCCGGACCTTTCCATTCACGCCTACGAACCCAACCCCTATGCGTTCGCGCGGCTGCGGGTTCACAAGTTCCTCAATGATCTCTCGAACCTGATTGAACATCCGGTTGCCGTGCACAGGAAGTCGGGCGTCGCCTCAATAAGTTGGTTTGTGAGGGCGGGTGGTCATATCTCCTCCGGAACGATGATTGGCACCGCCCCCGGAAAGGACAGCGCCATCACGATCATCGAGCCGATCGACGGCACCGGCCTTGCGGGGACGCTCGGCCTCCGTCCTCTCGTGAAGATCGATGTCGAGGGGGCCGAACTCAACGTCATGGAGGCGATGCAAGAGGTCTTGGCGTTGCGCCCGGACATCATCATCGAGACCTTCCACCAGCCGTCATGCGACGCCATCAATGCCATGCTGAAGCCGCTGGGGTATTCGGTTTATGCGATCCACGAACTAAAACGAAAGCTGATACCGAAGGCGGAACTCACGGCTTGCGATCCGAAGGATCCGGAGCACGATTACAATCAGTTCCTCTCGGTGCGGCCTGCCGCCGAAATTCGGGCGCTGACCGAGGGCAAATGAGCAGCACGGCTGCCGATACGCCTCTGCGCCTCGCGGTGTTCGACCTCGACGGCACCATCGTCGACAGCAAGGCGAATATCGTGCGCGCGGTACACGAGGCCGCTGCGTTGATGAAGGTGGAGGCTCCGCCCGCGCATGAAATCCCGCGCGTGATCGGGCTTTCGCTCACGGAGGCGCTCGGTACCTTGTTTCCGGTCCTTGAGCGGCCGCGGCTGCTGGAACTCGACCAGGCCTACCGCGACTGTTTCGGGCGCTTCCGGTCCGAAGCGGGTTTCGACGAACCGCTCTTCGACGGCACGCATGACGTGCTCGACGCTCTCGACAGTGAAGGCGTGCTGCTTGGAATAGCCACCGGCAAAAACATGCGCGGCGTGCGGCATGTTTTGGAACGTCACGGGCTCTCGAATCGTTTTGTCACCATTCAGACCCCTGAGCAGGCGCCGGGTAAGCCTCACCCGGAGATGCTCTACCGGGCGATGGCGGAGACCGGCGCACTACCGGCCCACACGGTTATGATCGGCGATACGAGTTTCGACATTCGCATGGCCCGCAACGCGGGCGTCTCCGCCCTCGGGGTCGCCTGGGGCAATCATCCTGTCACCGAGTTGCAGGCGGCAGGTTCACACCGCCTGGTTGATCGTCTGCCCGATCTCATGCAGGCTGTTCTTGCTTTGACGACGCCGTCAGACTCGTCGCCCGATCTCGACAGGAGTAAGCGATGAAAGCTCTCAAGATCGCCGCCGCCGCGGTGGCCGTCATTGTCGTCGGCATTGTCATCGTCCTCATGACGTTTGACGTCAGCCAGTACAAGGGAACCATCGAAGCTCAGGCCAAGGCGGCGACCGGACGCGAGGTCACGATCGGCGACATCGACCTCGCCGTGTCCTTGACGCCGGCGATTGTACTGACCGATGTGAAAGTAGCGAACGCGGCGTGGGGCAGCCGGCCGGACATGGTGATCCTCCCGCGCCTCGAAGTGCATACGCAACTCATCCCCCTCCTGTTCGGCACCATCAATCTCACCGAGATCGCGGTGGCGAACCCGGACATCCTCCTGGAGATCGACAAGCAGGGGCGCGGCAATTGGGAATTCGACGTCGAGGGTGAATCGACACCCGTCAATGTCAGCGATGTCTCCGTCAGTGGCCTTAAGCTCGGATATCGCGATGCCCAATCGGGGGGCTCGGCCGACGTCGCGGCAAAAGCGATCGCCGTTGCGATCAGTGGTGCGCTTCAGGATATGAATATCACCTCGCTGGCAACGAGCGGCGTCACCGTCGCCTATAAGACCACCGGCGAACCGCTCGCCGTTGCGATTGAAACTCTGACCCTTGCCCAGGACGGCAAGATCAATATGGCGGGAAAGGTCTCGGGCGAAGACGTGAAGGTCGGCGGCACGCTCGCGCCGATTGCTGTGCTCATCGGCATGGACAAAGCTTTCCCGGCGAAGCTCGAAGTCGAGGGCTTCGGCCTCAAGGCCACGTCCGACGTGATGGTCGAGATGGTGAAGGGGCGGCCCTTCGCCAAAGGCACAATCTCGATCCCGGAAATCGATCTCGCCAAGTTCGGTAGCGGTTCTCAGGCCAAAGGCGACGGCCGGATGTTTTCCGCCGATCCTTTACCGTGGGATGGGATCAGCGGCACGGATGCCGACCTCACGATCTCCATCGGCAAACTCACGACAACCTCGGGCACGGCGGTGACCGACATCAAGGTGCCCGTGAAGGCTGCGGCGGGCCGTTTGAACGCGGCGCCGATTTCCTTGGTGGTCGCGGGCGGAACGATCGGCGCGGACGTGGCGCTCAACGCCGGCGACAAGTCCGTTGCCATGAAGGCTCAAGGTAAAGGATTTTCCGCCGAAGGCCTCGCCAAAGCCCTGAACAAGGGCGACATGATCACGCAGGGACCCCTCGACATCAATGTCAACGTGCGCGGCGCCGGCGCTTCGGTCCGCGATGTGATGGCCTCGCTCGACGGTTCCGTCATCGCCGGCATGGGCGAGAGCCGCATTCGCAATGATGCCTTGAGCGTGCCCGGCGCGGCCGCGATCCTTCAGGTGCTGAACACGGTCAATCCCTTCGGCAATCAGGATCCCTACACGGTCGCACGGTGCGGCGTGGCCAACTTCCAGATTGTGGATGGCGTCGCCGAGACCAATCAAGCTGTCGTCCTGATGACGGACAAGATGTCGCTCACCTCCAGCGGCCAGATCGATCTGCGCAACGAGAGGATCGACCTCAACGTGCGCACCCAGGGTGCCAGCGGCATCACCGGCGGGATTGGCCAGTTGGCCCAGGCCGTGAAAGTCACCGGTGCGCTCTCTTCACCCAGTGTGGCTATCGACCAGACCGGCGTCGTGAAGGGCGTGGCGGGCCTCGGCTCCGCGCTCGCGAAGGGCGGCAGTGGTGGCCTGGGAAGCCTCGGTGCGTTGTTCGGCCTTGGACCGAAGACCGGCTCTTCGGCGACCACGGCCGCGGCGCCCGGTGGCGATCTCTGCCAAAAAGCGCGCGCCTGGCGTAAAGGCTGAACCGTCTCCATCATGGATAAAGACAGGAAGTATCCGGTGCGCGAAAGCGCGCCCCCAAAGCCTCGCCGCGTTTACAAGGCCGTTGGCGTCGGTCAAGGCGAGGGCGGCGCCTATACTGTTCTCCTCGATGGAAAGACGGCGCTCACGCCGTCGCGTGCGTCGCTTGCGTCAACGTCGCACCCCTTGGCCGAAGCGGTTGCGGCGGAATGGAATGCGCAGGATCCTCATGTGGATCCCGAAACCATGCCTTTGACCCGGCTCCTCGCCACACAAATCGACCGGATCGCGCCGCAGCGGGAGGGCGTGATCGCGAGCCTTCTGACCTATGTGGATGCCGACACCCTTTGTTTCCGCGCGCAACACCCGACGGACTTGCGCGAGCGTCAGCAGCGGCAGTGGCAGCCGGCCCTGGATTGGCTCGAGCGAGAACACGGAATCGCGCTCGTATCCACAGAAGGTCTGATGCCGCCGAAGCAGGCACCGGACACATCCTTACGCATCCGCCGGTCATTGGAGCAGTTGAACGATACCCAACTCACGGCATTTCAGGCCGCCGCGTCCCTGGCAAGCTCGCTGGCGCTCAGCTTCGCGCTGATACATCGCCATCTCTCCGCGGCGGACGTTTTCACCGCGGCGTTCCTGGACGAGCTCTATCAGGTGGAGAAATGGGGCGAGGACGAGTTGGCTCGTGATCGCCGACAGCGCATCGCCGGCGATCTTCAAGCCATCGAACGATATCTAGATTTGTCCGCCTAGCGCGTTTTCCGACGAAGTGGGCACCGGTTCGTCGCCGAAAACGCGCCACTCCTATGAATCTAGCGCGCTCCGGCGCGCATTCCCGGGCGGGCGACCCTCACGCTCGGCGTCGCGGCGCGCGGGCGATCTTTCCCGGAAGCTTTTTTGGATTTCGGCGCAGGTGGCGCCTTGCGCGTCTTCAGCGCGGTTCTTTTTCTGGTCACGGTAATCCCCCGGTGAACGAACTAAATGGAACCGGACCCTCCCGATCACAATCCCAGTGTATCTATTACATAGATAATCTTAAGGCCTGTCCACCTTTTCGTCCGACGTCACGGCTTCCGGTTGAACGGTGTGCCGCATGATGATCGGAATCATCGCGAAGCTGAAAGCAATCGTCATCGGCATGACACCGAAGACCTTGAAGCTCACCCAGAAATCCGTCGACGAGTTGCGCCACACGATCTCATTCACCGCCGCGAGGAAAACGAAGAATCCGATCCAAGCCCAGGTGATGAGCCGCCAGCCGCGCTCGGTGAGCTGCAGCGCGCCCTCCAACACCAGCTTGATCAAAAGACGATTTGTGATGACGCCGAAGAAGAGGATGGCGGCGAACAAGAGATTGATGATCGTCGGCTTCAGCTTGATGAAGAGATCGTCGGCCAGCCACAAGGTCAGGCCGCCGAAGACGAGCACGAAGACCGCCGTCACCATCGGCATGACGGGGAGCTTGCGCATCAGGGCGTAGGAGACGCCGAGTGCAACCACCGTCGCCGCCATGAAGGCGCCGGTGCCTACAAAAATCCCCGCCCGGCTATTCATCACGAAGAACACGACGAGTGGGCCCATCTCGAGGGCGAATTTCAGGAGCGGATTGATCTCGGGTTTGGCCGCCCGCTCGGTCGATGGCTCTGTCATGGCCGGGGTTATACGGCGCGTTAAAGCTCCCAACTACCTTTTTTGACGGCTTTTCGAAGGGCACGGCGATTTCAGCCGCGAATGCGGCGCTCGCCAGCCTCTCTGATCCCGCCCGGGCGCAATTTTTCGCCCAAATCCAGGGGTTTACCGGCCCTTTTTGCGCGTACTTTTTGTGAAAGTCCCCGTCCGCCTATGCTATGGCTGTGACCGTCTAACCCCTTCCTCAAAGGGGTCCGGGGGACCTTCGAACCGTTCCAAAATCGGAATTCACATGCACGAGATCATCCAAAGGCTTGAAGAAAAACGCGCCGCCGCCCGCCTGGGCGGGGGCCAGAAGCGGATCGACGTGCAGCACGGCAAGGGCAAGCTCTCGGCGCGCGAGCGGATCGAGATCCTGTTCGACGAAGGTTCGTTCGAAGAATGGGACATGTTCGTCGAGCACCGCTGCGAAGACTTCGGCATGGGCGAGCAACGCGTGCCGGGCGACGGCGTGGTCACCGGCTACGGCACGATCAACGGCCGGCCGATGTTCGTGTTTAGCCAGGACTTCACGGTGTTCGGGGGCTCGCTCTCGGAAAGCCACGCCAAGAAGATCCTCAAGGTCATGGAGAAGGCCGTACAGGTCGGCGCACCCGTGATCGGCATCAACGATTCCGGCGGCGCGCGGATCCAGGAAGGCGTCGCTTCGCTTGCGGGTTACGCCGATGTATTTCTCCAGAACGTGCTGGCCTCCGGCGTCGTGCCGCAGATCTCGTTGGTGATGGGACCTTGCGCCGGCGGCGCGGTCTATTCTCCCGCCATGACCGACTTCATCTTCATGGTGAAGGACAGTTCCTACATGTTCGTCACGGGTCCCGACGTTGTGAAGACCGTGACCCACGAGAACGTCACCCAGGAACAGCTCGGCGGGGCCATGACCCATGCCGCCAAATCCGGCGTGGCCGACGGCGCCTTCGAGAATGACATCGAGGCGCTGCTTCAGCTCCGCCGCCTGATGGACTTCCTGCCGCTCAGCAACAAGGAAAAGCCGCCGGTCTTCACGTCCATTGATTCACCTGACCGTGACGATGCTTCGCTCGACACCTTGATCCCCGACAATCCCAACAAGCCTTACGACATGAAGGAGCTGATCCTGAAAGTCGTGGACGAGGGGGATTTCTTCGAGATCGGCGAACACTTCGCCAAGAACATGATCATCGGTTTCGCCCGCATGGAAGGCACCACGGTGGGCATCGTCGCCAACCAACCCATGGTGCTCGCAGGCTGTCTCGACATCGACTCAAGCCGCAAGGCCGCGCGCTTCGTGCGGTTCTGTGACTGCTTCAACATTCCGATCGTCACCTTCGTAGATGTCCCGGGCTTCCTGCCGGGCACCAACCAGGAATACAACGCCATCATCAAACACGGCGCGAAGCTCCTGTTTGCCTTTGCCGAAGCGACCGTGCCGAAAGTGACCGTGATCACCCGCAAGGCTTATGGGGGCGCTTACGACGTGATGAGCTCCAAGCACATCCGCGGCGACGTGAACTTTGCCTGGCCCACCGCGGAAATCGCCGTGATGGGCGCAAAAGGCGCGGTGGAGATCATCTTCCGCCAGGATATCGGCGACGCGAAAAAGATTGCCGATCGCACGAAGGACTATGAGGCGCGCTTTGCCAATCCGTTCCGGGCGGCCAATCTCGGCTTCATCGACGACGTGATCATGCCGCACGGCACCCGCCGGCGCATCTGCCGCTCGCTCGCCATGCTGAAAACCAAGGACACCAAGAATCCTTGGAAGAAGCACGACAACATTCCGCTGTGAGTATCTGATATGCCGCCCTTGCACCAACACCGCCGTCGCCCTGGGATTTATTCCCAGGGCCCAGAGCGGCCGTCGAGAACGGCTGTACCGACCGCGACGCTGCTGCACGCCGCGGTGCGCGTAACCCTGGGTCCTGGGCACAAGGCCCAGGACGACATCTGTGTTCCTGATTCCGTTCGGGGCCGCTAATGTTCAAGAAAGTTCTTATCGCGAACCGTGGCGAAATCGCCTGCCGGGTCATCAAGACCTGCAAGAAGATGGGCATTAAGACGGTCGCCGTCTACTCGGACGCCGACCGTAACGCACTGCACGTTGAGATGGCCGACGAGGCCGTCCACATCGGCGAAAGCGCCACCGCCAAGAGCTATCTCGTCATCGACCGCATCGTCGAGGCCTGCAAGAAGACCGGCGCCGAAGCGGTGCACCCGGGGTATGGGTTCCTGTCAGAGAACAAGAAGTTCCAGGAAGCCCTCGCGGCCGCCAAGATCGTCTTCATCGGCCCCGACGCCTATGCCATCGAGGCCATGGGCGACAAGATCGAGTCAAAGAAGCTCGCCGAAAAGGCGGGTGTGTCGACCGTTCCCGGCTTCCTGGGCGTGATCAAGGATGTGGCCCACGCCAAGAAGATCGCGGGCGAGGTCGGCTATCCGGTGATGCTCAAAGCCTCCGCCGGCGGCGGCGGGAAGGGTATGCGCATCGCCCGCAGCGAGTCCGAGGTCCAGGAAGGCTTCGAGCGCTCACAATCCGAAGCCAAGTCGTCCTTCGGCGACGACCGCATGTTTATTGAAAAATACATCGAACAGCCGCGCCATATCGAAATCCAGGTCATCGCGGACCGGCACGGGACCACGCTCTATCTGAATGAGCGCGAGTGCTCGATCCAGCGCCGCCATCAGAAAGTCATCGAAGAAGCGCCGAGCCCGTTCCTCGACGAGAAGACGCGTAAAGCCATGGGTGAACAGGCGGTTGCTCTGGCCAAAGCCGTGCAATACGTCAGCGCCGGTACGGTCGAGTTCATCGTCGACACCAAACGCAATTTCTACT
>CAMDOZ010000085.1 GCA_945903705.1 Fidelibacterota bacterium | reverse complement strand
GCTCTCGGCGATGAGATAGGGGCCGTCGCCGCCGTGCCCCTGCGCCGCGCCGAATATCTGTACGTCTGCTCCGGTCCTGAACGTCGCGGAGCCTTCATATCCACCGAAGCTGTCGCCGCGCAGGCGGCCGCTGCCGCCGCCCTCGGAGTCGGCGCGACGGTAAAGGCGCACGACTCCGGCCATCGCTGCATTGCCCCACGCACCGGCGCCGCCGCCGCGCGTCACCGACAACGAGTCGAGCGCGTCGGGGGTGAGGCGGCTCCAGTCGACCCAACCCCCGAACGGATCGTTCTGCGGCACGCCGTCGAGCAGAACGAGCGTACGGCCTGCGCCGCTGGGTCCAAGTCCGCGCAACGTCACGCCCTGAGTCGTCGGATGTGAGGCGCGGCTCGACGGTCGACGGAACAGTCCGAAGCCCGGAACCTGGCGCAGAATTTCGTCGAGCCGCGCGCCGCCACTTTCCTCGAGGCGCGTGCGGTCGACCACTGTCGTGTTGTGAAGTTGTTCGCTCACCGCGGGCGGCAGTCGCCGCGCGGTGATGCGCAGTTCCTCCACGGTGGCGCCCGATTGCGCCTGGCCGGGCGCCGACGATACTGCGACGGCGGCTGCGGCAAGCCCCAAGGCGCGCACCAGAACTCGGTTTTGCGTCATCAACTTTGGTCCCCCGGCGGAAAGCATCGCCTCGTCGTCACGGCAATGCAACGCGCCTACCGATTATCGCATTTCACAATCGTGCGTCTATCGCACAAGTGTGCGATGACTGACGATCATACTCAACCTTCGCCGTCAGCGTACAGATGATGTAGTACCCGTCCAGCGGCGGGGCGGGCTTCCGACGAGAGATTCGAAGGTTGGGAAGAGTGGGCGCCGGTTGCGAGGCATTCGCCTTATTCCGTTATTCGCGCCGCGCGAGTTCGGCTTCGAGCGTGGTGGAGATCTGCTTCGTATCGCTGAGGCGCGCCCGGTACACCATGACGTTCTCCATTACCCGCTGTACGTAGTTGCGGGTTTCCGAGAACGGAATCATTTCAACCCAATCGACGGCGTCGACCCCAGGTTCACGAGGGTCGCCGAATTGGCGAACCCACTGGCGCGCGCGGCCCGGGCCCGCATTGTAGGAGGCGGCGGCAACGATGTACGAGCCGCCCGCCGATCGGACCATCGACTGCAGGTAGCTGGAGCCAAGGCGGAGGTTGTACGCGGGATCGGTCGTGAGCCGCGCTTGTTCGTAGCGCACCTTGAGGCTTCGGGCGACGGCCCGGGCCGTGGGAGGCATCAACTGCATGAGTCCGCGTGCGCCTGATGCCGCATTGACTGCGCTGTAGTCGAAATTCGTCTCCTGACGGGCGATGCCGAGCACAAACGCCCGCTCCGGCAACTCAGAAAAGTTGTAACCCGGTATCGGAAATCCGTACTCCACGAGCACGAATTTATCGCGCGCGGATTGCCGCGCAATGACGACGCCAAGATCGGCCCGGCGATTCCGGCTTACGATTTCGCTGACCATATGGCGGTCGGCGGCGAGATCGCTGGCGTCGGCAAGGGCTACGGCGAAGGCCTGCTGGTAGCGCTTTTCGTCGATCTCCAGAAGGATGCGCAGAGCGGTGGTGAGTTCGCGGGCTTCGAACTTGGCGCGCTCCTCGGCCGTCGGTGTGGGATCGTGCGGAAGCTGCGGCGGCGAGGCGCCTTTGAGTCGTGAGAAGGAAAGCTGTCCGTAGTACGTCGTGGGGTAAGCGGCGGCGCGCGTGTACCATTCGTTGGCGATGTCCGGCCGGCCGAGAAATTCCGCCGTGCGTCCCACCCAATAGGCGCCCTTTGCGAGGCTTAGGGGAGTCTGCACCGTGTCGTAGACTTTCTCGAAGTGCGGAAGCGCCGCTTCACCGTCCTTCAGGAAGCGCAAGGCGATCCAGCCGGCCAGCCATTCAGCTTCGGAGACACTCAAGGCATCGGTGGCGCCGTGATGACGGGCGAGGCGATAGGCCTCAGTGATGAACCCTTTCGAAAGGGCATCGCGCGCCAGGATGTGACGCTCGCGCCACCACAAATCCGGTCGCGGCGAGGACAACGGAAATTCCGGAATCAAAGCGCGCGCTTCATCAAGGTTTCCGCGGGCGCGCCGCCACTGAATGCGATCGAAGATCAGGCCGGCGTCGTTCTGGAGCGACGGCGGGACAGCGGCGAGGGCGGCCTCGACTCCACGCGACGATCCGATGAGCGCGATACGCGCCTTTGCCACCTTGGCGTAGTCGGGTGGGACCCGGGAGAGCAGCCGCTCGGCAGCGCTGGTCTGTTCCTGATAGAGAATTGTGTCCACACGTACGCGGTGATCCTCAGGCGTGAGGATGCGGCCGAAGTCTTTCAGGAACGCGCTTTCTTCAGCGCGATCGAAGGTCCCGGTTCGCCACGCGTCGCGGGCTAGCGCGTCCGCTTCGGCCGTCTTGCCGTGATGCCTGAGGGCGCGCGCGTAGGCGGCCTTGCCGTCGCCGGTGAGGGGTGGGCGTGCGGCGAACCAGTCGACGACCGCACCCGCAGGCACATCGTCGTCGATTGTGGCTTCCGCCTGCCGCCGGATTTCGGCGGACGACGGCCAGTCTGGATGTGAGCTCAGAAAAGCGGTGCGTTCGAGGAATCCCACGTGGGGGCCGGGCTCGCGCAAGTACGCCCATGCGATGATTTTTGGGATCAACGGATTCGAGGCGCGCGACGCCGTCGTCCGTGCCACCGACCATTGGCGCTTGGCGCCCGCGCGCACGGCTTGGGTAAAGATCTCGCGATCCTGCGCCGAAAGAATACGCTGCTCGGGCGTGACGGCGGCTGCGGGCTGCGAGGCGGGCGGTGTGAAGAGAGGCGCGGGCCGGTTGGGGACCGCAGGCTTCGGCAGCGGCAGAATCAGCGAGGACGCCGGGACGACCGCCGCATCTTGGGCGAGAGCCGGCGCAGCGACCGAGGCCATGGCGCCGGAAAGTACGCAAGCCAGTACGGCTCGCCGCATCCGGCGACCGTAAGGTGCGCGCTCAATCGTCTTCAGCACCGGTGCTACCATATCTTCTTCTGTTGTCTTATGGAGAGGCGCAAACGTCAAGTAAATGCAAGGGTTCCAGGGCATTACGGATGCGCAAGGCGTTAACGATCCGGGGGTCTGCCTTGCCACCGGGTCCCACCTCACTTACAAGTTTAATGGCCCGCGACGGTAACAGCCGTCGTCTCGACGCTTCAGGAGTTCTCCGATGTTTCGCGGTTCTATCACAGCTCTCATCACGCCATTCAAGAAGGGCGCCGTCGACGAAAAAGCCTACCAGGAATTCATCGATTGGCAGATCAAAGAGGGCAGCCACGGCCTCGTGCCATGCGGAACGACCGGCGAGTCCCCGACTTTGACTCACGACGAGCACAACCGCGTGATCGAACTGTGCGTGGAAGTGGCAAAAGGGCGGGTACCGGTGATCGCGGGAACCGGCTCCAATTCGACGGCAGAGGCGATTCAACTCACCAAACACGCCAAGAAGGCCGGCGCTACGGCCGCGCTCGTGGTGACGCCCTATTATAATAAGCCGACGCAGGAAGGCCTCCTGCAGCACTTCCTGGCCATCGCGAACGCCGTGGACCTCCCCATCGTCATTTACAATATTCCGGGCCGCAGCGTGGTCGACATGTCGGTCGAGACCATGGCCAAGCTCGCCGAACACGAGAATATCGTCGGGGTGAAGGACGCCACGAACGACCTTCAGCGTCCCTTGAGGTCGCGGATGGAGTGCGGCGAGGAGTTCTGCCAGTTGTCCGGCGAGGATGGGACCTCCGTGGCGTTCCTTGCGCACGGCGGGAAGGGCTGCATTTCGGTGACGGCGAATATCGCGCCGCGCCTCTGCGCCCAGTTACAGGACGCCTGGCACCTTGGAGCCTATGAGGATGTATTCCGGATCCGCGATGTCCTCAGCCCGGTGCACGACGCCATGTTCATCGAAACCAACCCCGCGCCGGTGAAATTTGGCGCAAGCCTGCTCGGTAAGTGTGATCCGGATGTGCGCCTTCCGCTCGCGCCCCTTTCCATGAAGGCAAAGGCCCGGGTGGAAGAGGCGATGCGCGGCGCGGGTCTACTTAATTAGGCTTGCGCGCTGGTTTTTTGACCGGCGGCGGTTTCGCACCTAGATTAGCCGCATGGCGAAAGAACTCATCTCCCACGGCGGCGTCGCCCAGAACCGCAAGGCCCGGCGCGACTATGCCATCGAGGACGACCTCGAGGCCGGCATCATGCTGACCGGCAGCGAAGTGAAGTCGCTGCGCCATGGCCGCTGTACCCTCACGGAGGCCTTTGCGCAGGTCGAGAACGGCGAGCTTTTTCTCATTAATTGCCATATCCCCGCCTACGAGGGCGCCAGCCACTTCCAGCATGACGAAAAGCGAAAAAGAAAGCTGCTCGTCAAACGCAAGGAACTCGACCGGCTCATGGCGGCCATTGGCCGTAAGGGCATGACCGTCGTTCCGCTGAGCCTTTTTTTCAACGCTCGCGGCTTGGCCAAGGTCCAACTCGGACTGGCAAAGGGCAAGACACACCTCGATCGCCGCGACGACATTAAAAAGCGGGAGTGGGAGCGCGAGCAGGCCCGCGTGATGCGCGCGAAAGGCTGACGGGAATGAGCGACGAGCCCGATCCTCAAGGCGTCAAAGAAAAGCTCATCCGCACCAAGGAGCAGTGGGCCAAGGCCGGTCGCGGCCTCACTGGTACAACCGCGGACCACAAAGAGCGTCGGCCGCCCGGCCAGCGCGTCACGGAAGATTTTCCGGTGCTTGATCTCGGCATTCAGCCGAATCTAAGCCAGGCCGAATGGTCTTTTAGCGTCGGCGGCCAAGTCGCCAATCAGATCAAGTGGGATTGGACCGCCTTCATGGCGCAGCCGCAGGTCACGCTCACCAACGACATTCATTGTGTCACCACCTGGTCGCGCTACGACAATGAGTGGAAGGGCGTCGCCATGCGCACGTTGCTTGCTTTGGCGAAACCGTTGCCAAGCGTGAAGTTCCTAATGCTCAAGAGCTACGACGGATACTCGACCAACATTCCGCTCGCCGACGTCGATCGCGACGACGTTCTGATCGCCCATACCTGGCAGGGACAACCGCTTGCGCGCGACCACGGTGGACCGGTACGCCTCGTGGTGCCGCCCCTCTATTTTTGGAAGAGCGCCAAGTGGCTGCGCCACATCACCTTTATGGACCAAGATCAGCCTGGATATTGGGAGGCGCGGGGTTATCATATGCGCGGGGATCCATGGAAGGAGCAACGTTATGGCTAGCACGGTGCTGAGAGCGCTTTTCGCTGCGACGTTCGCGATGGGCATGATGGGAGGTCCGGCCATGGCCGATACCGCACACGACTTCACCTTCGAGAAACTTGAGGGCGGCGCGCTGCCGATGTCGGAGTTCAAGGGCAAGGCGGTGCTGGTGGTGAACACGGCCTCCTTCTGCGGCTATACGCCGCAATACGAAGGCCTGCAGAGTTTGTGGGAAACCTACAAGGACAAGGGCCTCGTCGTCCTCGGCGTTCCGGCGAATAACTTCGGCGCCCAGGAGCCCGGCACGGCGGCGGAGATCAAGACCTTCTGCGAAGGCAACTACAGCGTCGACTTCCCCATGACCGATAAGGTCGACGTGGTCGGGAACCAGGCGCATCCGTTTTATAAATGGGCGAAGCAAACTCTCGGCGACGGCAGCGTGCCGAAGTGGAACTTCCACAAGTATCTTGTGAATACCAAGGGCGAACTGGTTGCGGCGTTTCCGAGCGCGGTGAAGCCGGAAAGCGCTGAGATCAAGACCGCTGTCGACAAGGCGCTCGCGGCGAAATAGATCGCCGCGCTTTATCTGTAGCTGGCGATACGGCCCGCGGGCTTGAATCCGAACCGCTCATAGGCGGCGCGGCTAGCTTCGGGCGTCTGCAAGCTGGCAAGCCGTAGGCCGGCCTTCTTGGCGTCCTTCAGCGCGGTTAACATGAGACCGGCGGTGTAGCCTTTTCCGCGGACGCTGGCGGCCGAGGCCATTTGATAGAAGTTCAAGATGCCGTGGGCGCTGAAAGCCTCCATGATCGCCACGGGCTCACTGCCGACATAACCGATATAAAGACGCAACGGTGACGCGGGTGCGATGATCGCTTCCTTCGTGTCGGTATAAAACGTCTTGATCGTTTCGTCCGCCGGCGCCGCCGCGGTCAGCACTTCAGCGAATTGCTCGACCTGAGTCGCGTTGGTGACGCGCTTGACGTCGAGGCCCTGCGGAATGGTGCCCGGGATGTTCACGGTGTCGAGCGACATCGCCATGACCCACTCGTCTTCGGCGCAGGAAAGGCCGAAGCCCTTCAGCGTCGGCTCCAACGCGCCGTGGCCGGAGAGGGGTCCGATGATCCAGGTGAAGGGAAGCTTCTTGGTCTTGAAGTGCTTGATCGCGGCTTCTACCCGGTCGGAGCCGAAGCGCGGATGCAGCGACGACTTGCCGATCGTGTTGAAGGCGGCATTGGCGAGGCCGGAATCGACCAGAAGGAGGTCCGAGGTTTCTTCGACGACGGCGTCCTTGCGTACCCGGGGCAGGAATGCCGCGCGGTCCCACAGGTTAGCCTCGAAGGCTTTTAAGATTGCCGCACGATCCATGACGTACTTTTACCGTTCCAAAAGCCAGGTGTGATCCCCGTCGAATACACCTCGACTCTTAACCACAGCCTAAGCCGTTCCATTAATTGCATTTATGGCCTGATTCATTGCGCCGTGGAACATGGCTTCGGTTAACACCCTCGTGTTCACATTGTAACGCGAGCAATGATAAGAATCCGTCATCGATAGTTGTCCCTCAAAACTATGTACCACGCCATGGCCGAAGGGATAAGCCGCCTTGCGCAGCCCCAGGGTCGACAGGACGGCGTCATGGGCGATGCGGCCGAGCACCAAAATCGACCGTAAGCGGGGCATGGCGGCGATCTCAGCCACCAGGAAAGGCCGGCAGGTCTTCTGTTCGGCCGGCGTGGGCTTGTTTTCGGGGGGAACGCAGCGCACTGCGTTGGTAATGCGCGTATCAACCATTTCCAGCCCGTCATCGACCCGGACCCCATAAGTGCCTTTGGCACGGCCGAATTTGAGAAGGCTCGGGTAGAGGAGCTCGCCGGCGTAGTCGCCGGTGAAAGGGCGCCCGGTCCGGTTCGCTCCCCGCAGTCCGGGGGCGAGCCCGACGACGAGCATCCGGGCGTCCAGAGACCCAAAGGCGGGCACGGAGTCATTGTGCCAATCCGGGAAGGTGCCCCGGTTGGCCTGCCGAAAGGCCATCAGACGCGGGCAGAGGGGGCAGTCTTTCGGCGGCGAGGCGGGGGGCATGAGGACTTATCCGGCCGGCGGCGACGCGGGGACGGCACGGGCGATGCTGTGTTGGAGATCGGCGAGATCGACAAAGTTGTCGGCCTGGCGGCGAAGTTCGTCGGAGACCATGGGCGGCTGCGTTTTGATGCTCGAGACGACCGACACCCGAACGCCGCGGCGCTGGACGCTTTCCACCAGCCGGCGGAAATCGCCGTCGCCCGAGAGCAAGACGATGTGGTCCACCCGGTCGACGATCTCCAGCATATCGACGGCCACTTCGACATCCATATTGCTCTTGAGGCGCCGGGGTCCGGCCTGATCGATGAATTCTTTGGCCGGTTTGGTCACCACCGTGAACCCGTTGTAGTCCAGCCAGTCCACGAGCGGGCGGAGCGGCGAGTACTCCTGGTCCTCCAGCAGGGCGGTGTAATAGAACGCCCTGAGGAGGCGGCCCTTGGCCGCGAACAAGGCCAGGAGGCGCCGGTAGTCGATGTCGAACCCGAGCGCTTTGGCGGTGCCGTAGAGATTGGCGCCGTCAACGAATACGGCGATCCGCTCTTCTGGATAGAAGATCATGAAATTTCTCCAGAATATAACTAGAACAATAAGATCAGGTATTACTCTAAGATATTAATGTAACTTCCGGCATAAGCCTTGCTTCGACTAATGAGAGAAGCCTATTCACCTCTCAGATGTAGGGCAAGCGGGTTTCCCTGCAGCACAGCGGTGAATTGAGGGCGCGGTCGGCATGATACTGATTGGGATTGGTGCCAACTTGCGGAGTGCGGCCGGGTCTCCCCGCGTAACCTGCGGAGCCGCTCTGCTTCATTTGGGTCGCTTAGGTGTGGTCATTGCCGGCCGCTCGCCGTGGTACGAAAGCGCCCCAATCCCGGCCTCTGATCAGCCTTGGTTCGTGAATGGGGTGGTCTCGGTCGAGACTGCTTTATCGCCCGCCGGTCTCCTTGCGGCCTTGCACCTGACGGAGGCCGCCTTTGGGCGCCTCCGGACCGCGGCCAATGCCGCCCGGACCCTGGATCTCGACCTTTTGGCCTACCGGGACCTGGTCAAAGTCGAGGGAGCGCCCTTGCTGCCGCACCCACGGCTCCACGAGCGCGCTTTCGTGCTGTTTCCGTTGAGGGATTTGGCACCCCAATGGCGGCACCCGGCCCTGGGGGAAACAGCGGCGAACCTCGCGGCTAAGGTTCCAGCTGAGGGCATTCGGCGCTTAGACCCTTGAGCCAGACCCCCATTTTGCGTACATAGGCGCCTCTTTACGGCGGTGTGCTCGCGTTCCTATATCGGGGAACGGAGGTGACGGCGTTGACCCGTTCCTCATTTGCGCGCACCTTAAACAATCTTAAGCGAGGACGAACATGGCCCGCGTTACGGTCGAAGACTGCGTTGAAAAAGTGCCCAATCGGTTCGAGCTGGTGATGGTCGCCGCGCAGCGTTCGCGCGAGATCTCGGCCGGCGCCGAGCCGCGTCTGGAGCGCGACAACGACAAGAACCCGGTCGTCGCTCTGCGCGAGATCGCCGACGAGAAAGTCAGCCCCGAAGAGCTGCACAACTCCCTCGTCCAAAGCCTGCAGCGCCATGTTGAAGTGGACGAGCCGGAAGAAGACGGCTTCGACGCCATGGCCTCAAACCCGGAATTCGCCGGCATTGCCGGCCAGATGAGCGAGCAGATGGCCGCAGCCGCCGGAATGGGCGTCGAAGGCGAGGACGAGGAAGAAGAAGAGGCGACGCCGAAGGCGACCGGCGCGCATCCGAAGGTCTCCTTCGAAGACGTCGCCGCCGACCAGGACGACAGCAAGGGGTGATGGACCGACGCGCGCACGCACACACGATCAGTCCTGCGAGCGCCGCGTCATTCTTCCTGCAGCGCCGGCCCTTTAGTTCGGCCGGAATTACCCGAGATTTGTTGTTTCTCGCGCGTCTTAGCAGACGCGCTTCGGGGGGTGCATCGCCATGATGCGCCAATTCGAACTTGTTGAACGTGTAAAGTCCTACGATCCGGAAGCGGACGAGGATTTGCTCAATCGCGCCTACGTCTACGCCATGAAAATGCATGGCACGCAGAAGCGCGCTTCGGGCGACCCTTACTTCTCACACCCGATCGAGGTCGCCGGGATCCTGACCAGCTACAAGCTCGACACTGCGTCGATCGTCACCGCGCTCCTGCACGACATCGTCGAAGACACGAAGGCAACCCTCGAGGACGTCCGCCGCATGTTCGGCGACGAAGTGGCGCGCCTCGTCGACGGGGTGACCAAGCTCGCGCGCCTGCAGATCCAGAACATGGAGACCAAGCAGGCGGAGAACTTCCGCAAGTTCGTGCTCGCCATGTCAGAGGACATTCGGGTCCTGCTCGTCAAGCTCGCCGACCGCCTGCACAACATGCGCACGCTGCGGTTCATCTCGGACCCTGCGAAGCGCAAATCTATTGCCATGGAAACCATGGAGATCTATGCCCCGCTGGCCGAGCGCATCGGGATGCAGGAGATTAAAACCGAGTTGGAGGACCTTGCATTCTCCGAGCTTCATCTGGAGGCGCGCGCTTCGATCATGACGCGCCTCAAATTCCTCGAGCTGCACGGCGGCGATCTGGTCGTGAAGATCATGGACGAGCTGGACCAGGTTTTGCAGGACGCCGGCATCGAAGGTTACATCTCGGGCCGCGAGAAGACGCCGTTTTCCATCTGGCGCAAGATGCAAATCAAGGACGTGAGCTTCGAGCAGCTCTCGGACATCATGGCGTTTCGCATCATGGTGGAGAGCGTGGGCGACTGCTATCGCGTGCTCGGTATCATCCACACGCAGTATCCGACGGTGCCGGGGCGCTTCAAGGATTACATCTCGACGCCCAAGCGCAATGGGTACCGCTCGATCCATACCTCGGTGATCGGCCCCGAAAAGCACCGCATCGAAATCCAAATTCGCTCCCATAAGATGCACGAAGTGGCCGAGCTCGGCGTCGCCAGCCACTGGCGCTACAAGACCGAGGACCTCTTCGGTTCGACCGTCAAGCCAGTGGAGGGCCGCCAGTATTCGTGGCTTCGTGAACTTCTGGACATCCTCGAGCACGCCCAGTCGCCACAAGAATTCCTGGAACACACCAAGCTCGAGATGTTCCACGACCAGGTGTTCTGTTTCACGCCAAAGGGCGATCTCATCGCCCTGCCGCGCGGCGCGAGCCCGGTGGACTTTGCCTATGCGGTGCACACGGAAGTGGGCAATACCTGCGTCGGCGCGAAGGTGAACGGCCGTATCGTGCCGTTGCGCACGCGCCTTCAGAACGGCGACCAGGTCGAAGTCGTTATGTCGACCGCCCAGAAACCATCCCCGGAATGGGAAGGGTTCGTCGTGACCGGCAAGGCGCGCGCGCATATCCGCCGCCGCGTGCGGACCGAAGCCCGCGCCGAATACATCAAACTGGGCCGCCATATCCTCGAACAGTCCTTCAACAAGGAAAGCCTTAGTCTCACCGACAAGGGGCTCAACGGCACACTCGAGAAATTCACCGTCGATACCCTCGACGACCTCTATGCAAAGGTGGGCGAGGGGCGTCTCATGGGCCGCGAAGTCCTGGTGGCGGTCTATCCGGGGGCACGCCTCGGCGCCGCCGAGGACAATGTCGTGAATCTTTCCCAGGCGCGGCTCAGGCACGCCCAAGACGCGGGCGACGCGATCGCCATCAAGGGCCTTACGCCTGGCATGTCGGTGCACCTCGCTAAATGTTGCCACCCATTGCCCGGCGATCGGATCGTCGGCATCGCCGGTGGCGGCCAGGGGATCGAGATCCATGCCATCGACTGCGAGCAACTCGAAAAGCATGCCGATCAGCCGGAGCGGTGGGTCGATCTCGCGTGGGATCCCGAACGTGACAAGGAAGTACACATCGGACGCATCAATCTTGTGGTGGCGAACGAAGCCGGTAGCCTGGGCGCGCTTTCAACCGTCATCGCGCGCAATTTCGGAAACATTTCGAATCTCAAGATCGCCAAGAGGTCGACGGATTTCTTCGAGATGACCCTCGACATCGAGGTGAGGGGCGTGAAGCATCTGACCAACATCATCGCGGCCCTTCGCGCCACGCCTGCCATCAATTCCGTCGAGCGCGCACGCGGATAACGTCCTCTCTTTCGTCCGGATCCCCCATACATGTTTCGTCGCCGTCAAAAGCTGAACCTGCGCGCGAAAATTGGCGGGGTTTTTTGGCCGCGCATCGGCTGGAAGCGCGCCGGCCTCTACTATTGGTATCGGCTCCACCGGATGGAGGGGACGTCCAGAAGCATAGCGTCGGGCCTCGCGTTCGGTATCGCCGCAGCCATGACGCCTTTCTATGGACTTCATACCGTCGTGGCGATCGGAGTGGCCTGGGTCTTCGGCGCCAACATGGTCGCGGCCGCGATCGGGACATTTGCCAACAATCCCTGGACGGCGCCGCCCCTCTGGTTTGGGACTTACTACGCGGGCGCCCGGATCCTCGGGCAAGACACCTCGTCAAATCCCGATTTCATCAATATGTTTAAACACCTGACGGAATCGGTCTTTAGACGGGACGTGGACATGTTCGCTGAAAACATCTGGCCAATATTGCTGCCCATGGCAGTCGGCAGTATCCCCTTCGCGCTTGTCGTTGGGTTCGCAACCTATCTCGTGCTCGAGCCCTTGATCCGCGCGATGCATCTTGAACGTGCGCTTCGTTTCGCCAAACATCCTCATCACCCGAAGAGTCCTCACCCGTGAAGCCATCCGGCTCCTTACGCCTCGGCGTGAACGTCGATCATGTGGCGACCGTGCGAAATGCGCGCGGCGGCGTGCACCCCGATCCCGTGCGCGCAGCGCTGCTGGCGGCTGAAGCCGGCGCGGACGGCATTACGGCACACTTGCGCGAAGACCGGCGGCATATTTCGGATGCGGACATCGAAGCGCTGATGCGCGACCTGAAGGTGCCGCTCAATCTGGAGATGGCGGCGACGGAGGAGATGCTCGCCATCGCCCTCAAGCACCGGCCACACGCTGTGTGCCTCGTGCCCGAGAAACGCGAGGAACGCACTACAGAAGGAGGCCTCGACGCCGCCGGCGGCCACAACTATCTAGCGCCCTTCGTGCGTCAGCTGTCGGGTGCAGGGATTCGCGTCTCGCTCTTTATCGAATCCGACCCACGCCAACTCGACGCCGCGAAGTCCATGGGGGCGCCGGTGGTTGAATTGCATACAGGATCCTATTGCGAGGCCGCACCAGGCGCGCCCCGCGATACGCTTCTTAAGCGCATACAGACCGCGGCTGCGCACGCCGAGCGCATCGGCCTCGAATGTCATGCCGGTCACGGCCTCAGCTACGACACCGTCGGGCCCATCGCCGCGATCAAGACACTTGCCGAACTGAATATCGGTCACTTCCTTGTCGGCGAGGCAATCTTCTCAGGCTTTGCGGATTCTATCCGGCGCATGCGTGAAACGATGGATGCGGCGAGATCGGAATGATCATTGGTATCGGCAACGACCTGATCGACATTCGCCGGATTGAGAAAACTCTCGCGCGCTTCGGCGACCGTTTCGTCAACCGGATCTACACCGATGTGGAAAAGCGAAAAGCAGAGCGCCGTAAAGGCGCGGGCAACGCTTACGCGGCGACGCTGGCCAAGCGGTACGCCGCAAAAGAGGCGGCCTCCAAGGCGCTAGGAACCGGGTTTCGATCGGGTGTCTTCTGGCGGGACCTGGGCGTGGTCAACGAGCCGTCAGGAAAACCGACGATTGTCATGACAGGGGGTGCGGCAAAACGACTGGCTTCGCTCATCCCGCCGGGCATGCGCCCCGAGGTCGCGCTGACGATCACGGACGAGTACCCCATGGCCGAAGCCCTTGTGATCATTTCCGCCGTGCCGGATGTTAAGTAACTAGACCCGCCATTTAGATATTTAGAGGTTGTCATCCTTGGTCCATTCGCTTGACTTTAAGGGGCCGCGCTGGCTTCATCCCGGCCGTCCGCGCCTGGAATTTCGGTTGCGGGCACGCGGGGCGATACGGTGGATTTTGTAGATATGCACTTTAAAGCAACAGCGCGTGTGCAAACGCGCCAGGGTTCATGGCCAGGTCCGGTATCAGCAGTATGAGCGCGAAGAAGCAAGAAGGTCTTGGCGAGACCTTGCTTACGGTTGTCTATGCCGTCCTGATCGCCCTCGTCATCCGGACTTTTGCCTTCGAACCGTTCAACATTCCGTCCGGTTCGATGATCCCAACGCTGCTCGTGGGCGACTACCTGTTCGTTTCCAAGTATTCCTACGGCTACAGCAAACACTCATTCCCCTTGAGCGCCGCACCCTTTTCGGGGCGCATCCTTGAATCGGCGCCACAGCGCGGCGACGTGGTGGTGTTCAAGACGCCGGTGGACGACAAGACCGACTTCATCAAGCGCGTCATCGGCCTGCCGGGCGAGACGGTGCGCATGCAGGACGGCCGTTTGTTCATCAACGGCCAGCTCGTCGAGCGCACCCGGGTCGACGAATTTACCTACCGCGATACCTACGGCAGTGTGCTCCGCCTCACGCACTACGTGGAAACGCTTCCCGGCGGGAAGCAGCACCCGATCCTTGAGGACGGCGACCACTCCCGCTACGACAACACCGCTGAATTCAAAGTGCCTGAAGGGCACTATTTTATGATGGGCGACAATCGCGATATTTCGCTCGACAGCCGCGCCGACGTCGGTTTCGTTCCCGCCCAGAATCTCGTGGGACGGGCCGAGTTCTTGTTCTTCTCCACCGACGGCAGCGCCCGTCTGTGGGAGGTCTGGCGCTGGCCCTTTGCCATGCGGTTCTCGCGCTTCTTCGACGGCATTCACTAAACCCGCGGCGGCTCATGTCGTCCCGCCGCCACCCTCTTGAAAAGGTTCTGGGCCACGAGTTCAAGGAACCGAACCTGCTTGGGCTCGCGCTAACGCACCGCGGGTCGCTGGGCGCGGGCCGGAGCCAGTCCAATGTCATCGGCAACGAGACGCTCGAGTTTCTAGGCGACCGCGTGCTTGGACTCGTCATCGCCGAGGCGTTGCTGCGACGGTTTCCTCACGAAAATGAAGGCGCACTGGCGGCGCGGCTTGCTTCTCTTGTAAGCGCCAGTGAACTCAGTCGCGTGGCGGAAGAAATTGAACTGGCCAACCATTTGAAGATCGCGCGCACCCAGAAGATGGATCCAGCCGCGACGGCCGTGCTTGCCGATGCATGCGAGGCGGTGATCGGAGCGCTTTATTTGGATGGCGGGCTCGAAAAGGCGGCCGCCTTCGTGAACGCACATTGGACAAAAACGCTCGAAGCGCCGGTGCTTCCGCCCAAGGACCCGAAAATGGCGTTGCAGGAGTGGGCGCAAGGACGTGGGCTTGCTCTGCCGGCCTACCGTGAGGTGGAGGCAAAGGGGCCCGCGCATGCGCCTTCGTTCACGATGGGCGTGACCGTCGACGGCCACGCCGAGGTTCTCGGCGCGGGCCGTACGAAGCGGCTCGCGACCCAAGCGGCGGCCACGGCGCT
>CAMDOZ010000084.1 GCA_945903705.1 Fidelibacterota bacterium | reverse complement strand
ATGTTGAATCAGATTTTCGATTCCCTGGGAATCCCCAATCGATTCAGCCTAAGAGCATTCCGCTCTAGTGGTCCGATTCTAACATTCGCATCCCGGTTCGTGGCGCAATCTTGCGAATGTTAGAATCAAAGGACCACTAGAAACCTATTGAATCTAGTGGAGCTTTGGATTTGACATTCGCTTCGCAGTCCCTCGGCTAGGCGGGTAGCGAATGTCAAATCCGCTCCACTAGGGCGAATGGTGGCGCACACTGCGACATCAATGTCCGCGCGATCAGGGAGCCGCAAAGACCGTATCCCTAACGGCCTTGATTACACACACAATTCGTCCCTCACTTCGGCGAACGTGGGGCTCAAGAAGAGGGATTGTTTGCTTAAACCCTGTCTTTTCCGTATGTTGCGCGCGTCGGCTCGTCATAGGTCGCATCCCGTCCCGCTCTTGTTCTGTCGAGAGCCCGACTTGGCCTCCTCCTGTTTCGAATTTGACCCGCCCGCGAAGGTCGCGCCGGCGGCACCAGCCCGTTTTTGGGCACAAAGAAGGCAAGGCAAGAGAATGGCAAACGGAACAGTAAAGTGGTTCAACGGTCAGAAGGGCTTCGGCTTCATTCAGCCCGAAGACGGTTCGAAAGACGTCTTTGTGCATATTTCTGCCGTCGAACGTGCCGGCATCGCGCGGCTCGATGAGGGCCAGAAGGTCTCTTACGAACTTCAGAGCGAGCGCGGCAAGACGTCCGCCGGAAATCTAAAGCTCGTCTAACAAACGACGAACGGGGCGAAGGTCTTCGCCCCGTTCCTGTTTTGGCCAACCGGTCGCCGTTGTGGCGCCGGGCAACGCGCCTCCAGTCGCGACGGAGGACGAGGGAAAAATATTATGGCCAAAGAAGAGCTGCTCGAATTCGAAGGCGTCATCACGGAAGTTCTTCCGGAAGCGCGCTACCGCGTGCGCCTCAGCAACGATCACGAGATCATCGCCTATACGGCCGGGCGTATGAAGAAAAACCGCATCCGCACGCTCGCCGGCGACCGTGTGACCGTCGAAGTCTCGCCTTATGACCTGAACAAGGGGCGGTTGATCTTCCGCCACATGGATTCGCGGCCACAGACGTCGAATCAAAAGCGCCGGCCGTTCATCAAACGCCGGTAACGCCGGGGGCGACGCCCTAAGAGACTCGCCCGGGCTTATAAGAAATACCCGCGCGCCACCCTGACGATTGTTTGCACTTCTTGCAGATCCGTTCGCCGGCCCAAAGGCTTGCGAACGTGCCCTCGCAGCTCAGGCATTTGCGCGGCTTGCCGTCGGCGCCGTCGGTTTCGACGGTCGAGGCGGCAGCGAAGTTTCCATAATCCATAATAAACCTTTCGTCCCGCGGCGGCGCGTAAGTCGCTGCGTTCATGAGTGGAAGCGGGCGGAGCCGATCGCGGAAAGCGCCAAAGTGCTCACCGAGGCGATATTCGCCGCGGATGTGTGTGCGCCGGGATGTGCGGTAAGTGTGCGATGACTATGGGCCTTACGCGCATCATTCACAAGGCGCCGATGGAAAGGGCTGCTATGCGCGAATAAAACGCGCAACGCTCTTGTAATGCCCGCGTTACCGCCTCATATGGTGTGCGGTCACGTGCTTCGGCACGCCTCCCCACTTCAGCCGCTCAATCCATTCGTAAGAAACGGCATTACCGTTCAAAGCCCTTGAGGGAGGTGCCGCGGATTCGTTTTTCATTCCGCGGCCGTAACGACACGCGCAAGCTCACTTCGTATCTGTTTGCTTTCCCAGACATATACGCGCTCCTTCGGCCTCATTTGACGCCGAATCATCCGCTTACGCAGTGAGGATTCCATGACGGATACCCCGAAGACCGCTCCCATCGAAACGCCGGCAGCCCCCGAAATGCCCGTTGCAGCGCCGCCGGTTGCCGAACCCACGCCGGAAGCGACGCCCGACGCGAAGGCCGACGACAAGCCGGCCGCCGACGCAAAATAACGACAATCGCTGGAGCGGTGCGCAGTCGCGGGCGAGCAGCTTTGTTCGACAGCGGCGCGCATCAGCTTCGCGGGCAGCGCACCGGGCGGCTCTTGCCGTTTCGGTGCGCTGCTGCGCGAATCCGTTAGATGAACATCCAGGAGGAATGAATATGGCCAAGGGCGAAAACAAGAAGAGCCGCGAGAACAAGAAACCCAAGCAGGCGGGCGGCGGCAAAGGCGGCAAGTCGGACTACCAAACGCGTCAAACCACGTCAGCGTCGACGACGCCGTTCAAAATCAAGAAGGGCTAACAGCGGCCGGCCCGCCGCTGACGAGCGCCGGCAGCCTGACGATCCACGCTTGGGGCAATGAAGGCCGCGAGGGTGCCCGCATTCGGCCGTTTGCGAACGGCGTGAAAGGCGTTGCGCCGGCGGCCGCGGTCGACACGCCTATATAAAGAGCCGTGCCGCGCTTCCTGCGCCGGCAATTCCGATCGGCAAATCCCGCTCCGGTCGCTTGGCGTCCGCCGCGGCCGTCGAAATTGCGCCGAATATCCGATGAGAGATCGGCCAAATCCGAAAAATTAACCCTTCGTTAACGAAAAAAGCGCTCCGACCCCCCACTTTTTTGCTTCGCGGGTGTTTCTAGGCCGTTTCTCGGCCTGCGCTTAACCCTTTATTTGGACTTGGTGCGTAAAAAGGCAGTGTGAACCGTGCTGTTCACGCGCAGCTTGCGTTTCTTTTGCTTTGGTTTGCTTCAGGGCGGTTGCACGGCGGTTCGTTTTTTTGGGGATAAACCGGCTTCTAGAAAGTCACCGATCCTAGAAAGGGTACTAAAATGGCTCAGGAAATCACACTCTCGACGGCGACGCGCACTAACCTGCTCTCGCTGCAAAATACGACCGGCCTTATCGGCCGCACGCAGGAACGCCTCGCGACCGGTCTTAAGGTCAACAGCGCCATCGACGACGCGCTCGCATTCTTCAAAGCGCGCAATTTGAATGCCCGCGCCCAGGACCTCGCCTCCGTGAAGGACGGCATCATGGGCGGCATCTCGGTGTTGAGAACCGCGACGCAAGGCCTCGAAGCGATCGAGAACGTGCTGAAGCAGATGAAGGCGCTCGCACAGTCTGCGATTTCCGCGCCGGAAAGCACGACCCGCGCCAAGCTCGCCAGCCAGTTCAACGAACTGCGCAGCCAGGTCGACAACCTCGCCGAAGACTCGAGCTTCAACGGCGTCAACCTGCTCAAGAACACAACCTCGAACTTCGATCCCGGCGCCGACATGATGACCGTGAAGTTCAACGAACGCGTTGAGCCGATCGGTGTCAATCAGCTCATCGTCTCGGGCCTTACGCTCGGCGACTTCACCACCATCATGGCGACCTCGGCCACCGCGACCGGCGCGGGCACCGAAGTGTGGGGCGTCACCGGTCAGACCGCGATCACCGCCATCACCGGTGCGATCCGCGCCATCGACTCGGCGCTGGTCACAGTCCGCCAGGCCGCGCAGGCGTTCGGTACGAACGCCTCGATGCTGCAGATCCGCGCCGACTTCACCACCAATATCATCAACACCCTGAAGGGCGGCGCCGCCGAACTCGTCAACGCCGACCTCAACGAAGAATCGGCCAACCTGCTCTCGCTGCAAACGCGCCAGCAGCTCGGCACGATCTCGCTGGGCATCGCGCAGCAGTCCGAACAGTCGATCCTGCGCCTGTTCTAGAACTAAGTTTTCGTTACGACGGCTCACGGCCGGCTGGAAACAGCCGGCCGTTTTTTTGAAATTGGGGCGAGCGATAGCGCGACACAATTTCATCCGCCGAAGCCTCGGCGTAGGCGGATTGCGATTCGAGAAACGCAGACGAAAAAAATTTCAGTTCTGTGCAACTTCCACGTTTCGCCCCGCTTTTATTAACCTTTTTTTCGCCTTTCACCGGTATTCCCTATGACGATGCGTAGAAGTCTGTGAAGCGCGGAGCGGCCCGAATGACCGCAAATACGCGCGAATCGCCCGACCGGGAAACGCATCACCGGTAGGGTCTTGAGAGGATCGACATGGCTCAGGAAATTACACTCTCTACGGCGACGCGGACGAATCTGTTGTCGCTGCAGAACACCACGAGTCTCATTGGCCGCACGCAGGAGCGCCTGGCTACGGGGCTGAAGGTCAACAGCGCGATCGACGATGCGCTCGCCTTCTTCAAGGCGCGCAATCTCAATAGCCGCGCTTCGGATTTGCAGACGATCAAAGACGGCGTGCTCGACGGCATCAGCGTCATCAAGGCCGGGATCCAAGGTCTTGAGTCGATGGAATCCATTCTGAAACAGATGAAGGCGCTTGCGCAGTCGGCCATCTCAAATCCTGAGAGCACGACGCGCGCCAAGCTCGCCAGCCAGTTCAACGAACTGCGCAGCCAGGTCGACAATCTCGCCGAAGACGCCAGCTACAACGGCATCAATCTGATCAAGAACTCCACGGGCGCATTCGAACCCGGCGCCGACCAGCTCACGGTGAAGTTCAACGAACGCACCGAGACGCAGGCGGTCAACCAACTTGTCATCAGCGGTCTCAAGGTCGTCGACTTCAACACCATCATGGGCGGCTCTGCGCTCGCGACCGGTACATTGCCGAACTCTTTCGTGTGGGGGCAGACGGGCACCGCCGCCATCGCCGGCATCGCCTCGGCCTTGCGCGCCATCGACAGCGCCCTAGTTACGGTGCGCCAGAACGCGCAGGCGCTCGGTACGAATTCCGCTCTGTTGCAGATCCGCGCCGACTTCACGACACGCATCATCAATACGTTGAAGGGCGGCGCCGCCGACCTGGTCAACGCCGACATGAACGAAGAGTCTGCGAACTTGCTTTCGCTGCAAACACGTCAGCAGCTCGGCACGATCTCGCTCTCGATCGCGCAGAAGTCGGAAGAAGCGATCCTGCGCCTCTTCTAACGCGGGAAGTTGGATTAAGGGGAGGGACGTTAGGCAAGGTTCTCGACTTCACGCGGGCGGTGGTTTTAGTCCATAGTGCGGCCGCTGCCTAAGTATGAACCGACCTAAGAAGTGCCATGCCCTTAAAACTGACGCTGAAGCCGAATGAGAAAGTCCTGATCGGGACCGCGGTCATCGCCAACGGTCCGGCGAAGACGGAATTTGTGGTCCTGAACCGCGTACCGGTTGTGCGCGAGAAGGACATCATTACCGAAGAGCGGGCCGACACGATCGCGAAGAAGCTCTATGTCACGATCCTGAACATGTACATTAACCCTGCACGTGAGAAGGATTACCATGGAATTTACTTCGTTTTAATGAGACAAATGATTCTAGTACCGGTGGACGCCCGAGCGGTCGATCTGATGGTGGAAATGTCCCAGCACATTCTTGGGGGCGACCACTATCGGGCTCTCAAAATGTGTCGGCAGCTGATAAAGTTCGAGGCGGAGGCCTTGGCGAATGTCAAAAGATAAAGTTGCTGTCTATCAGCAGCAGCAAAAGCGGAATCTGACTCCCCGCGAGGTGGAGGCGATGGCCTTCACGAAGGCTGCCCTCCTGCTTGACGACGCCAAGAAGCATACCGGCAACATTGAAGAGTTCGCCAAAGCGCTGCGCTTCAACCACTTGCTTTGGACCATCATTCAGGCCGACCTCACCGAACCCGACAATCAGCTTCCGCCGGAGATCAAGGCGAACGTGATGTCGCTCTCCATCTTCGTCGACAAACAGACCACCAAGGCGCTGCGGTCGTCCGTCGCGGCCGATCTCGACGTCCTTATCAACATCAACCGTAATCTCGCGGCCGGCCTGCGCACCGCGCCGGAAACGGCCCAGACGGCGGCCCCGGCTGCTCAGACGGGCACCCGCACCACAACGGGGGCGTAAGCCCAAGTCGCAGCAGCACAGATGACCCAGCCTTCGCTAAAGCTTCGGCGGGTTAGGTGTGTGCTGGAATTTCAAACCGATCAGCTGACGCTCTCGTCCGCCGAAGCCCGAAAGGGCGAAGGCGGATGACACAGTCCGCGCATGGGCGTGTCCTCTCGCCGCTCCTCCAACAAGGTCTGAAGTTCCTGCACGCCGGCGACCCCGCCGGCGCTGAAGTGCTGCTCGACACCTACATCGCGCGCAATCCCGACGACGCCGACGGCCACAACATTGCGGCTGTCGCTAAACACGCGCTCGGCCGTCTGCCCGAAGCCATCGGCCATCTCGAGAAGGCGGCTCTGCTCAGCCCCCGCGAGCCGCTATTCGTCGTCAATCTCTCCAGCATGCTGGCCGAGGTGAAGCGGCCGGCCGATGCGCTTCGCATTGTCGACGAGTTCCTGATCCGTATGCCGGGCCAGCTCGACGCCCTGCTCCAGCGCGTCCATCTCCTGAGCCGCGCCCTGCGCTTCGACGAGGCGGCCTCGGTGGCCCGCATGGCCGTGGCCTTCCACCGCGGCGAGGCCCGCGCCCACCATGCCCTGGGCCTCGCGCTTATTAAGGATCGTAAATTCGAAGGCGCGGCGCAGGCTTTCGCCGAGGCCGTGGAGCGCGATCCGGTTGCGGTCGAAAGTTGGCTGAACCGCGGCGTCGCCCTTAAGGAGCTCGGCGATCTCAAGGGCGCCGAGGACTGCTATCGCCGCGCCTTGGCGCTCTCGCGGCAGGATCCCATCGCTCATAACAACCTCGCCAACGTCGTCGGCGCGCTCGGACGCCACGATGAGGCGGCCGGCCTCTACCGAGACGCCATCGCCCTCGATCCCGCCTACGCCGACGCCAAGGCCAATCTTGGCACCGCCTTGCGGGATGCTGGCAAAATGGATGAGGCGCTCGCGGGCCTCGCGGGCGCGGTCGCCGCGCATCCCGGCCATACGGGTCTTTTGAACGCCTACGGCAACGCGCTGCGCCAGGCCGAACGCATCGACGAGGCCGTCGAGATTCTGCATCAGGCCGTCGCGATTTTTCCGGGCTACGGCGAAGCGCACAACAACCTCGGGCTCGCCTACGCCATCAAGAACAATTTCAGAGAGGCCAAAGCCCATCTCAAGCGGGCGGCCGAGCTGAAGCCGGACTCGGCGATCATCAGCAACAACTACGGCGCCTTGCTCCTGCGCATGTTCCTGTTCCCCGAAGCGGTGGTGGCGCTCTCGAATGCCGTTGCGCGCAACCCTGAATACGACGAGGCCCTCATCAATCTCGGTATCGCCCATTACATGCGCGGCGAAGGGCCCGAGGCGACGGCCGCCTACCGCCGCGTGCTTGCCCGCCATCCCGACAATACGTTCGCGCGTTACAGCCTCGGCGTGGCGCTCCTCGAGGATCAGCAGCTCTCGGAAGCCGAAGTCGAGATCCGGCGTGCGCTGGAACTCGATCCCGCCAATGCGCTGGCGCTCAACACCTTGGGCGTCCTCATGCTCGAACAGCACTTCGTAACGGATGCCCGCAAGGCCATGCTCGATGCGGCCAAAGTGAACACCCGGTCCGTCCGCGAAAAGCGCGAGCGCGGCGCCGACGCCGTCGTCTCGCGGCTCCTGGACGAAATCGAACTCCGCGCCGAAGTGGAGATCGCAAAGCTGAGCCGGCGGATTTAACGAAGGCTCTCGGCGACCCGCGCGAACACCTCCCGAACACCCTTCGGCCCGCCCGACGCCTTTCGGGCAGTTTTCATTCCAAAAAATTTAATTAAACCAATTACATTGTGCACCTTGCGGCACCCCCCCTGCTCCCCATATATTCCCGTGCCATTTCGAAACGGCTAGCAGGCTCTCAAGATGACGATCACGGTTCCGCCGGACTATCGGCCCACCGAAAAAGAACCGTTCATGAATGCGAAGCAGCAGGAATATTTCCGCCGCAAGCTTCAGAACTGGCGCGTCGAATTGCTGAAGGAATCCGAGGAGACTCTCGAGACCTTGCAGCAGGAAGGCGGCGCGCAGGAACCCGATCTCGCGGACCGCGCTTCGACGGAAATGGAGCGCTCGCTTGAACTGCGCACGCGCGACCGCGCGCGCAAGCTGATCTCTAAGATCGACTCAGCCCTGCACCGCCTCGAAGAAGGCACATATGGTTATTGCGAAGAAACCGGCGAGCCCATCAGCCTAAAGCGCCTCGAATCGCGTCCAATCGCGACGCTGTCCATCGAAGCTCAGGAACGCCACGAGCGCATGGAACGCACCCACCGTTCTGACTAGCGGCGGCGGCGCGAGCAAATAATTATCTCAGATAATCGCAGCAAAAATCGCACTGCGATTTTTGGTGCGATCCCCCGGAGGGATGGTAAAGCGAGCGCCGTAGGACTGGCTCGGTGGTGAGATGGGTCTCACTACGCGTGAACACTCACAGCCCCGCGCGATCACGCTCCCAATCTTTGATCAGCTTTTTCGACCGGGCCACGGTCTCGGCTTGCTTGGCCAGCGTTGCCCAATGTTCGGCGACGTCCAAGAGAGTGTCGCGATTCTCGCCGGACATTCCGGCGGCGAGGCCGCGCGCCGCCGCTGATTTGGCGCGGTAGGCGTCTTCCATCTCGTCATCGCCACTTGGATCTATGGTACGACTCATGTTGCGCCCTCGACGGTTTAGAAGCGGCCAAGGTGGTGGTCCGCTCAAAAGCGTCAACGTGGGGCGCGACAATAAGTTGCGTGCCCGCGGCTTTCGCCCTGAGAAGGGCTAGCGACGGGTCTCCGCGGATAGAGGTTCGATTTCCGGCGTAGGAGCACACGTTCTTCTCCATCCCAGACCTCGACCCAGTCGGTGTCCTGGACGACGAGTTCGTCGAGCGCGGTTTTCGCCGCCGCGCGGCAGTCGGGCGCCATGACGATCAGCGTCTTATGTGGCGCAACTTGGTCTTCGGAACTGCGCACGATGCAGCGGTAAGACTTCACTGGGGCTTCCTGAGCTCTGGGCCGAGAAATTCAGAGCGAGAACGCTAGAACTGGAGCGGCGGTTGCATCTGCTCTAAGGCGCGTGCGAAGGCGCGCATCTTCTAAGAAACCGGCCGTAGCCGGTGCGCGAGCAAGCTATGCACCGGAACGGCCGCGACTTTCGGATTCCATCCCATCACGCGGCAGTAGGTCTCGCCGGCGCGCCGGGCCTGCTCTTCCGACGCGAAAAGTCCCGAGAGCGTTTTCACTCTCCCGCGAAACGTCACGGTCGTCGCTCTCGCGGTTGGATCGAATTCGATGCGCATGCCCGGCTCGCAACGAGGTCCTGGCTCGGTCATGGCCGCGGCCTCACTGGGCTTTCAAGGGGGGATTGGCCTGGGCGCCGGGCGCGGAGGGGGCGGGCCTCGGCGGCGGCATGCCGTCCACGTCGTCGGCCTGGAGCGCGCCGCGGCGATAGGTGGCCGCCAGCATGGTGTCACCGACCGTCCGGTTCTCGATCACCACGACATCGCGAGGATCCTGACGTGACAGGAGCTTGGCCATGGAGAGGGCTGAGTGCTTATCGTCAACGGCAGCAATAAAAGCGCGACCACCGTCGGCGTCGTTAAAATAAAGCGCGTACATACTGAATCCTCGGTCCCCTCCGCCTTACGGTTGAACAAACGCCGGCGAAACAAAATTTGTTCCAATAATTTCAACAGTTTGGTGAACTGAACTTAACTGGCGATAACTAGTTGACCGAGTTGTATAAATTCGGCCTCGCGAGAATCGCTTGAAAAAACTCCCGCAAGCAGGTGCTGTGGCGGGAGCCGTCGCGCGCGAAGGCGCGCATCTTTTTAGCCGCCGGCCTTCGGCGGCGCGGAGGCGCGCTTCCAAGAACCTGCCGCCTTCGGCTGCGGGGCCTGAGGGGGTCCGCCGCCGGAATCGCCGTATGTCCTTGAAAATGGAGACAATTTTTCACATGGCTCAAATTCGAACCAGAATTGTGGCCGGCCTTTGCGCTGCGGGCCTCTGCCTTGCCTTGCTCGCGCCGGCGGCCTTTGCCGCCACCGGTAAATTCGTCGGCGACGGCGGCATCGAGCTCGACGCGCCTTACGTGCCCACGCCTCAGCCCGTCGTCGACACCATGCTCCGGATCGCGAGCGTCGGCGCAACCGACATTGTCTATGACTTGGGGTCGGGCGACGGCCGCCTGGTTATCTCGGCCGTACGCGACTTCAGCGCCAAGAAGGGTGTCGGCGTCGACATCGACCCGGTGCGCATCAAGGAAGCCAACGCCAATGCCCGCGGCGCCGGGGTCACCGACCGCGTGACGTTCCATGAAAAGGATCTCTTCCGCTTCGACTTCTCCGAGGCCACGGTGCTCACCATGTACCTCCTGCCGGACATGATCGTGAAACTACGTCCTCAGCTTGTCGCCATGACGCCCGGCACCCGCATCGTCGCGCATGACTTCTCCATCCCCGACTGGGAGCCCGAGAAGACCGAACAGGTCGGCACGGCGACGATCTACTTCTACACAGTGCCTGCCAAGAAGTAGGAAGCGCGGTCCCGACGCCGACGCCCAAACCAAAAAGCCGCCGCTCTTTCGAGCGGCGGCCTTCTGGTATCAACCTCACCGTCCTTTAGGTCGATGAAACCCCGCCCTAAAGCGGCGTGAAGTTGTACCGGTAGTGGTCGAGCGCATCGCGCGCCGCGCCCCGACTAATTTTCGCATTGCGCTTGTTCACCGATTCAAGTTTCGACGGCGACAAGAAGAGGCGGCCTTCGTCGGCGCCGGTCATCAAAAGCACCGCATCCGTTCGCACCGCGAGATCGTTGCCGCGGGTGGCCAAGCGGCCGTACACGGTCACGTCGTCGCCGTCGCGAATCTCCTCGATCATGCCGGGCAGGCGCGCATGCACCGTGGTAGTGCCGCGTTGAAGGACCATGTTCTTGCCCGAGACCTTCGTCACCATGCCACGCACGGAGACCGGAGCGCCGTTCGGCAGGCGGCGCGCCTGCACGTCGATGCTTTCTTCCGCGAGGGCCACGGTGGTGGTCGCTTGGTAACGGTCGCTATCGAAGTTACCTTGCGCCACGCCGGTGCCGGCGAGACCGTTGTCATAGGTGGTATCCGGGCTCGCGACTAAGCCGTTTTCAGCGACGGTCTGACGCCTGACGTACTCGGCGTGATCGTCGTCGCCCAAGGTATACGCCGAGCTGTTTGTGGTGCTGGCTCCGCTTTTATAGCTGGCCGGTCCGTCGCTCAGCGCCGGCACGATAAAGGCGGCGCCCATTGCGGCGACAACGCCAACGGTCATCAATGCTGCATTTCGCATGAAATTACCCTTTTCTCCTGTTTCTTCAAAAGCTGCCGCGCCAGTACGAGAGTTTTTTTCACGGTGCGCGAGGGAAGCACTGGCCCCGCACATCTCTTCTTGCTCTTGCACCGAGCATATCTGCGGATCGCGGCGAGAAAGCGGCAGGCCGCTCGCGCGCCGGCTACGAGACTCAAATGGACCGACTCGTTTGAATGTTCCAGAAACGCACGCCCTCTCGCGCTCCGTGCGTGCTGCGCGTGCGTGCTGGTCAGCAGAAGTTGCGAATTGCGTACGAACGCGTGTGGAGATGTAGGCCGCATCCCGCGGCAAAAATGTGGCAATCGTATTAAAAATCGCACTGCGATTTTTAATACGATCCCCCGGAGGGACGGTGCAGCGAACGCGATTCCGAATCTCTTGAATTCTCGGCCTCTGCGCTGATCGCTTTTATCACTCTTCCTTCACACAACCGTCCGCACAACGGCCACGCGGGCGCGGTACATCTCTCGCCGACAAAGGGCGCGAAGGATTCTCGGCACTTTGTATTGTGGGCGTTCTAATTGAACACGGAGAACCCATGCGCGTCCCTTACATGGCAATACTCGAAGATCCGCCACGCTCTTACGATCCCGGCTACGCCGCCGGCGCCACGCTGCGCCGCGCCACCGACGCTACGGGCGCGCTCCACTCCGATACGACCTGCGAGCAGGGGCTCTCGGTCCGGCTTGAAAGTTGGGCGGCCTATCACTTCGCGCGCCTCGCCGACGTTGGCTCGTCCTATCGCCACGCTTGCCGCGAGCACTTCCGCCGCGGTTTCCGAGACGGCTATTGGGGAAAAGCGTGTTCAGGAAAAGCGGGACCCGGTTTTCTGCCCGAACACGCCGCAATTCACGAGTCCACTGTTCGCCGGCGCGCGGATGCGCTCGAGCTCGTGGCCTAGAAGAACTCCTTACGCCGCAGCCTGGGCTTCTTGGACTTTCTCCTGATAGTCCGCGACCGTGCTCCACAGATCGCGCATCACCATTCCGCCGCGCCGGTCCACCAGCTCGCCGTCGATGTACTCCAGCACCGCCTGCACGCGGATGAGGGCTCTGTCGCCCGCACCCGCATAGCGCTCCAGGCTTTTCAGCACCTCCTCGGTGCTCATCGGCTGTTCCTGCGATCTCGCCACGATCTGCCGCACCCAGTCGCCTGCGCTTGCCATGTTCGTCTCCTGACGTCGTTGGTTTCGACTTATGACCCGTTTTTAAAGGACAACTAGTCTATTCCGGCCTTGAGAACAAAACAAGAACAATCGCACTAAAATCGCACTGCGATTTTGGTGCGCCGACTGACCAGGAGGCCCCCGGAGGGAATGGCGAGACAAACTCCGTCTGTATCTCTCGAGGCGAGCGCTTAAGCTGCTCTAACTTCGCCCCAACTGAAACGCCTCAAATCTTCCCAACGCCTCCTCCATCAGCCGCCGCCGCTCCGCCGACTTATTCTTGCCCACCCAGTTCCACTTCTGCACCAGAAGCCTCCCCCGTTCACGATCGGTCTTGAGATCAAGCCCGGCCACGATCTTGTCGCTCACCAGCACCGGGCACACGAAATAGCCGAACACCCGCTTCTCCTTCGGCACGTAAGCTTCAAACCGGTGCTCGTAGTCGAAAAACAGCTTCAGCCGCTTGCGCTGGATGACGAGTGGATCGAAGGGCGACAGGATATGAACCTGCTCTTGCGTCGGCGCAGGGTTGAAGGCTTGCGCCTCCGGGCGGATCCAGTGCGGCCGACTGGCGCCTTCCACATGCACGGGGATCAACTGCTTTACGCGCACGCGCGCATCCACCAACCGCCGCATCGAAGCCTTGCGGTCGGCGCTCTCCAAATGACAAATCGAGTCCACGCTCACGATCCCCTGCGACGTCAGCGCGCGGTCGAGCCGGTAGTTCAGGATTTCACGGTCGCTCGCGCCGCTCGGCAGGCGCTCCAGGCCGAAATGCCGCGTCAGCAGCTCGTATGTTTTCAGCATCCCAACGCGCTCGCTGATCGTCACCAAGCCCTTGTAGAAAGCCGCCTCAAGGGCTCGCTTCGAGGGCTTGCGGCTGCCCCAGGCGTGATCCTTCTCTTGCCTCACGTCGTCGTCGATATCGCGAATGCTGAGCGCGCCGTGCTTGCGAATGCGCGCGAGCACGCGGCGCAAGTCACTGTCCAAGACTTTCTGGAACCATACGACGCGCTTGCTCCAATTCCTTCGCATCTGGCGCACATGGAACGGCAATGCCTCGGTCGGCAGGTACGACAGCGCATGCGTCCAATACTCGAACACCGTCTTGTCGACGCTCTGCGCCTGATGCAGATGCTCGCGCCGGTACGATGGGATGCGTGTGAAGAGAATGTGGTGATGGCACCGCTCGATGACGTTGATCGTGTCGATCTGCAGATAGCCGAGATGCACCACCGCCGCCGGTGTGGCCGCGGGGCCGGCGCCGAAGGGTTCGGCGGCATCCAGGCGTTGGGCCTGCAGCCAGAGTCGGCGCGCCTGGGCGGAGGTGATGGGAAGGGGCGGAGTGTTCAAGGGACGTCCACGCAACAACGGTGAAGCGGAAACTATATCTGATACAATTTCCGCATGTCTCCGCCTGATCTTGCTGCGCTTATAGCACCCTGGCTCGACCGCTGGCGTCTCACGCCTGACGGCGCGCCCTTCGCCACGAGGACCAGCATACTGGCTCCGGTCGTTCACGCCGGCGCCCCGGCCATGCTGAAGATCGCGACGGCCGCCGAGGAACGCCGCGGCGCCGACCTTATGGTTTGGTATGACGGCGATGCTGCGGCCCGCGTTCTTGCAGGGGAAGGGGACGCTCTCCTGCTTGAACGCGCTACAGGCTCCGCAAACCTCAAAGCCCTCGCGCACCGCGACGACGATCAGGCCACCGACATTATTTGCGGCGTTGTCGCGAAGCTTCACCGCAACCGCGCGGCCTCCCCTCCCAGAACATTGATTCCGCTTTCCGAGTGGTTCCGCTCTCTAATAATAGCCGCGCAACGCGGGGGCCGCCTCTTCGCGGCCGCTCTGAGCTGTGCCGAAGCCCTGCTCGCCCACCAACGGGACGTCGTGCCGCTCCACGGCGACATCCACCACGGCAACATCCTCGACGCGGACTCGCGCGGCTGGCTCGCCATCGACCCCAAAGGGCTGATCGGCGAACGCGCCTTTGACTACGCCAATCTGTTCTGCAATCCGGATGCCGAGGTGGCGCTAAAACCCGACCGCCTCGAACGCCAGCTCGCCCGCGTCGCGGGGGCGGCGCGGCTCGACGGGGATAGGCTTCGGAAATGGGTGTTTGCCTACGCGGGCCTCTCGGCAGCGTGGGCGCTGGAGGAGGGAGAGGATCCGGAGCTGGCGCTCGCCCTTGCGCGGCGGCTCGCTGAAAATCGTGCGGGGTAAAGGACCTACCCGGCTCCTGTTGTGGCGCGTCGGGTCACCTTGTACCCTCGCACATAGCACCGCTTTCGGGGGACCCGCCATGAAACTCCGCGTCGCCGTCGCCGCACTCGCGCTGTTCGTCCTCACGGCCGCCAGCGCGCCGCGTGACTCAATGCTCGTCTCCACCGCCTGGCTCGCCGAGCATCTTGAGGATCCCAGCCTCGTCATCCTCCACGTCGGCACGCCCGACAGCTACGCCCAGCACATTCCCGGCGCGCGGCTGGTGCGCACCGCCGACATCGCCGTCACCTCCGAAGCCGGCGGCACACTCGAGATGCTGCCCGAGCCCGAGCTCCGCTTGCGCCTCTCGGGTCTCGGCATCGGCGACCGCTCGCGCATCGTCGTCTACTACGCCGAGGTACCGCCCCAGGCGACGCGCGTGGTCTTCACCTTGGATACCGCCGGCCTCGGCGATCGCACCAGCCTCCTCGACG
>CAMDOZ010000083.1 GCA_945903705.1 Fidelibacterota bacterium | reverse complement strand
GTCGGCGCGCAGAAGAAAGTCGCCGAGCACGTCTTCGCGTATGCTGTTCGGAGTGCTCACGACGCGTAAGTCCTTCGGTGCCAGGCGTAGACCGTCATGATGAACTTCTCGGTTTTAAACGGCCCGAACGGCGGCGGGACCTCCGCCGGCATCCATGTCGCCTGCTTGAGATCGGTGATGACATAGCGAAAGCCCAGCGCTTCAAGGCGGGCAAGCATCTTACCGATGGCCGCCTGCTCGGGTCCGAGTGCATGCACTTCGACGATGATGTGATCGGCTCGGGCCAGGCGGTCACCGCAGTCTTCGATGATCGGGAACTCCGCACCTTCCACGTCCAGCTTCAAAAGATCGATGGATCGATCGAGGAGGGAGCTCAACCTTACGGAGGGAACCTTGATCCCCGCAGCAGTTTCGACGACGTGGCCGGCATCATCACTGCTTTGCGCGAAGGTGACGCCGTCGTTGTGGGTCCACACGGCCGCATTCTTCACGTCAACGTCGCCCGCGCCGAAGGCATTGAGGTTGGCGCGGCACATCTCGGTGAGTTCCGCGTCTGCTTCGAAGGCAATGATCTGCGCCTTCGGATAACATTCCTTGAAATAGAGTGAGGCCATTCCTGTGTGCGCGCCGCAGTCGATGATGACCGGGGCGTCGTTGCGGCAGCGGAAGCTGTAAAGCCGGTCGCCGAAGATCTGCCGAATCTGCCAGTAAAAGCTGTGCAGGTCCGCATAACGCATGACCTTGCCGCCGACCATGAACAGGCCCGGCTTGCGGCGGGGCCATGTGGCGACGCTCGGTGACAGATGGCCGGCGATCTCGATAAGCGCGGTGCTTAGCATCGGGGGATTCAGCCGTCAGGAAGAAAGGCAGGTTAAGGGTTTAGACACCTTTGGTTAATTAAATATGAGGGGCAGCCCCACACTATGCGCAGCACACGCGCGCGCCCTCGCCCGCGAAGCCAAAGGATTTAAGCCCGTCGTGCCGCGCTTCCTGCAGGTTAACACCTTCTATCCGGACTATCTGGTGGACTTCTACGCCCGCAGGCCGCAGTTGCAGAGCGCGCCCTACGAGGTCCAAATCGGCGCATTGCTCGACGACGGCTTTTCCGGCGTCCATATGTTCGCCCGGTCATTGCGAGCGCATGGCTTCGAGACGATGCAAGTGGTGGCCAATAATCGCTTTGCACAAAGCGCGTGGCTTCGCGAGCACGGCCATCAGGGCGCCGCCGATTTTGCAAGCGTCGTGCAGATGCAGGTCAAGGAGTTTGCTCCCGACGTGTTCTATACGACCGATGTAACTACATTTAACCCGCGCTTTTTCTCGGGCCTGCACGCCCGGCCTCCGGTCATCGCCGGCTGGCGCGGCTTCCCTTTGATGGCGGCCGAGGACCTCTCCTGCTTCGATTTGATCCTCACTAGCTTCGATCGGATGTTCGACGAAGCCAAGGACCACGGCGCCCGGCGGGTCGAGCGCTTCCATCCCGGGTTCCCGCGCGACTGCCCCGTGCTTGCGGAGCCTCGCAGATTCGACTGGGACGTCGTTGTCTCCGGCTCCGTCACCGCGCAACACAAGCGCCGCGTTCAGATCGTCAATATGCTGGGCGAAATGAGCCGCGATCCGGCGCAGAAATTCACCTTCGGTCTCTTTGCCCCGCGCGCCGAGGCGCTGTCGCCCGCCGTTCAGGTCATGAACAAGGGCGCGCTCTGGGGACTCGACATGCTGCGCCTCATTCGCAATGCGTGCATGGTCGTGAACATCGACGTCGACGCCTTCGACGGGCAGCCGCCGAACATGCGGCTCATTGAGGCCACGGGTGTCGGCGCGTTTCTAATAACCTCACCCCATCCGGAGCTGTCCAAATTTTTCGAGCCGGGCGAGGAGCTCGAAACCTTCCGCACGCCGCAAGAACTCGCGGCAAAGATCCAGTATTATCTCGCGATGCCGGAGCGTGCGAGCGAGATAGCGCGGCGTGGTCAGGAGCGGTGCTTGCGCGATCATGCCCATGCCGATCGCACGGCGTGGTTCGCCCACATTATGCGAAATGCGCTGGGGCAGGTGGCGTAGTGGCGAGCAAGATCTCACTGGTGACTCCGACCTTCAACCGTGCGAGGACGCTGGCGGCAACCCTTGCGTCCGTTGCAAATCAGCGCGGCCGGTTCGACTTGCAGTACGTCGTGATCGATGGCGGCTCGACCGACGGCACCCTCGATCTCTTGAACGCTAAGAAGGGTCTCGTCAGCGATTACGTCTCCGAACCCGACGGCGGCATGTACGATGCCATTGGCAAGGGCTTCGCCCGTACCGACGGCGAAATCCTGGGATGGCTCAACAGCGACGACACCCTTTTCCCTTGGGCCTTCGATCTTATTACGCGCATTTTCAACGACGTGCCCGAGATTCAGTGGATCAGCACGCTGACCCAAGCATCCATCGATGCCGACGGAGATATCCGCTATCTCCGAAAGGTACCCGGGTATGCGCAGCAGGCTTTTTTCGACGGCGTCTATTTTGGATTTGGCGGCGCCGGCGATCGGCATGCCACCGATTTCATCCAGCAGGAGTCGACCTTCTTCCGTCGCGCCTTGTGGAATCGCGTGGGCGAACCGGCCCTGCGCAGCGCCTCACTTGCCGGCGATTTTGCGCTATGGACGGCCTTCATGGGTGAAGCGCCGCTCGTGGGCGTCGATGCGCCGATCGGCGCTTTCCGCATTCACAGTGCCGGCCAGCTCAGCCGTGGACAGCGCGAAACCTATGTGCAGCAATGCAAGGGTGCCCTGAGTGCGGCGCGGACGAAGATCAACTACACCACGCGCGCAGTTGAAGGAGCGGCCACTTATAACGGCACCTATGCCGAGAAGGCGTCGCCGGAGCAGGAAAACAGCCCGTGGCGGGTGGTGGAGCGGCCGTTCCACGTGCTGCCGAAAGGCGATCTCAAGACAGCGCTCAATCAGCGCCTCGTCTTCTAAGGGGAGGGCCCATGGACATCCCAAAACCAGCGGCGGAGCGCGCGATGTGGGCGCTGCTCGAGTCCGTCAAGGACATCGTCGAGGCCAATCCCGACCACTTTGCCAAGATTGCACTCTCTCATCGCAATGCGTTGCAGCGAATCAAGCGGCGCGGCGTTGAGATTGGGACGGTGATCGACCTCGGTGCGGCGCGCGGCGATTGGTCCAAGATGGCGCGCGCCGTGTGGCCGAATACCAAATGTCATCTGATCGAGGCCAACCACCACTGGCAGCGCGAGTTGCACGAGCTTTCCGCGGATCCCGCTTATAGCTTTGTCATCGCCGCTGCCGGCCCATCGAAGGGCGCCGGGATGTTTCGATTCACCGAGAACAATCCGTTCGGCGGCGCGGGCACGCTGGGGGGCGAGCCGGACGCGGTGCGTGTTCCGCAAGTCACTGTCGACAGCGAGTGCGCCGAGCGCCAATTGAAGGCGCCCTTTCTCCTGAAGTTCGATACTCACGGCTTCGAGCGCGAGATTTTGAAGGGTTGCACCGAAACGCTCAAACACACCGAACTGTTGGTCATCGAGGCCTATAATTTCGGGCCGCGGGAGAAGCGTTTCCCGGCGATGCTGGAGCTACTCGAGGATATGGGCTTCCGCTGCGTGGATATCGGTGAACCGCTTTTCCGCGAGCGCGATCGGAGCTTCTGGCAAATGGACTTCTTTTTGAGGCCACTGCACGCTTCCGAGCTGCAGGCGGAAAACTACCGCTAGACCCCGTGCGCATCCTCCAAATCAACACGCTGGATGTCCAGGGCGGGGCCGCCCGTGCGGCCTACCGCCTGCATCGCGGCTTGATATCTGTCGGCGCCGACAGCACCTACTTTGTACGCGAGAAGCGCACCCGCGACGACACCGTGCGCAAGTTCATTCCCGATCCGTCGCCGGCGGCCGTCGCGCATCGGGCACAGCGCAAAGCTGAGTTGGACGCGGCCTACGACGTCTACAAGGAGACGCGCAGTCCCGACATCGAGCAGTTCAGTCAGGAGCGGGTCGTCGGCGACGAGAACTTCTATATCCAGCGTCCGCGCGCCGATGTCATCAATCTGCATTGGGTGGCGGGCTTCGTCGACTACCCGCTGTTCTTCACGCCCGAACGCACGGACGTTCCCGTTGTCTGGACTCTTCACGACATGAACCCCTTCACCGGGGGTTGCCACTTCGACCAGGAGTGCGGCCGCTTTCGCACCCGTTGCGGCGCATGTCCGCTTCTGGGTTCGACCGCGGAAGAGGACCTCACAACGCGGATCTTCGACACCAAAGCCGGTATCTTCGCGAACTGGTCTGCCGAGCGGATTCACATCGTTGCGCCGAGCAATTGGCTGGTGAGCGTGGCGCGGTCTAGCGCGCTCTTCTCGAAATATGACGGCACCTGTATCCCGAACAGCATCGAGACCGACCTCTTCAAGCCGACCGACAAAGCGGCCGCGCGCGCGGCCCTCGGCCTGCCGCAGAACGCACGTATCGTCCTGTTCATGTCGCACCAGGTCGGGCTTGCCCGAAAAGGCTTCCGTGAGTTGGTGCAAGCGCTCGCGTTGCTGCCCGACAGCCGCGATATCCTCCTCATCGGTGTCGGCGACAAGAGCGACGTCGCCGTCGACGCGCCGGTGCGGGTCGCCATGGTGAACTATATTGGCGACGACGCCACGGTCGCTGCCCTCTACAGCGCGGCCGACGTGACGGCCGTGCCTTCGAAGCAGGACAATCTTCCGAACACCATGCTCGAATCCATGAGCTGCGGGACGCCGGTGGTGGGGTTCGATGTCGGCGGCATTCCCGACATGGTCAGGGAATGCGAGACGGGATTTCTCGCGCCGCCCGGCAACATCCCGGCCCTAAGCGCTGCCTTCATGGCCGCGTTCGGCGACGGCGACCGTCTCAAAGCGTGCGGCGAGCGCGCCCGCGCGCGGGTCGAGCGGTATCATTCGCCTCAGGTCCAGGCGCGAAGCTACATCGCTCTCTATGAAAAACTGACCGAGAACTTCCGCCGCAAACGCGGCTTTTAGGTTTTCTTGAAAACCGTCAGCCCCTCGGCGTCCCGCCCGGTCAGCACGGTGAGCGCATTGGCCATTAGTTCAGCGTGTTCTTTTGAAGGCGCCGTATAGAACTTCAGCGACCGCTCCGACATCCGCCGCTGGAAGTCCGCGAGCGCACCGGGCGTGCGCTCCTTCTTCTGGGTGATGAACTCCATATATTCCATCACGTCTTCATGCACGATCGTCAGCAGCTCCTGCTCGATCGTGAATCCTTCTGAACGCAAAAGAAAACGCAGCAAAGTGGGCGAGTAGACGTTGATATGCCCATAGCTCAGACAATGGGCGTAGTTCTTGTCCACGCCGGGCCGGTAGTCGAGGGGCACTTCGATCAGGTGCCGTGGCGCCGCGCGGCGCAGCTCGCGCAGCAGCACACGCTCGTACTCCACGTGCTCCAGCACGTGACACAGGATCACGGCATCGAAGGCATCGTCTTCGTAGGGAAGTTCGTAGCCGTTGAACCACGAGACCTGCGTGATAGCGGGGATGCCGCGGCCTTTGATGGCCTCGACGCCGGAGCGCGAGATTTCGAGCGCGTGGAATTCCTTGCCGAATCCCGCCGCGTTGAGGTGCTTGAGAACACTGCCTTCGCCCGCGCCCACTTCCAATATGCGGCTCGGCTTGAAGCCCGCGCGGTTGCAAACTTCCATCAGGTTCTTGGCCTTGTGCTTGGCGCCCAGGTCGCGCCATGCACTCTCTCCGTCATAGAACTCGTCATAGTCCGCCGAGACGGCGCTCTTGAGGGTGATCTGGGTGGGAGATTGACTCACGGACGGCCTCGATAAGAACGCTCCGAGTATCTCACATAGACAACCCCGGTGTCTTTTCTGTTAACTTTTCCGCCCTAAGAGAGAGCCCATGGCAACAGTCTTGATCACTGGCGGCGCCGGCTACGTCGGCAGCCACGCCTGCAAAGCGCTGGCCCGGGCCGGCCATACACCCGTCGTCTATGACAGCCTGATTCGCGGCCACCGCGAACTCGTGAAGTGGGGGCCCCTGGAAATTGGCGACATCCACGACCGCGCCCGGCTCATAGAAGTCATGAACAGACACCACCCCGTTGCGGTCATGCACTTCGCGTCATTTATTTTCGTCGGCGAGTCAGTCGAGAAGCCGGATCTTTATGAGGAAAATATCGTCGGCGGCACCCGGACCTTGGTGGAAGCCATGGCGGCTGCTGGCGTGGATAACCTTGTCGTCTCCAGTTCGGCGGCCGTTTACGGCAATCCGGCACGCGCGCCGGTGTCCGAGGACGAACCCTGCCGGCCCGTGAACCCTTACGGCGTTTCGAAGCTGAAGATGGAGCAACTCCTCGCTGCGGCCCAAAAGTCTCATGGGCTAGCCTGGGTGGCACTGCGCTATTTCAACGCCGCCGGTGCGGACCCCGACGGCGAAACGGGCGAGTGGCACGATCCGGAAACTCACCTTATTCCACGTGTTCTGGATGCAGCGCTTGGTCGCGATGCGGCGATCACGATCAACGGCAATGACTATCCGACGCCGGACGGCACCTGTGTACGCGACTATGTCCATGTGTCGGACCTTGCCGACGCGCACTTACTCGCGTGGCGCCACGCCGTCGGCAATCGCGAAGGCGCGGCCTTCAATCTTGGCAGCAGCCGTGGATTCTCGGTGCGTGAAGTGGTGGACGCGGCCCGCAAGATAACCGGGCGGTCTATTCCTGTGGTTCTAGGCGTCCGCCGCGACGGCGATCCGCCGGTGCTCGTCGCGGACTCTGCGCGCGCGCGAAGCATCTTAGGCTGGGCGCCGCAACGCTCCGATCTGGCCTCTCAGATCGAAGATGCCTGGGCGTGGCATCTGAAGATGCACAAATAAAGAAGCCCGCGACTTCACGCCGCGGGCTTCAAGCAATGTGTCGAGATTAGATTCCGCAGGTCGCTTCGGCGCTCGAGAGATTATAGCCGCTCTCGTCGATGTTCAGCTTTTCGACGGTTCCGTCGTTGACGACCATCGAGAATCGCTTGCCGCGCATGCCGAGACCGAACTTGCTGCCGTCGAGCTCAAGGCCGATCGCCTTGGTGAACTCGCCGTTGCCGTCGCCCAGCATCAGGATCTTGTTGCCGACGCCCTTGTCCTTGCCCCAGGCATCCATGACAAATGCATCGTTCACCGCCATGCAGGCAATGGTATCGACGCCTTGTGCTTTGATCTTGTCGTAATTATTCAAATAGCTCGGGAGATGTTGCTTGGAGCAGGTCGGCGTGAATGCGCCGGGCACCGAGAACAAAATGACTTTCTTGCCCTTGAAGATTTCGTCCGTGGAGATTTCCTTGGGACCTTCCGCTCCCATCGTGCGGAATTTACCGGCCGGAAGCTTGTCGCCCTGTTTGATCGCCATGGTGTCCTCTGATCGCTAGGAGTTATAAATGAGTGCGCCGCGAGACCCGCGGAAGGGCCTAATCTAAGGGGAGCCCGTCCCTTTTCCAAATGGTTCCTCCTTTCCAAATGAGAGCGCCGAATCCGCATGAATAACCTCACGCACCTGCCGGATTACTATAACCATGGCCGCACGATATCCGAGCAGAAGCCCGTGTGGGTCGATGGCGCGCCCGTGCCGTGGATGACCTACCCCGCGATCTGCTACCTTGATCAACTGGACTTCTCGGAAAAGCAAATCTTCGAGTACGGCTGCGGCGCGTCCACTCTCTACTGGGCTCGCCGTGCGAAGCGCGTTTTTTCGGTGGAGCATGACCAGGCCTGGTGCGAGCGCACGCGCGGGATGGCGCCGGCCAATGCGGAAATCGCGCTCGCAAGCGGGATGGACTACGTGCGCACCGTCGCAAGGAACGCGCCGCACGACGTCATCGTCGTGGATGGCCGCTGGCGGGCCGAATGCGTCGTGGCGTCCCACGGCTTTCTCTCGCCCAGCGGCATGATCATCCTGGATAATTCGGAACGCTATCCGGTCCTCACGGACTACTACCGTCAGCGCGGGTTCATTCAGGTCGATATGATCGGGTACGGCCCGCAGAACAAATATATCTGGTGCACGTCGCTCTTCCTGTCGCGTGCCTTTTCGTTTTCGCCTGTGAAGCAAGCCCAGCCGCATGCCGGACCGGGGCTAATAGATTCGTTGGAAGTGCGGCCCCAGCACGCCGCCGACAACAAGCCGTCGCTCTACTAGCGCTCCACTAGCGGTTCGCGCACGCGATAGAGGAAGTCGTGGTGGGAGAGTTTGTCCACTTGCTCATAGTAGGGCGCGAGATACTCATTCATGGCCGGCTCGTCGCGCACTTCGATCAGAAGCCAGGTAGGTCGGTGGCGTGCCCAGTTGATGCCTTGCAAAGCGGGAATCTCGTAGCCCTCGATATCCAGCGACATGACATCGACGTGTGTGATGCGATGCTTGTCCAGAATCGCGCTGATCGTGTTGCCCCGGGCCTTGAAGTCTTCCAGCTTTTCGCCCGGCATGTGCCGCGTACCGCGTGAGACGTGATCGTCTTCCCATGCCCGGGTTTCGGCCGAGTTGCGCGTGACCGTCATAAGGTTGCAATAGGTGAGCGTGATGAGTTCACCCTTGCGCGGCGGAGGAACGAGCGCTCCCCACTCGACGAGCGCGTCCGGCCGGTTGACCACGCATTCGAAAAACCGCTTCGGGATAGGCTCGACCAGGATCGACCGCCAGCCGCGATACATTTCGAAATAAAGGCTGTTGCTTTGATTGATGCCGTTGTTCGCGCCCGCCTCGAAAATGGTGCCGCCGTCGAAATCGACATAGCGCTCCAATTTCCGGTCGAGGTCGTTGAGGCTGAAAGATTGGCGGGCGGTTTCTGTCGTCATGGCCAAATACGGAGGTCGCGCGTCACCCTACGCACTTCGCGCGCGCGCGCCAATTGGTTTACCAATCCGGTGAATGTTAATTCGCGTAGTTCGGGCGCATCACGTAATGCCCGCCGCGGAACTCGCCGAAATAAGAACCCACTTCCGGATGCGCGACCGGCTCGCCCGATTCATCGGCCAGCAGGTTCTGTTGCGAGACATACGCCACGTAGTGCGTCTGCGCGTTCTCGGCGAGGGGTGGTAAAACGGCTGATCCTTATGGGGACGCACGTCTTCGGGGATCGAAAGCCACCATTCCTCGGTGTTCGAAAACTGCGGATCGACGTCGAAGATCACGCCCCGGAACGGAAACAGCCGGTGCTTCACGACCTGGCCGATTTTGAACTGTGCTCTCTTGGATTCCATGGTGCGCCGTTTGAAACGGTTTCGGTCTTCGAACCTCCCAACAATAGGAATCCTCGCGGGGGCGGTCCAGTCCCGGTGGCTAATGCCATGAAAAATAATCATAATTTCGCTCCGGGACCGACGCCCGCGGCCGCCCTGCACCAACGCGGCTCCGGCGCCTCTTTTCCCTCCCCGCTCCGTGGAGGAACCCGTCCCATCCCGCTAGGATGCGCCTCGGGGACTATGGGGATATTGTGCCATGCGCTCAGCGGGGAACGGCAAGCTGTCTGCGGGCACGATCGCGAGCGTCGGCGCGGGGTTGGCGATCGTGCTGGCCGTCGCGTTCGCAGCCGACCGCACCGGCTATCCGATGACCTCCCAGGTTCTGCTCGTCCTGGTCGCGGCTTTTGGTGGGGCGGTCTTAGGCGGCCTCATCCTTCTCCATCCGCCTCACACGGGAGCACGCCGGGCTACGGACCTGGCCCTACGCACACCCACGGCGGCCGAGCTGCGCGAGATGGCAAACATGGGCTGCTGGGAGTGGGACGTCCGCGCCGACAAGATCACCTGGAACGAGGGTCTGTATACGATCTACGGACTCAGCCCCGAGACCTTCACACCCACGCGGCGATCGATGCTCGATGCCGTGGCGCCCCCGGACGTCCAAAGCGTTCTCGACACGTGGTGGAAGGACAACGAAGGACCGCCGGGCGGCATGGTCGAGTGCCGCATCGTTCGGCCCGACGGCGAAGTCCGCCACATCCGCCATACCTGGCGCACAACCGAACCCGACAGCGACGCGCCCAAAGTGTTCGGACTGGCGCAAGACATCACCGCACTGCGGGCGGGCGAGCGTGCTCTGCGCCACGATGATGCTCACTTGCGCGGTATCGTCGAGTGCTCCGCCGACTACATTTGGGAGTATCGGTCCGAGTCTGGATTGTCCCTTGTCGAGGGTGTGCGGCTTCAAAATTTCGGCGGCGTCGATGTCACTGGCGGTGGCGATCCCGCGATCGACGCCGCGAGCGATCACGACTTCGCTGTGCTGGAGCAGGCGGTCGAGGCGCGCGTGAAGTTCCGCGATATCCTCGTTCCCATCATCGACGGCAAAGGCGAACCGCGCTGGATCAATCTCAGCGGTCATCCCCAGTTCGACCGGACCGGCGCGTACTATGGCTATCGGGGCGTCGGCGCCGACGTCACCGAGCGCATGCGTGAGCGCGAGGTGGCGGAAGGCCGCCGGCAGGCCGGCGCGGTGGGCCGTCTCGCAAGCGGCCTGGCCCACGAAATCAACAACCTTCTGCAGCCGATCCTAATCTATTCGGCGTTCGGGGCCGATGAAGCCAAGGCGAACGAGAAGCTGAAGGTCTACTTCGCGCGCATCACGCGGGCGGCGGAACGGGCCACCTTTATCGTCAAAAATGTCCTGTCGTTTGCACGGCAGATGCCGCCCGGCCAGGAAGATCTCAACGTCCTCGCCGTCGTGCGCGAAACCATCGACCTCATGAGCGGCACCGTCGGCGCCGCGACGATGATTGAACTATCCGCGGCCGACGATGCGGTGATCGCCCGCGCCGAGCGGACGGGCCTTGCGCAAATCGTCACAAATCTTATCGCCAACGCCGCGGATGTCATGACCGCCGGCGGACGGATCCTCGTGCGGGTCGATCTCGTATCGGTGTCGGGCGAGGCGTCGAAAGCCGCCGGCGTGGCGCCGGGGCGCTACTGCCGCATCGTTGTCGAGGACTCCGGGCCCGGTATTCCGCCGGAGGTCGTTGCGAAAGTGTTCGATCCGTTTTTCACCACCAAGCCGCAGGGCAAGGGGACCGGTCTCGGTCTCGCGGTCGTCTCGGGGATCGCCAAAAGCTGGGGCGGCGGCGCGATGGTCGACAGCGCGCCGGGGCATGGTAGCCGCTTCAGCGTCTATCTGCCCGCGGCCGAGCGCACGCTTCAGGCGGCCCAATAATCCCGATTCACCTTTCCCCGAAATCCCTCTACTCTCCCGCCACCCTAGAACGATTCGATTGAACCTCCCTATGTTGGAAACGACACCGGCACGCGAACGCAACATCGTGTTTTTTCGCGCTGTCGGGACACTTACGGAAGCGGACTATGCCGAGGTCTTTGTGCCCGTTATGGGGGCGCTTCTTGATGAGAGCCCGCAATTCCGGCTGTACTGCGATTTGAGCCGCCTGCTCGATTGGGACGAGACGTCGCGCTGGGAGACCGGGCAGATCCTCGCGTCCAATGCGCACCGCTGCGAGCGCGCGGCCATTGTCGGCGGCCCATCCTGGGCGGGCCTCGCCCTTCTTCTGCGCGATGCGCTTCCGGCCGGGCACTATGAATTCTTCACCGACGGCCACCAAGCCAAAGCCCTCGCCTGGGTACGCGCAGCCCTCTGATTCCATTTAGATTTCAAGCCTATCAGCCGCGAGTTGATCGGGCATGGCCGGGCTGCACGCGTTGCACGCCGGGCAACGGTGCGTCCGCCTACGTGGAAGCACGAATTGTTTGGTTAACGCGAACCACCTATAACTAAAGCCGATGCAGGGGACCCTAAACCCGCGTGGTTTTTGGATGGTTGAGGGAATGGGCGAGAATAACAAGACAGTCGATATCCTGGTGATGCGGGCCGCCGCCGAAGTGCGCAAGGCCGCCGCCCTCGATAAGAAGCGCGCCGCGGAGCTTTCCGGTGTGGCCGACTATCTCGAAAGCATCGTCTATGAAACCGAGCTCGGTTATGGCGAGCCGTTGTTCCCCGATCCGGCGCCGGCCGACGTTTTCCCGAACGACGAAATCAAGCAAATGATGAAGCCCTTCAAGGTGCGACTCACGCGCTGAGCGGCGCTTTCGGGGCGTCACATGGGTCCTCTCATTACAAAACCGCAGACACCCTCCTCGTCATCGCCTTTTGACGATCGGGTCAGCGCGGCCAGATTCATCGAAGCGCTCCCGGCGGCGGCGATCATCGTCGACGAAGGCGGGGATGTCGTGGCTGCTAATGCGCGGGCCGAGGACATTCTCGGCTGCGCCGCGGCCGCGGCGATCGGCAGGCCCGTCGACGGCGCCTTCAAGCTCTTCCTCGATCGCGCAATTCGCGCCGCCGGGGTCGAGCAGACCAACTTCGTCCAGCCGTTCGGCGTCGGTTGGTACATGATCTACTGCTTCCCGCTCCAATCGGGGGCGGTCTCCGAGACCTGGCGGGTGATCGCGGCGTTCGACATCACGGCCATGAAGCACGCCGAGTTCGAGATCCGCGAAAGCGAAGCGCGGCTCGAGGAAGCTACGCGTATCGCCCAGCTCGGCACCTACAAGATCTTCTGGCAGACAGCGTCCGTGCAATGGTCGCCGCACATGTACGTGATCCATGGCGTCTCGCTTGACGGCTTCAGGCACGGCGTCGACAACTACCGTAATTTTGTCCATCCGGAGGATCGCGAGACCTTCGAGCGTATTTTTTCCGATCAACTCGACGGCAAGGCGCTGCGAGCGGCCGAATACCGCATCATCCGCGGCGACGGATCCGTGCGCTGGCTGCGGCTCGATGCGCGTGTGCTGTTCGACGCCGACGGCGAACCCTATGCCTCGTTTGGCACCTGCCAGGACGTCACCGAAGGCAAGCAGCGCGAGCAGGAGCTCAAACAACTCCTACGGCGCAACGCCATTCTCTACGAAGCGCTCGACGCATCGCCCATCGGCGTGGCCGTCGTCACCACCGACCGCGCACGGCCCGAGTTCTTCTACGCTAACGCCGAGTTCGAGCGATTGACCGGCTACAACACGTCGTCGCTCAGCGACAACGGGATCGACAGCCTGCGGGCTCATCCGGGTGGCGCCGATGGCTGGGACGGGGTGTTGCGCACGTTCGCTACCTCCGTCAGTGGTGCCTTTGAACTCGCCTGTACACGGAAGGACGGGGCCATTTTCCTCGCTCAGGTCGAGGTCGCTCCGGTGCGCGATTATCCCGGGCGAGAGGCGACCGTGTTTGTGCTCAACCTGCGCGACATCACGCTCGACCGGCAGCGCGCGGGCCAAATTTTGCAGTCGCAGAAGATGGAGGCCCTCGGCCAGCTCTCGGGCGGCGTGGCACACGAAATCAACAACCTTCTGCAGCCGATCCTGGCTCTCTCGGACCTCGGCCAGGACTTCGCCGACACCGACCCGGCGAAAGTCAGGAAGTATTTCGAAGTAATAGCCTCGAGCGCTAGGAAAGCGCGCGACGTCGTGCGGCAAGTGTTGACGTTTGCAAGACGCGATACGCCGCAGCTCGCCGCGCACAACATCGCCGGCCTCGTCGCCGAGGCCCTCAATCTTCTGCAAAGCGGCCTGCCGCCGGGCATTGTCCTCCAGCAGGACTTGCACGCGGGCGAGGCGATCGCCCTCGTGAACCCCACTCAAGTGTCGCAGGTCGTGCTCAACCTCGTCGCCAACGCCGCGGACGCCATGAATGGCAAAGGAACCGTTGCCGTCAAATTGGCCGAGGTTGACCTCGACGCGACGCGCGCCTCGGCGCTCACGGTCGCGCCCGGACGATGGATCGAACTGAGCGTGGCCGATGGCGGGTGCGGCATGGACTCCTACACGCTTTCGCGCATCTTCGAGCCGTTCTACACGACCAAAGTGGCGGGAAAGGGTACGGGACTCGGTCTTTCGGTCGTGTACAGTATCGTCGCGGGGTGGGGCGGCGCTCTGAAGGTCGAGAGCGAAGTTGATCAGGGAACGAAGGCGATGATATACAATCCATTCGCTCCATCGCAGCACGCCACGTCATCTTCAGACTAGTTTCGGATCCCATTCATGGCGCACATCCTGCTCGTCGAGGACTCACCTGAAGTTAGTCTGTCGGTCCGTGAGATCCTCACAGCCGCTGGGCATAGCGTCGAGGACGCGGCTTCGGGTAAAGAAGCGCTCGTGCGCCTCAAGGGATCACGTTTCGACGCGATTGTATCTGACATCTGGATGCCGGAGATGGACGGGATCGCGTTGCTGAAGGAGATCCGCGGCGCCGGCAACAATATTCCCGTGGTCGTGATCTCTGGGGGCGCGCCCAACGCGCCCTTGACCTATACCGCACCGCTCGCCGCGACCTTCGGCGCCAACGTGGTCGTCTACAAGCCGTTCGAGCGGGCCGAGCTTCTGAAGGCCATCAACACGGCTCTGTCGCCGTAACGGCACACATCTGTCATCGCCCGATTTAATCGGGCGATCCATCGTTCAGCATGTTCCGTTTCTGAGAAGGGCCTGCAGCCCCTACAGCTTAATCAGCTGTCGCAGCACTTTTTCCATATTGACCGCCAACGCCCAGCGCTCTTCTTGCGTCAGCGTCTCGAGCGCGCGGGAAAGCTGCTGCAGCGGGTCGCCCCTGAGAAGGCTCTCGCCTTGATCCGTAAGAACCAGGCGATGAACGCGGCGGTCTTGCTTGTCGCCGACCCGGCGCAGGTAGCCTTTACGCACGAGCGCTGCGACGGTCTGCGACGCCGTACCTTTGGTCGTGCCTTGGAATTGCGCGAAGCCGGTGACGGTGCGGCGCTCGACCGTCGCTTCATCGAAATAGCGCATCGCCGCCCATTGGGCAGGATTGAGCCCAGGCGTATAACCGAGATTATAGGCAGCCTTGCCCACCTGTTCGATCAGGCGAGCCAGGCCCCTTGTTGAAAGCTTGGGGTCGCTACGCACAGTTTATTATTTTGACGCTGACAAAGATTCCCCTAGAGCGGGCTATATCCGACATTCCCCGGATGAACCCCGATTTCGGGCGACATGGTAGCCTTCCGGGGGCACCGGGGCAACTTCGGGCGGTATTTTCCTGGATTTGCTGCCACACCCATCTAAACGACGACCTCTCAGCCCGCCGATATCCCTGTTTTCCG
>CAMDOZ010000082.1 GCA_945903705.1 Fidelibacterota bacterium | reverse complement strand
GGCCGAGTGGTGCGGCCCGTGCCGCCAGATCGCCCCGTCGCTGGAGAAGCTGGACAAGGAACTGGCGGACAAGCTGACCTTCACCAAAATCAATATCGACAACAATCCGAACACACCGACGCAGTTCGGGGTGCGCGGGATCCCGACTCTCATGATCTTCAAGAACGGCCAGGTGGCGGCGACCAAAGTGGGCGCCCTGCCCGAGAGCAAGCTGAAAGAGTGGATCCAGCAGTCGCTTTAAACCGGCAGTTCCCAAGTCGACGAAGGCCTCGCCCGTCACCGGGTGGGGCCTTTTGCCTTTTTAGGCGCGGACGCTTAAAAAGGTCGGAGATCTAGGGGGTTCCATGGCGACGACGACCGGCGGCTACGTGACCGACACTGCCTACGTGGCCGAGTTCTACGGCGATCACGCGCCTTCGCACATGAACCTTATCGCCGCGTCCAACGGGTATCGCCCGCGGTCGCTCGACGACGGATTCACCTGGTGCGACTACGGCTGCGGCAACGGAATCACAGCCAACGTGCTGGCCGGCTGTTTCCCGGAGGCGAAATTTTACGGGGTCGATTTCCTTCCCGCGCATACGCGTATGGGCGAGCTGTTGTCGATGCGCGGCGGCCTCTCCAACACCGTCTTCATTCAGAAGAGCTTTACCGACCTCGGCGCGAACGAAATCCCTCCGCTCGACTTTGCAGTGATGCACGGCGTGCTTTCCTGGATCGACGATCCGACCCGCAATGCGGTGCTCGACGATGCGGCGCGGCGGTTGAAACCTGGTGGGCTTCTGCTCACCGGCACAAATGCGATGCCCGGGTGGGCCGCCAAACTGCCGATGCGCAATATGGTGTATTCCCTTTCGCGCGACGGACAGAACTCCATGGAGCGCGCGCAGATCGGTCTTGACTGGCTGAAGAAACTGAAGGGCGCCAAGATCAAATATTTCCGCGACAACCCGGCACTCGCCGAAGCCGTGGAAGAATTGGAGCGCCTCGATCTGCGCTATATGGCGCATGAGTATTTCAACGAGCATCTCAGGGCGTTCTACTTCGCCGAACTCAAGGCGATGATGGAAGCGCGGGGGCTCCGCTTCGCCGGTTGTGCGCGGCTGTTCCTGAACATGGTCGACCTCGCCGTACCGCACGCCCTGCAAGACGAGTTCCGCTCCGCCAAGACACGCGCGGAGCTGGAAGCCAAGCGTGATTTCATCCGCAACGAGACCTTCCGCCGCGACGTCTGGATCAAAGGCGAGCCCTTGAAGAGCGAGGAGGAGTGGCTGGCCGTCAATCAGGAGCAAGTGTTCGGAACGATAGACCCGCTCTCGAAAATCGACCGCGCGGTGGCCTTCGGCGACCTTCAGCTCAGCTATGAGAACGAACCCTTCGCGGCAATGCTGAAGCTGATCTCCGGGAAGGCCATGAGCATCCGCGAGATGGAAGCTTCTCCCGCCCTTGCGGGTCTTTCGCCGTGGACCCGGTTTGAGGCGGCCCGGCTGCTGGCGGCGGGTGGGCAGGTCCTGTCGTTCCCCGGATCGACCCAAGCCGTGAAAGTCCCGAAGGAGGCCCGCCTCTCCATGCCCGCGGTCAACCGCGGCATGATCAGAGAGTTGGGCACCTCCATGCCGAAAATCGCTCTCGCCGCCCCCAACGCGGGTACCGGGATCGAGGTCAGCAATATCGACGCGATTCTGCTGCTGGCCCGGTGCGAGAAGGGCCGGGATAGCGCTATCCGCATCGCCGCGAAGATCATCGGCGGCGACGCCGGGGAAATCATGATCGGCAATAAGGCATTGACGCCGCGCCAGAGTGAGGATTTTCTAAAGGAGCGTTTTGCGGCGCTTGAAAGCACCATGCTCGACAAGTTCGCTGAAATCGGCGTGGTGAGCGTAGAAGACTAGAGCAAAGTCCGATCAGATCGAATCGGACTTTGCTCTAGATTCATAGAAGTGGTCGCATTTTCTTCGGCGAACCGGAAGTCCACTTCGCCGGAAAATTCTCTACCCGGAAAAATCGCCCGGAAAAATCGCAATGATGCGGCCGACGGTCCTGACTATCGCTCTGCTCCTTCCAACACCGACGTTTTCGGCTGAAGCCGAAATGGAAACGCCGCCGTTGACCCTCACGTTTTCCGCCGACGAACGGACGTGCGCCGCCGCCGAGAGGGTCATCGCTGCGGGCCCCGCCTGCCGCGCCTTCGACGAGTCCGCCTGCCCGCGCCCCGACGCGCTGAAGGCCCGACCTCTCGCAAGCGACCAATACGGATATACCGAAGTCTCGCTGGCGCCGCCGGTCCCATCAGCGTCGTTCACCATCGTCTACCTTCAGACGTTCCGCGGCAATCAGCAGCCGCGCCAGATGGAGACGTGGAAGGTCGACAGCATCCGCCTTCAGGAGGTGCTTCAAATTTCGCCCGGCGTCATCACCTTCGAGGACCGCTACCAGTATTACCCAGGCCCGAAGGCCGACCTACCGGGCGACACCAACGCCAAGGAGTTCGGAGCCCTCCTGCAGGAGAGCGAAAAAATCTCGAACGAATGGTCGCCGACGGCCGATCTCAACGGCGAGCCGCACGCCGTGGTGCGGGACTGTTACGGCGGCTGGTTCTACGGTGGATACTTCCGGTGCGCCCGTGTTGTACGGCTGACCTTCATGAAGCTAGCCGACGGCGCGAAGGCAGCGCGCAGTTGCGAATTCGCTGTCGTAGAGAAGAACTAGCTGCGCATTAAACCGGTTTGGCCGGCTGGAGGATCTGGCCGAGTCTAATGATCGGGCTGCAGATCCAGTCTGGAACTCCGGCGATCAGCAAGGGCGGCACGACGCGGATCATTGCCAAGACGGCGAACAGAGCGACCTGATCGATCCCCCAAAAAAGCCGACCCTCTTTTTGATAGTGGCCGACATAGCCCGCCACATTGCGCAAATAGTTGCGCGCGGCTTGCGTGGCTGAAGCTCCGGTGGATAAGGCCATGATCTTGTTGCGGACCTCGAAGCGGCCGGGAGCGAGATATAGGGCGAGATCTTTGCCACTGAGGTGCTCGAAAAGCCTCGCGACAGGGCCGCCGAAGATCGTATCGGTGTCGACGATCCATGCGGATGCATTGCGATCCATGAGCAGTTGCCAGAATCTGATATACCGGACGGCGTGGTAGTACTCCTTGGCGGGGGCGCCTTCACCGTCCCGCAATCCGGTCCACTCGGTCGAAAGTCCCCACCTCAGGCCCTGGACGGCGTCGAGCCGCCTGATCATTCCGGTTCGTACTTCCGCGGTCATGTCGAAGACATGCAAAGCCAACCAGACATCCGGCCCGTTGTGCTTAGCAAATGACTCGACAAAGTCCCACCCATATCGTTCGAAGTAAGGATGGTCGGCCGCTGTGAAAATAATCTGGCGGGCGTCCGGGGCTAGATCCCGACTGACAAGTACAGGCGGCAGCCGCGCGGCGCTCCGATGGGCTTCGTCCGAAAGTCCGGCATGAAACGCGCTGTCGAAGTTCGTGATCGATGCGATGTTCTCGCCGGAGGCACGGCGCAGCTGGGCGAAGACACCTTCGGCTTGCGCAAAGGCGCCCACCGCCACGTAGGCCTCGGCTAACAGAACCGCCGCGGTGAAAGACGTGCGGTTGTGCTGCAGGAACGCAGACGCCTCGCTCGCCAACGCGGCCAGTTCTTTGCGCGCGAACTTGAAAAACAGATCGTCGAAGGCATCGGTATTGGTCGGATGCAATCCGGCCGCCGCGCGCGCGCTCTTTTCGCGCAGCCTGGCCAAAAGATGCAGATCGTGGAGGCGGATTTCGCTGCCAGGTGGGAGGGTTTTGAGACGCTGCTCAAGCAGCGCGATCATCTCCGCTTCGGCTTCATCGCCAGCGGCGGCGCAGCAGGCGTAGAGCAACTCGTGATCGCGCGGAGCGCGCGCAAGCGCCTCGCGTGCGTTTTCAAAGGCGGCAAGGTCGCCGGTCATTTCATGTACTAGCTGGACACACCGCGCATCCCTTCGGCGTCGGCGTCAATCGTCGGACAGCGCTTTATTGGTGCGGTCCGTCATCATGAGGACCGAGATGAAACTGATGGCACAACACACCGCCATGTAAAATGCGATGGCGTAGCCCGTTTTGTATTGGGCAAGGAGCGCCGTTGCGATCAGCGGGGCCGGCCCTCCGGCGAATACCGACGCCAGCTGGTAACCCATCGAAGCGCCGGAGTAGCGTAAGCGTCCCTTGAAGCTTTCGGCGATCAGCGCGGCTTGCGGCCCGAACATCACATCATGCGGGATGAGAGATACCGATATGGCGAGAAACACCCAAGCCGGGACCTGGGTATCGAGGGCGCCGAAGTAGAGAAACCCGAACACGGCCGTGAGCACGCAGCCGAAAAGATACGTGCGCTTGCGGCCCCAGCGGTCGGAGACCCAACCGAAAAAGGGAATCGTGAAGCACGACAGAGCCGCGCAGACCAGCACGGCTTTCAAGAGAAAATCCCGCTCCATGCCAAGCTGCCCGGTGCCGTAGGAGAAGATAAAGGCCGTGAAGATATAGAAAGGCGCCTGCTGACCGGTGCGCGCAAACGCCGAGAGCAGGATTTCCTTCGGATGCTCCTTGAGCGCCTGGATCATCGGCTGACGTTCGATCCTGTTCTCCCGTTCAAGCTTGCGGAAGGTCGGTGTTTCCAGGATGCCGAGGCGGATGTAGAGCCCGACGGCGACCAGGAGAATGCTGATGAGGAACGGCACGCGCCATCCCCAGTCGAAGAAGGCATCGCCCGAAAGCGAGCTGAAAGCCAGCACGGCGAGATTCGCCGTGAAGACGCCCATGGGCACACCCCACTGCGGCCAGGAGGTGATGAAGCCGCGGTGCTTGTCGGTCTTCGCCCATTCCATGGCCAGGAGCACGGCGCCGCCCCACTCGCCGCCAACGCCGATGCCCTGGATAAACCGCAGCACCGTGAGGATGACCGCACCCCAGATCCCTATCGTCTCATAGGTGGGAACGAGACCGACCAGGAAGGTTGCGATCCCCATCAGGAGAAGCGTTGCCACCAGCGTGGCTTTGCGTCCGATGCGGTCGCCGTAGTGACCAAATATCGCGGCGCCCAAGGGTCGCGCGAGGAAGCCGACGAAGTAGACCGAAAAGGCCTGCAGGGTGCCCACAAGAGGCTCCGACTGCGGAAAGAACAGCTTCGCGAATACGAGGCCGGTGACCGTGGAGTAAAGGAAGAAATCGTACCACTCGATGGTGCTCCCGATCGCGCTGGCGATCACCGCGCGATTAAGCTGTTTGCGTTGTTCGGCGTCGGAAAGTTCCGGAATCGCTGCGTCGGCCATCAACGGTACTCCTGCTCTGAATCTATGTCCCTACCGGTACGATCCTTAAGGCACAGCGTTGCGACAAAGCTTATGACGCAACACACGAGAAGATAAACGGCGACCGCATAGCCCGTCCCATAGCGCGCGAGCAGCGCGGTGGCGACGATCGGCGCGGGCCCACCGGCGATAATCGCCGTCAACTGATAACCGATGGAAGCACCCGAGTAGCGCAGCCTGCCGGTAAAATTTTCGGCGATGAGCGCGGCTTGCGGACCATACATCATGCTGTGCGCGAGCAGGGAAATTGCGATGGCGACAAAAGTGGCTGCCGGCGACGTTCCGATGATCGCGAAATAGACGAAGGCGAATACGGCCGTAAACGAGACGCCGACAAGGTACATCTTGCGCCGTCCGATGCGGTCCGAAAGCCAGCCGGACAGCGGAATCCATACAAACCCGAGCAGCGCGGCAATGAGCAATGCCTCCAAGAGGACGTCACGGGAGTACTTGAGGTGCACAGTGCCATAGGAAAGAACAAAGGTGGTGAAGATGTAGAACGACGCATTCTCGCCGGTGCGCGCAAGAGCCGAGAGCAAGATTTCCTTCGGGTGGCGTTTGATGACCTCGAGCATCGGCGCCGCGGCGATCTCGTTCCTTTCCTGCAGCTTGCGGAAGGTGGGCGTTTCGACGACGCCAAGCCGGATATACATACCGACGCCGACAAGGAAGAGGCTCAGGAAAAACGGAATGCGCCATCCGTAAGTGAGGAAGTCATCGCCGGTCGCAAGGCTGACACCGAGCACAACGAGATTGGCGAGCGCGAGACCCAGAGGCACACCGAACTGCGGCCAGGAGGCGATGAAGCCGCGATTCGTGTTCGTCTTCGCCCACTCCATGGACATGAGCACCGCGCCGCCCCATTCACCACCCACGCCAACGCCTTGCATGAAGCGCAAGAAGGTGAGGATCACTGCGCCCCACAGGCCGATTGAGTCGTAGGCGGGGACCAGCGCCACCGCAAAAGTCGCCACGCCCATCAGCATGAGGGTGGCAACGAGGCTGGCCTTGCGACCGATGCGGTCGCCATAGTGACCGAAGATGGCGGCGCCGATCGGCCGCGCGACAAAACCGACGGCGAAAGTCGAGAACGCGAGGAAGGTCCCGGTAAGTGGATCGGACGTGGGGAAATAAAGCGGTGCTAGGACGAGGCCGGCGACGATCCCGTAGAGGAAAAAATCGTACCACTCGATCGCGGTGCCGATGGTGCTCGCGATCACGGCACGGCGCAGCTGTTTCTGGTGCGCAGCGTCGGTCATCGGTGGCGCCGAGGCGTCCGTCGTCATGTCTAGCCAGTCCCCCCAAACATCCATCCCCCCTTCATCCCCTGGGGATCGAAGCGGTCATTCTCATTAATTCTTCGCCCCAGTCAAAGAGTTTGCGGCGCAGCGAATTATAGCTTACGCCCCTTTGGACCGGAGGACGTATGACCGCCTATTTATTGCTGGCATGCGCAGCTTTTATCGCAGGCCTCATGAACGCCGTTGCCGGCGGGGGAACATTCATCACCTTCCCCGCGCTGGTCTTCACCGGTGTGCCATCGGTGATCGCGAATGCGTCGAACGCAGTTGCGCTTGTGCCGGCCTCCTTCGCAAGTGCATGGGCCTATCGCCGCGACTACCAAAACGTCGAGGATCTCTCCTTCAAGACGATGGTGGCCGTGAGCCTCGTCGGCGGGCTCATCGGCGCCGTCCTGCTCATTGCCACACCCGAAACTACCTTTGACGGACTGGTGCCGTGGCTATTGCTGGGCGCGACACTGGTGTTCGCTTTCGGGCCTACGTTCATTCCCAAGTTGCGCGAACGGTTCCAAATCGGACCGCCCGGCCTTCTGTTCCTGCAGTTCCTGGTGGGGATCTACGGCGGCTATTTCGGCGGCGCGATGGGTATCGTCATGCTCGCGGTCTACAGCCTTTTCGGCCTTACGAACCTGAACGCAATGAACGCGATGAAATCCTTGCTCGCCGGGTTCATCAACGGCGTGGCCGTCATCGTCTTCGCGGCGACCGGCAACGTCGTGTGGAGGCAAACGCTACTGATGATAATTTTCGCCATCGCCGGCGGATACGTCGGTGCGCACTACGGCCGCAGGCTGCCTCAGATGTACCTGCGCACCCTGATCATCCTCATCAGCACGAGCGTCACGATCGCGTTCTTCGTACGCGACTGGGGAAAGTAGATCAGGCGTTGTCCCGCAACACTTCGCCGGCGAGATAGAGTGAGCCGCAGATCAGCACGCGCGAACGCCTCTTGCCGCCGGCGATGATCGCGCGCAACGCCTGTTCGGGCGTATCCGCGACATCGGGCGCCTCGAAACCGGCGGCCCGCGCGGCGGCAGCGAGTTCGTCCGGCTTGTAAGCCATGTCATTGGCGATGGGCACGGCCGTGAAACTCGCGGCGCGGGGCGCCAGGTGGCGCAGGTAGTCGACGGCCGCCTTGGTCGTGAGCATGCCCGAGATAATGTGCAAGGGCGCATCGGACCAGCGATCGGCGATGAGATCGGCGATCGCGCGTCCCGCCCCTTCGTTGTGACCGCCGTCCAGCCACAACTCCCAGCCGACCGGCAGGAGGCGCGAGAGTGGCCCCTCCGTCAGCCGCTGTGCGCGGGCTGGCCAATCGATGTTGCGCAGGCCGCTTCTGACCGCGACGGCAGGAATGGGAAGGCGCGTTTGTTCAAGGGCGGCGAGGGCGAGGCCGGCGTTGTCATATTGATGCCGGCCGGGAAGCGAAGGCGCGGGTGCCGACCACGCGACATTCTCGCCTTCGAACGCGAGCGCACCTTCCTGCTTTGAGGAGACGCGCCAATCGCGATCCTGGAGCTTGAGCGGCGCGCCGATGGCCCGTGAATACTGCGCGATGACCGCGAGCGCCTCCGGGTTTTGCGCGACACTGACGCAGGGCGTGCCGGGCTTCATGATCGCAGCTTTTTCGCCGGCGATGGCCGCTAGCGTATCGCCGAGATACTGCATGTGATCCATGGAGATGGAACTGAGAACCGTCACCAAAGGCTTTGCGACGACGTTCGTGGCGTCGAAGCGCCCCCCGAGGCCGGTTTCCAGCAGCGTCACGTCCGCAGGGATCCGAGCGAAAGCCAGGAAGGCGACAGCGGTGGTGACCTCGAAGAACGTAATGGGCTTACCGGCGTTGGCTTGTTCGACGTGCTCGAGGAGCGAAAGCAACAAGGTCTCGTCGACGAGATCGCCGACCAGGCGGATGCGCTCGGCAAAGCGCACCAGATGCGGCGAGGTGTAGACGTGAACCTTGTACCCGCTCGCCTCCAGGACCGCGCGCATGGTCGCGACCGTGGACCCCTTGCCGTTGGTCCCCGCCACGTGGATCACCGGCGGCAGACGTTCCTCCGGGTGGCCTAAGTCCGCAAGCAGCCGGTGCATGCGGTCGAGCGAGAGGTCGATCAGCTTCGGAAAAAGTCGGGTGAGGCGCTCGAGCGCGGCGTCAACCTGGGCGGCTGAATCCATGGCGTGATCCATGGCTTGGGCGACCGCTATTCGGGGGTCGTGCTGTCCGAATCGTAGTGGTCGGCGTCGGGGACCGTGGGATCGGGCGGTGCGAAGCGGCCGCTCTCGTCCGCCTCGCGGCGCTTCCGGCGGCGGGCGCCTGCGGGAAGATTGACCACGTCGGCGGCGGGATTGGTGTGCAGGAGCAGCCCAAGCAGCTGGACGAGTTGAGCGCGCAGTTCATGGCGCGGCACCACCATGTCCACCATGCCGTGTTCCATCAGGTATTCGGAGCGCTGGAAACCCTCGGGCAGTTTCTCGCGGATTGTCTGTTCGATAACCCGTGCGCCGGCGAAGCCGATAATGGCGCCAGGCTCGGCCACGGCAATGTCGCCGAGCATGGCGAAAGAGGCCGTCACGCCTCCGGTGGTGGGATCGGTCAGAAGGGCGATGTAAGGCAAACCCTTCTCGCGCACTTTATTGACGGCCACTGTCGTGCGCGCCATTTGCATAAGCGAGAGAATGCCTTCCTGCATGCGCGCGCCGCCCGAAGACGGGATTACGATCAAGGGCGCCTCCTGAAGCACCGCGAGCTCGGCCGCGGCGACAATGGCCTCGCCTACGGCGGCGCCCATGGAGCCGCCCATGAAGTCGAATTCGAAGGCGGCGATGACGACGCCGAGGCCGCCCACCGTGCCGTGACCCACGACCACCGCGTCCTTGAGACCGGTTTTCGCCTGAGCTTCCTTGAGGCGGTCGACGTAGCGCTTCCGGTCTTTGAACTTCAGAGGATCGACGGCGACCGGCTGGAGCTCGATCTCGGTCCAGGCGCCGTTGTCGAACAGCATGCGCAAACGATCGCGCACGGGCATGCGCAGGTGATGGCCGCAGTGGGTGCAGACGCGGAGGTTCTTCTCCAGCTCGCGGTGGAACATCATCTCGCTGCACTTGGTGCACTGGAGCCAGAGATTGTCCGGAACTTCCTTTGCGGCGGCCGTAGCGGCGCCGCCCTTCTTGTTCCGGAGCTTCTGGATCTTCGGCCGGACGAAATTCGTCAACCAGTTCATGGAGATTCCTACCCGCGAGAGGGGCGCAGTTTAACAGAAAACGAGAAACGCGTCAGGGCCAGGCCCCATGGACGCCGGTGGCCAGGCTTTTGACGAACTCGAGGACCTTTACCGAAAGCTGGCGATCCACCGCGCCGTCCTTACCGATGCCCTTGGCGATGATGTCAACGATGGCCGAACCAACCACGGCGGCGTCGCAATGGGCGCTGATGGCCCTCGCCTGTTCGGGCGTCTTAATTCCAAATCCTACCACAATGGGAAGGTCGGTATGGCGCTTGAGGCGCGTGACCGCATCCTTCACGGCCGCCTCGTCGGCGGACGCGGTTCCGGTGATGCCGGTTATGGCGACGTAATACACGAACCCAGAAGCGCTCTTGAGGATCGTCGGCAAGCGCTGGTCGGACGACGTCGGCGCCGTAAGGAAGATCATGTGCATGTTGTTGGCGGCGAGATGCACCGTCAATTCGGCGGACTCCTCGGGCGGAAGATCGACGACGATCACGCCGTCGACGCCTGCGGCCGCGGCCGCTTCGGCAAACTCCTGCACGCCGTAATGATAGATCGGATTGTAGTAGCCCATGAGAATGATGGGCGTGTCGATCTCGGTCTCACGGAATGCCTTCACGCTCGCGAGCACGTCGGCAACCTTGGTCTTGTGTTTCAGAGACCTTTGGCTTGAAAGCTGAATCGACGGACCATCGGCCATGGGATCGGAAAACGGAATGCCGATTTCGATCAGATCCGCGCCGACCGAGGGCAGGCCTTCCAGGATCTCGCGGAACACCTCCGGCGTCGGATCATTTGCCGTGACGAAGGTCACGAGTCCCGGGCGCTTTTTCTTCTTGAGAAGTGCGAAACGAGCGGCGATGCGATCGCCCGCGTTGTCCGTATTCGCGACAACCTTTGGAGCGGTTTTGGTCACAGCTTCGCTCCCAAGGCCTCGGCGACGGTAAACACGTCTTTGTCGCCCCGGCCGCACATGTTCATGACCATGAGATGGTTCTGCGGCAGCTTTGGCGCGGTGCGCATCACATAAGCGAGCGCGTGAGAAGGCTCGAGCGCAGGCAGAATGCCTTCGAGCTTCGAGCAGAGCTGGAAAGCATCGAGCGCTTCTTTGTCGGTCGCGGAAACATAGTTCACGCGGCCCTGGAAATGCAGCCACGCGTGCTCGGGCCCAATCCCGGGATAGTCGAGGCCCGCGGAGATGGAGTGCGCATCTTTGATCTGGCCGCCCTCGTCCTGAAGGAGGTAGGTGCGATTGCCATGAAGCACGCCGGGCGAGCCGCCGGTAATGGACGCCGCATGTTCGCCGGTGGAAATGCCGTGGCCCGCGGCCTCGACGCCGTACATCTTCACTTCGGCGTCGTCGAGGAAGGGGTGGAAAAGGCCGATGGCGTTGGAGCCGCCACCGACCGCGGCGACCAGTGAGTCGGGCAAGCGCCCTTCAGCGTCCTTCAGCTGCACGCGAACTTCGTCGCCGATGACGGACTGAAAGTCGCGAACCATCGTCGGGTAAGGATGCGGACCGGCGGCGGTGCCGATGAGGTAGTAGGTGTCGCGCACATTGGCGACCCAATCGCGCAAGGCTTCGTTCATGGCGTCTTTCAAGGTCGCCGTTCCCTTGTCGACCGGGCGCACCTCTGCGCCGAGAAGGCGCATGCGGAAGACGTTCGGCTTCTGGCGCTCGATGTCCTTGGCGCCCATGTAGATCACGCACTGGAGGCCAAAGCGCGCGCAGACGGTAGCGGTCGCGACACCGTGCTGGCCGGCGCCGGTCTCGGCGATGATGCGCTTCTTGCCCATGCGCATGGCCACGAGGATCTGGCCGAGGCAGTTGTTGATCTTGTGCGACCCGGTGTGATTGAGCTCGTCGCGCTTGAAATAGATCTTGGCGCCGCCCAAATGTGCGGTCAGCCGTTCGGCGAGGTAGAGGGCACTGGGGCGGCCGGCATAATGGGTATTGAGATGCTTGAGCGCCGCGGCGAACTTCGGGTCGTCGCGGCAGGCGTTATAGGCCCGCTCCACCTCAAGGATGAGGGGCATCAGGGTTTCGGCCACGTAGCGGCCGCCGAACAGGCCGAAATGGCCGTTCTCATCGGCGCCGGACTTATAAGTGTTTCGCGCTTCCGCCAAGGGGCAGGTCCGTCCAAAAAGTACGCCCCGCAAGGCTTAAGTGCGGGGCGGGCGCTTTATACCCCCATCCGCCCGCCGGACAAAGCAAAAGAGCCTATTTCGACCGGGCCGCCGTCAGGGCGGCCTTCAGGAAGGCTCTGATTTTAGCGGGACTTTTGACTCCGGGGGAGGTTTCGATGCCCGAGGACACGTCGACGGCGCGGGCGCCGGAACTCTTGATGGCGGCCGCGACGTTGGCGCGCGTAAGCCCGCCCGCGAGTAGCCAAGGCGTCTTGCCGGTAAATCCTTTGAGGAGTGTCCAATCGAAGGCAATCGCATTTCCGCCCGGACGCGTCGCATCCTTCGGAGGTTTGGCGTCGAAGAGGAGCCAGTCGGCGTGGTTCTCGTAGAGCTGGGCTGCATGGATGTCTCGGGCCGACGCAACGCCGAGCGCCTTGATGACGGGAAGGCCGGACAGCAGCCGGACTTTATCCACGCGGTCCGGCGTCTCGCTGCCGTGAAGTTGGATCATGCCGAGGCGTACATGCGCGAGCACCGTCTCGAGTTCGGCGTCGGTGGGATTCACAAAGAGGCCCACCGCCGTGACGTGGCGCGGGAGTTCGTTCACAAGTTCGCCTGCGGTTTCCGCGCTCACGTAACGAGGCGAGCGGCGAAAGAAATTGAAGCCGATGAAGGCGGCGCCACCCTCGACGGCGGCGGCGACATTGCGCGCGTCGGAGAGGCCGCAAATCTTGACGCTGGTCTTCATGCCGCGAGGATCACGAGGCCGAAGTGGGCGCTATAAGTGGCGCGATTTCTGCGACGATGCGCGTAGCCGCAGCCGCAGGATCGGGCGCCGCAGTAATAGGGCGGCCGATGACGAGATAGTCGGCGCCGGCCTTGAGGGCGTCGGCTGGGCTCATGAAGCGTTTCTGATCGTTGGCGGCCGACCAAATGGGGCGAACGCCGGGCGTGACCAGCTTGAACGAGGGGCCGAGGTCCGCGCGCAGCGCTTCGACCTCCAATGGCGAACAGACGATACCGTCAAGACCCGACTCCTTGGCGAGCGCGGCGAGACGGCGGACCTGATCGCTCACGGGGCTAGGCACGCCGGTGGCGGCGAGATCTGTGTCATCCATGCTGGTGAGCACGGTCACGCCGATGATGATCGGACGCGGCTTGGGAAACTCATGCGCCGCGTCGGTCGCGGCCTTCGCAGCGGCTTCCATCATGGCGCGCCCGCCGGCCGTGTGAATCGTCAGCATCGCGATACCGAGCTGGCAGGCCGCGCGCACGGCGCCAGCGACGGTATTGGGAATGTCGTGGAACTTCTGATCGAGGAAGATCAGCAGACCCGAGGCTTTCTGCACCTGCTGCACGCCTTTGACGCCGTTGGCGGTGAAAAACTCCAGGCCGAGCTTGAGGCCGCCGACGCAGTCGCCCACTTTCGCGGCGAGGCTAGTGGCGACCGAAACCTCGGTCGTATCAACGGCGCAGAAAATCGGATTGCGGGGTTTGGTGGTCATGGTGCCGCGGGTTGTATCACGCCGAATTATCGCAGCGGAACGTCTTTAGAAGCCGAGAGAGCATTGGCGCGGGCGAGGCTGGCCTGAAGATCGCGGGCTTCCTTGCGCAAGGCGCGCAGCTCACGGCGGCGCTTCCCGCCGGAGAGCCAGGCGGCGATGATGCCGGTCACGAAACCCACGAAAACCGCGAGCAGAATGACCGCGTAGAGGCCGAGCTCGAGCTGATATGGGAAAGGCCAAATCTCGACTACGACGGGTGCGCGGTTGGAGACGGCGAAAAGCACCACCAGAATGGCGACAATGACCGCGAGGAAGGTGTTGAGAGCGCGCAAGGAACGCGAACGGCCGCCGGGCGGCCGCTCAGACGTTCAGCATGTCGCGAAGCTGCTTGCCCGTCTTGAAGTAAGGTACGGGCTTCTCCGACACGGACACCGAAGCGCCGGTGCGCGGATTGCGGCCGACGCGGGAGTCGCGGTGTTTCACCGAGAAAGCGCCGAAGCCGCGCAGCTCGACGCGGTCGCCGCGGCCCAAGGCCTTTGAGATTTCATCGAAAATCGACGTCACGATGCGCTCGACGTCGCGCTGATACAGATGCGGATTGCGCGCCGCGATCTGGGCAATCAGTTCCGATTTGGTCATGCGCCTCTCCAGCCCCCAAAGGACTATCTTAGGTTAGGAAGAGGATGGGGAACGGACGGTCTGAAGTCAAGAGTAAGTCACTCAAAATACAGGCGTTTTCGGGAGGTATCCCTGGCCGCCCCCTGATCCAGAAATTATCTCTGAGATAATTTCGCAGTTTGGAAATTATCTCAGAGATAATTTCTGAGGTTTGCGGGTAAAGAAAAAGCCCGCCGGGGAGGACCCAGCGGGCTTCTTCGTAAGGGACGCGAACGAAAACGACGCTCCTAAAACCACTCCAGTGACGGCTGGAGGACGGATCTAAGCCTCGTCGTCCTTCTTCGCGCTTTCCTGCTTTCTCTTGAGGGCCGCGCCCAGGATATCGCCGAGCGACGCGCCCGAGTCGGCCGAGCCGAATTCGGCCATGGCCGCCTTCTCTTCCTCAACTTCGCGCGCCTTGATCGAAAGCGTGAGCTTGTGGCTCTTCGGATCGATCTGGATGATGCGCGCGTCGACCTTTTCGCCGACGGCGAAGCGGTCCGGACGTTGTTCCGAACGCTCCTTGGCGAGTTCATTGCGCTTGATGAAGCCCTGGAGGTTGTCGTTCACCGTGACTTCGATACCGTTGTCGGTGATCGCCTTCACGACGCACGTCACGACCTGGCCCTTCTTGAGATCGCCGGCGGCGGCCGCATACGGATCTTCGCCGAGCTGCTTGATGCCGAGCGAGATGCGCTCCTTCTCGACGTCCACATCGAGCACCTTTGCCTTGACGATCTGGCCCTTGGTGAATTCCTTGAGCGCAGCTTCGCCTTCGGCGGCGTACGAGAGATCGGACAGATGCACCATGCCGTCGATTTCGCCGTCGAGGCCCACGAACAGACCGAACTCGGTGATGTTCTTGACTTCGCCTTCGACCTGCGTGCCGACCGGATACTTTTCCTTGAAGGAGATCCACGGATTGGAAAGGCACTGCTTGAGACCAAGCGAGATGCGGCGCTTTTCCTGATCGACGTCGAGCACCATCACTTCCACTTCCTGCGAGGTGGAGACGATCT
>CAMDOZ010000081.1 GCA_945903705.1 Fidelibacterota bacterium | reverse complement strand
TGAGCGCGGGTACCTCCGGCATGAACGCCGTCAATCTGCGCAACATCGGCCTTGAGCGCACGCTGGTGCTCGTCAACGGCCAGCGCTCGATCGGTTCGAGCTCGGAAGGCGTGGTGGACGTCAACACCATTCCGCAGGCCCTCATCAGCCGCGTAGACATCTCGACCGGCGGCGCCTCGGCGGCGTACGGCTCCGACGCCGTGGCGGGCGTCGTCAACTTCATCCTCGACACCGAATTCACCGGCCTCAAGGGCGAAGTGGGCGGTGAAATCACCACCTACGGCGACAATGAGTCGTGGGACTTCGATCTCACCTACGGCACGCCGTTTGCCGCCGGCCGCGGTCACTTCATCATCTCGGGCTCCATGAACGACGTGGCCGGCGTGTCGGTCAACGATCGCCCGTGGAACCTCGAAGGTTGGCAGATCCTGAACAACCCGCTGTACGGTACCGGCGCCGGTCAGTCGCGCAGCGTTCCGGAACGCGTGATCTACGATCAGTCCAGCGTCTCGAACGGCATCGTCGGCGGTATCATCACCTCCGGCCCGTTGAAGGGCATCGCCTTCGGTGAAGGCGGCCGCTCCTATCCGTTCCCGTACGGTCCGATCGTTTCCGATCCGGTCATGGTGGGCGGCGGCTGGCAGGCCGCGACCATCCGCGGCAAGCCGTACGCCAACGGTCTGACCTCGGCCGTCTCGACCGAGAACATCTATCTGCGCTCGAGCTACGACCTCACCGATAGCATCACGGGCTTCATCTCGGCTTCATGGACGCACAATAAGAACAACAACTGGTGTTGCATGAAGGAAGACAACGCCAGCTTGACCCTCACCGTCGACAACCCGTACCTGCCGGCCGATGTGCGCGCGCGCGCCGTCACGCTGGGCGTCACCAGCTTCGTCATGGGCTCGATGCACGGCGACTTCGGTCTGTCGGGCGCCATCAACGACCGCCGCGTCCAGCGTTACGTCGCGGGCCTCGACGGCAAGTTCGACGCCATGGGAACGGAATGGACGTGGGATGCCTACTACCAGAAGGGCATCGCCCACCTGCACCAGGAAGTTTACAACGTGATGCGCCGCTCGCGCTTCGCCGCGGCCCTCAATCCCATCGCTCACCCGGTCACGGGCATCCCCGTCTGCCGCATCAACGTCGATGCGAACCCGGCCAACGACGATCCGCTGTGCGTGCCGTACAACATCTTCGGCATCAACGTGAATTCGCCCGAAGCCATGGACTATCTGCGTGGCGGCGGAGATCGCGACTTCCGTACCGAAGCCCCGACCCAAGACGTGATGGCGGCTTCGTTCTCCGGCTCGCCGTTCGAACTGTGGGCCGGCCCGGTGTCGGTCGCCTTCGGTGCTGAACACCGCATTGATAAAATCAAAGGCGTCAACGAACCGGTCGGCCGCGCGTTCGATTGGTACTTCGGGAACTACCAGGTCTTCACCGCCAAGAGCAGCGTGACCGAAGGCTTCATCGAAACCGTCGTTCCGCTCGCGACCGACGAATCATTTGCCAAGTCGCTCGAGTTCAACGGCGCCGTTCGCGCCACGGACTACAGCACCTCGGGCTACGTCACGACGTGGAAGGTCGGCCTCACCTGGGCGCCGATCGATGACATCCGCTTCCGTGCCACCCGTTCGCGCGACATCCGTGCGCCGAACTTGCAGAACCTGTTCAACACCGGCACCTCGGGCTTCCCGGGTTACCAGAACCCGTTCCGCCGTGACCCCGTCACCGGTGGCCCGGTCACAGAAGTCGGCTTCTCGCAGACAGGCGGTAACCCGAATCTGACGCCGGAAAAATCCGACATGACAGGCGTTGGCATCGTGCTACAGCCCGCGTTCATCCCTGGCCTGAGCGCTTCGGTGGACTACTGGAACCTCGACATCACGGACGCGCTGGGCAGCCTGACCGTCCAGCAGACCATCGACCAGTGCTTCACGACGAATCTCGAACGCTTCTGCTCGGCGATCGACTTCGGGGCGAACCGCGCCGTCGATCCGATCACGCTCATTCGTCTCCAGCCGTTCAATCTTGCGACCCAGATCAACCGCGGCATCGATATCGAAACCGGCTACAATATGCCGCTCGATATGTTGCTTTCGGACGCGTCGGGCGATCTGTCGTTCCGCTTCATGGCCACGCACTACATCAAGGCCTACACCAACAACGGCCTCAGCACCCCGACGGACACGGCCGGCCAGAACACGGGCAACGGCCCGCCGAGCTGGCGTTGGCGCGCCTCGGTCGGTTACACGACCGACGTCGTCAGCCTCGGCCTCACGGCTCGCGGTGTCAGCTCGGGCACGTACCTGAATTCGAACATCGAGTGCACCACCGGCTGCCCGATCTCGACGGTCGACAACCGTACCGTCAATAGCAATCACATCGACGGTGCGATCTTCCTCGATACATCGATGAGCTACAAATTCGGCGTTGCCGAGACGGACATGGAAGTATTCTTCAACGTGAAGAACGTCCTGAACACGGAACCGCCGGTCGTGGCGCCGGGTCCCGGCGGCTTCACTTACGAAGCCCCCGCGGCCAATGCCACGCTGTATGATACGCTCGGCCGCGTGTTCCGCGCGGGCCTGCGCTTCCGGATGTAAACTCACGCGGGCGAGGGGCGGTAACGCCCCTCGCCACTAAACAAAAAAGGCCGGTGTGAAAACACCGGCCTTTTTTCTTTTGTGCGTGCACGCGTCTAGCGGTTCAGCCACCTCTTGAAGGCGGCGATGAACTTCTCGTTCTCTTCCGTCGTGCCGATGGTTACGCGCAGAAACCGTTCATAGCCGGCCTCGCGCCAGCCTTTGACGATGACGCCTTCCTTCAACAGGAACTGCGCACACTCGCTGCTGTCGCCCCTGCAGTCCAGGAACAGGAAGTTGGTTTGCGACGGCGCCATCCATATGTCCAGGCCGTGCAGGACCTTCCTCACGCGCTCACGCTCCGCATTGATACGTGCGACGGCATCGCGCATCCAGGCCTCGTCGGCGAGGGCCGCGACGGCGGCGATCTGGGCGGCGGCATTCACATTGAACGGCGTCTTCGCGGCATTGACGACCCGTGCGACCTCGGAACTTGAGCAGGCGGCATAGCCCACGCGCAATCCGGCCAGCCCATAGGCCTTCGAGAAAGTCCGTAGAATCACGTGAGGAACGCCGAGGCGACGCAAAACTTCGAGGCCATCGGGGAAGCCAGGCTCGGTGAACTCCCGGTAGGCTTCATCCAAGACAAAAAGGGTCGACTGTCCGTTCGCCGTGGCCAAGCGTTCGAGCGAAGCGAGATCAAGCGTGACGCCCACCGGGTTCGACGGCGTGGAAATGAAGAACACCTGTGGCTTCCGCGCCAGCGCCCCTTCGATCGCCGGAATGTCGAAGGCGAGGTCCTTTGTCATCGGTACTTTTATGACCTTGGCGCCGTTCGCGAGTGGCTCGATCTCATGCAAACCGAAGCTCGGCACCACAGTGACGGCAAGGCCGCCCGGAACCAGAAACGCGCGGGCAATGGCCGCGATCATTTCCTCCGAACCGTTGCCGCACACGATTTCGTTTGCATCGATGCCGAGGTATTTGCCGAGCGCGGCGCGCAGCTCGCGCGCGGCCGGGTCGGCATAGCGCCACGGCTCGAAGGCGCTCGAGCTCAAGGCAGCCGTCACTTTGGGCGAGCAGCCGAACGGGTTTTCGTTGCTGGCCAGCCGTGCGATGAACGAATGACCGCTCACCTCGCGGGCCACGGCGACAGGCAGGCCGGCGTTATAGGTCGGCAACGCGGCGACATGCGGGTTGAAGGCCAGGGCGCTGTCGGGCGCGCCCGCGGCGTTATTTGCTTTTGTCATGTGAAAGTCCGGTTGTTATTCGGCCGCGTAAAGCGTCGGCTTTTCGGCCGCGATCATCTGCGCAAGGCGCCGGCGGAAATGCAAGGGGCCCTTGTCGATCTTGAGGTCGATGTTGTCGCTCGTCTTGTTGGACATGCCGCGATGGACCGCCTGCATGATCACTTTGTCTTCCTCGAAGGCGGTGCGCACGCTCGCGGCAAGGGCTTCCGACACCGCCTGGTCGTTGGGTGCGAAGTTGCGCATCTGGAACCAGTAGTAGCGCGTCAGGTTCTCGTTGATGGGCGTGAGGAAGTTGTAGCTGTCCATCAGGAACACATCTTTATGAAGCGGCTTGTCGTCGCCGCCGGTTCCCGCGGGCACGAAAATCGCTTTGATGATGGCGTGGCTCGGATAGCGCACTTCGTAGTGCTGCTTGCGGTCGCAGTTGCCGCGGAATTTCAGGAACGGCGCATAGAATGGCGCGGGTTCCGTATCGCGCATCCAGCGCGAAACAATGACGCCGTCGTCGGCGATCGTCGTCTCCGAGGCGATGTCCGCGCACGCGGTGCTTCCAAAAGATGTCTGATGCACCCAGGCGACATGTGACGGATCGAGCAAGTTGTCCGTCATGTAAAGATAGTTGCACTCCACCGTCATCCCGTCGCCGCGATTGAGGCCCCAGGCGTTGTCGCCCCAGTGCTCGACTTCCATGATCTTAGAGGTGTCTGCCTTGGCGGCATCTCCCATCCAGATCCAGATGAAGCCGTAGCGCTCTTCGACCGGGTAGGAGTGGACGCAGGCGGCTTTCGGGATGCGCTGACCGCCGGGGGCCCTCGTGCAGGTCCCCGCCTGGTTGAAGGTCAGACCATGATAGCCACACTCGACTTCGTCACCTTTCAAGCGTCCCATGGACAGCGGCAGCTTGCGGTGCGGACAGGCATTCTCAAGCGCCACCGCCCGTCCGGCGGAATCGCGGTACATCACGATGCTCTCATTGAGGATGGTGATCGCCGTCAGGGAATGCCCGATGTCGTTATCCCATCCGGCCACGTACCAAGCGTTCTTCAGATACGCGGGCGATTCTGCCCTGCTCTCGGTGCTTGTCATCGTCGGCTACATTCTGCTCGTGTGTCTCATACCTAAGGACTGTGGATAATTGTCAGTGACCCCGCCTCTCATGCAAGGCGGGTTGGCGTGCGATATTATTTAGGAAAACTAACGGGTAGACGATCGCGAAGGGTGTTGATTTATCACGGTTTTTCCATGATTCGGCGATCTCGGCGGCCGCTCGCGTTTCAGCGCGGCGTAATTGTAATTACATAAAGCGTCGACGGCGCGGCCGACTTTAGGACAATGGCGCCGCCCGAGGTCTCGCCGATGGCGGTGTCGAACGCCTGCAAAGTTTCGCCGGTGGGTAGACTGACCGCGCCGGTCTGACAGAAAAGAACCAGCGTTCGCGGTTCGACAATCACGCTTTTCTCACCGGCCACGGCGATGCGCCGCACATCATGACGCAGGGCCTCGCGCCGGGTCATCACGTTTAGATCCGTCACCGGACCGCGTACCACGACCCCGTGAACCGCGGCTTCGCCCGGAAAGCTGTGGGGCGGCGACATCTCCATCAGGTCAACCCGCGCGCCGCCGATATCGAGGCCCAGCGTGCCGGACAGAACTGAAAGTGTGCGGTCGATTCCCGGAAACGACGAGAACGGCCCGTCCGCCGCCACGGTCGCCATGGACAGTCGCCAGCCCATGGCCGCGAAGTCGGCGCCCGGCGGAGACACCGCGATCTCGGTCGTCTCTCCGCCGCCGTTCTTCCACGGCATGCGCTTATAGCTCGCCGACCGGATGATCTGCATCGTCGTCGCGGTTACTTTGCCAAGACTTATTTCGACAGGCTGGGAAGGTCGAGGCCTTTTTCCCGCGCGCAGTCGATGGCGATGTCATAGCCCGCGTCCGCGTGACGCATGACCCCGGTGGCGGGATCGTTCCACAGCACGCGGCCGAGGCGCCGTGCGGCGTCTGGCGTGCCGTCGCATACGATCACCATGCCCGAATGCTGCGAGAATCCCATGCCCACGCCGCCGCCGTGATGCAGCGACACCCAGGTCGCGCCCGACGCGGTATTGAGCAGCGCGTTCAGCAGCGGCCAGTCGGACACGGCATCGGAGCCGTCCTTCATCGCTTCCGTTTCGCGGTTGGGCGAGGCGACCGAGCCGGAGTCCAGATGATCGCGGCCGATCACCACGGGCGCCTTCAGCTCGCCCGTCTTGACCATCTCGTTGAACGCGAGGCCCAGGCGATGACGCTCGCCAAGGCCCACCCAGCAGATGCGCGCCGGCAGGCCTTGGAACTTGATGCGCTTGGCGGCCATGTCCAGCCAGTTGTGCAGATGCTTGTCGTTGGGGATCAGCTCTTTCACCTTGGCGTCGGTCTTGGCGATATCGGTGGGATCGCCGGACAGCGCCGCCCAGCGGAAGGGACCCACGCCGCGGCAGAACAGGGGGCGGATATAGGCCGGAACGAAGCCCGGGAATGCGAAGGCGTCTTTGACGCCTTCTTCAAAGGCCATCTGGCGGATGTTGTTGCCGTAGTCGACGGTCGGGATGCCTTGCTTGTGGAAATCGAGCATGGCGCGCACATGCACCGCCATCGACTCCTTCGCGGCCTTCGCCACGCCCTTCGGATCCTTCAGGCGCTGTTCTTCCCACTTCTGCAACGTCCATCCGATAGGCAAATACCCGTTCACCGGATCATGGGCCGAAGTTTGGTCGGTCACCGCGTCGGGTTTCACGCCGCGGCGCACCAGCTCCGGAAGAATTTCGGCGGCATTGCCGAGCAGGCCGACCGAGAGAGCTTTCTTTTCCTTCGTCGCCTTGGCGATGATCGCCAGCGCGTCATCGAGATCCTTGGCCTGTACGTCCACATACCCCGTGCGCAGGCGGAATTCGATCGAGGTCGGCCGGCATTCGATGGCGAGGCAGGACGCCCCGGCCATGGTCGCGGCCAGCGTCTGCGCGCCGCCCATGCCGCCGAGGCCCGCCGTCAGGATCCACTTGCCGGAGAGATCGCCGTTGAAATGCTGGCGGCCCATCTCGACAAAAGTCTCATACGTACCCTGCACGATGCCCTGCGAGCCGATGTAGATCCACGAACCGGCCGTCATCTGGCCGTACATCATCAGGCCCTTCTTATCGAGCTCGTTGAAGTGCTCCCAGGTCGCCCAGCGCGGCACGAGGTTGGAGTTCGCGAGGAGGACGCGCGGTGCATCCGCATGTGTCTTGAATACGCCCACGGGCTTCCCGGACTGAATGAGCAAGGTCTCGTCCGACTCCAGGCGCTTCAAGGTCGCCACGATCCTGTCATAGGAGTCCCAGTCGCGCGCGGCGCGGCCGATGCCGCCGTAAACGACCAGCTCTTCCGGCTTTTCCGCGACGTCCGGGTCCAGGTTGTTCATCAGCATGCGCAAGGGCGCTTCCGTCAGCCAGCTCTTGGCGGAGAGTTCGGTGCCGCGCGGCGCGCGGATCACACGGGCGTTATCGAGGCGTTTCATGGGGATTCCTCTAGGGACGAGTTTGTGTTGCGAAAGCGAGGCATGCGTTCAGTACCCCGCTTAAGGCCGCGCGCATCGGCGCGGCGAATTCGGCGTCGTACGGCACCGGCCAGTCCTTCTCGTTGACGGGTCCATTGCATTCCTTGAGATAGCCGCGGCAGGCCAGCTCCATCTGGACGGCGTGTACGTTCTCCGCCGGCCGGCCGTAGTGGCGGGTGATGTAACCGCCCTTGAAGCGGCCATTGACGACATGACTGTAGGCGGATTTGGCGCAAGCCCCCGCCACGGCGGTCTCCAGCGCGGCGTCGCACGACTTTCCGCTGTTGGTGCCGATGTTGAAGTTGGGAAGCTCGCCCTCGAACAGGCGCGGCACCACCGAGCGGATGGAATGACAATCGTAGAGCACGACGCTCGCGTGTTTGGCGCGAAGGCGCGCGATCTGGTCTCCGAGGGCTTTGTGATACGGGTCATAGAACCGCGCGCGGCGGTCTGCGATCTCCGCGTCATTCGGCCCCTGGCCCGGCTTGTAGAGCGGCTCGCCGTCGAAGGTGGTGGTCGGGCACAGTTCGGTTGTCGCCTGACCGGGGTAGAGCGACACGCCGCTGGGGTCGCGGTTCACGTCGATCACCGTGCGGGACAAGGACGTGCGTACGATGGTGGCCCCTAAGGTCCGGCCAAAGTCATAGAGCCTCTCGATCCACCAGTCGGCGTCCTTGCGGCCGATCCACGTCGATACCAACTTCGGCGCGATGTCCGCGAGTTCCGTGCCGGTATGCGGCATGGAAAGGATGAGCGGCGCGGGCCCTTCGCTGACGGTCAGCCACGCGGGGCTCATGCAATCGCCTCCGGCAGCTTGACGCCTTTCACGGCCTCGGCCAGCGCGCCGGAGCGCACGATGTGAAGCGCCTTCTGAATGTCGGGATGGAAGTAGCGATCGTCTTCGAGCTTCGGCACGTCCGCTCGTACGCGCTTGCGGACCGCTTCCAAGGCAGCGCTCGAGGTCAGAGGCGCCAGAAAGTCGCAAGCCTGTGCGGCGGCCAGGAGCTCAATGGCAATCACGGCATTCGCCGTCTCCACCATCGAGATCAGGCGGCGCGCGCCGTGGGCGGCCATGGACACATGGTCTTCCTGATTGGCCGACGTCGGAATGGAATCCACACTCGCGGGGTACGCGCGCTGTTTGTTCTCCGACACCAGCGCCGCCGCCGTCACCTGCGGGATCATGAAGCCGGAGTTGAGACCGGGCTTCGGTGTCAGGAAGGCGGGCAAGCAGGAAAGGGCCGGATCGATCAGCATGGCGAGACGCCGTTCCGCCAGCGAGCCGATTTCACAGACCGCTATAGCAATCATATCCGCCGCGAAAGCCACCGGTTCCGCATGGAAGTTTCCGCCCGACAGCGCCTCGTCCTCCGCGGCGAAGATCAGCGGATTGTCGGAAACGCCGTTGGCTTCGGTCTCGAGGAATCGCGCGGCATTGCGCAGCATATCGAGGCAGGCGCCCATCACCTGGGGCTGACAGCGCAGGCAATAGGGATCCTGCACGCGGCTGTCATTGACGAGGTGCGACGCGCGGATCGCGCTGCCTTCCATGAGGGCGCGGTAGGTATTCGCCGCTTCGATCTGGCCCTGGTGCTTACGCAACGCATGAATGCGCGGATCGAACGGCGTGTTCGAGCCCTTCGCCCCATCGGTGGTCAGCGCCCCGGTCACTACCGCAGCCTGGAACAGCACTTCGGCCTCGAACAGGCCCGCCAAACCGTAGGCCGTGGAGAACTGCGTGCCGTTCAGAAGCGCCAAGCCTTCCTTGGCACCCAAGGTGATCGGCGCAAGGCCCGCGCTTTTCAATGCGTCAACGGCGCTCATCCGGCCCTTCGGTGTGAACGCTTCGCCGACTCCGATCATCACCGAGGTCATGTGGGAGAGCGGCGCAAGATCACCCGAGGCTCCCACCGATCCTTGATTGGGAATCACAGGAATTATGTCGCGCGCGATCATGGCCTCGAGCAGGTCGAGGGTGCCTGGCTGGATGCCTGACGCACCCTGGCCGAGGCTCGCGAGTTTCAAGGCCATCATCAGACGCGCGACGTTCACAGGCATGGGCTCGCCCACGCCGGCCGAATGCGAGAGCACGATATTGCGCTGCAGCTGCTGGAGATCGGCTTCTTCGATCTTCACGCTCGCAAGTTTTCCGAAGCCGGTGTTGATGCCATAGACCGGCGCACCCTTGGCGATGATGCGCGCGACCGCCTTTGCGCTCGCCTCGACCGCGGGCCGGCATGCGGGATCCAGCGCCGCGCCTGCTCCTCGGTAGATCGCGCGCCAGTCCTTGAGACTCGTCGCGCCCGGCTTCAACACGACCGTCATTGGCCTCTCCACACGCGCGCATGCAGCGGGTTAAAGCCCATGCGGTAGACCAGCTCCGCCGGCCGATCGATATCCCAGATCGCGAGGTCCGCGCTCTTGCCTGTCTCCAGCGTGCCGATCTCATCGCTCATGCCCAAGGCCCGCGCCGCTTCGCGCGTGACGCCGGCGATACATTCATCCACCGAAAGCCGGAACAAGGTGGCGGCCAGATTCATCGACATCAGGATCGACGTCAGAGGAGACGTCCCGGGGTTGGAATCCGTCGACACCGCCATGGACACACCGTACTGGCGGAACAGCGCAATGGGCGGCTGGCGCGTATCGCGCATGAAATAGAAAGCCCCCGGCAGAAGCACGGCCACGGTGCCGGCCTTCGCCATGGCCGCGACGCCCGCTTCGTCGGTGTGTTCGAGGTGGTCCGCCGACAGCGCCTTGAACTTCGCCGCCAGCATGGCGCCGCGCAAGTTCGAGAGCTGGTCCGCGTGCAGCTTCACAGGCAGTTTATGCGCCGCCGCCGCTTCGAACACCCGCGTGACTTCTTCCGGCGAGAACGCGATGCCTTCACAAAAGGCATCCACCGCGTCCGCGAGATTCTCCTTCGCGATCGCGGGCAGCATCACATTCACGATGGAATCGATATAGGCGCGCTTGTCGCCCTTGGCCTCCACCGGCATCGCGTGGGCGCCGAGGAAGGTTGTGCGGATCGTCACCGGCCGCTCTTCGCCCAGTTGCCGGGCCGCGCGCAGGGCCTTCGCTTCGTTCTCGAGATCGAGTCCGTAGCCGGACTTTACCTCGACCGTGGTCGCACCCTCTGCGATCAACGCGTCGAGTCTCGGCAGCGACTGGCGCACCAGCTCCGCCTGGTCGGCTTCCCGCGAATGTTTGACGGTCGAGACGATGCCGCCGCCGGCCCGGGCGATTTCCTCGTAGCCGGCGCCCCGGAGGCGCAGCTCGAATTCATGAGCGCGGTTGCCCGCATATATAAGGTGGGTGTGGCAGTCGATCAGGCCGGGGGTGACCCAGCGGCCGCCGACGTCGGTGATCTCACCGTTCTTTAGCGCGGCGGGCAGGTCCGCTTCCGGTCCAGCATAAGCGATCCGGCCGTTTTTGACGGCGATCGCGCCCTTGTCGACAAGGCCCAACCCCGGGAGTCCCGGGGCTAGGGTCGCCAGGCGCGCGTTACGGAAAAGCCTTTCCGCAGCTCGCGAATTTGTGCCTTTTGGCATGCGAATTCCCGGTTTCCAAGTCGCCCTGACCCGGATAATGTATAGACATATTCAGACCGAAAGCAAGCTGACTCCCGGCCTACTTTAATGGGAATCAGCTTGGCTAAAAGGATACTCGGATGACCGTCGTTCACGCGGCCCAGGCGCTGACGCCTCTCGGATGGAACTCCGACGTGCGGGTCGTGATCGAAGCCGGCCGCATCGTCTCCGTCACACCGGGGACGCCGTCGCGCGAAGCCGACGAGCAGCACGCGATCCTCATTCCCGCCATTCCCAACCTCCATAGCCACGCCTTTCAGCGGGCGATGGCCGGGCTCACCGAGTTGCGCGGTCCGACCGAGGACAATTTCTGGAGCTGGCGCGATCTCATGTACCGATTCGCGCAGGAGATCAGTCCCGACCAACTCGAAGCGGTCGCCGCCCAGCTTTACGTGGAAATGCTCGAGGCCGGATTCAGCCGCGTGGGCGAGTTTCACTATCTCCACCACGACCGCGACGGCCGTCCTTACGGAAATATCGCCGAAATGGCCACGCGACTTGCCGCCGCGGCAAATGAGACCGGCATCGGCCTCACGCTTCTGCCTGTATTCTACGCCCACGCCAACTTCGGTGCGGCGCCGCCACGCGAAGATCAGCGCCGTTTCATAAATGACGTGCGCGGCTACGAACGCCTGCTGGACGGCTGCCGCGCGGCCGTGAAAGCCTTGGGCACCGGCATCGTCGGTGTTGCGCCCCATTCGCTGCGCGCTGTTGCGCCGGACGAACTCACGGCGGTGGCGGCCATGGCGGGCGATGCGCCGATTCACATCCATATCTCCGAGCAGACCAAAGAGGTCGAGGAATGCCTCGCCTGGTCTGGACGTCGCCCGGTGGATTGGCTGCTCGATCACAACGCCGTCAACGAACAGTGGTGTCTCGTCCATGCCACGCATATGACCGAAGGCGAGACAGCGCGCTTGGCCAAGTCCGGCGCGACGGCGGGCCTTTGCCCCATCACGGAAGCCAACCTTGGCGACGGCGTCTTCAATGCCCGTGCCTTCATCGCAAGCGGCGGCCGCTACGGCATCGGCTCCGATTCCAACGTGCAAATCGGCATTGCCGACGAGCTGCGCATGCTCGAGTACTCCCAACGCCTGTTCCACCGCGCGCGCAACGTCATGGCGGCGGAAGGCCGCTCCACGGGTCGCGCGTTGTTCCAAAGCGCCGCCATCGGCGGCGCGCTCTCATTGGGCACGAATCCGGCGGGTCTTTCAGCCGGTGCGCCCGCGGATTTCCTCACGCTGCGGCGCGAGTCGACCGCCCTCGCATCGCGCAAAGGCGACGACATTCTCGACACCTGGATTTTCACCGGCGGGAATTCTTTGGTGGACTGCGTGTGGGTGAACGGCAAGAAGGCGGTCTCGGGCGGGCGTCATCACCGGCGCGACGAGGTCGCTCGCAAGTTCGCGGGCGTCATGCGCGACCTGAGCGCGCTCTGAAAGAGCGCGCACACGAAGCGGGTCCGTAGGACACGCTTAAGAAAAGACCCACGTTCTCTTTAGGTGGTCTATCCGACCTTCATCGCCTTCTTGAATCGCACCGGGGCCGAGGCTTGTTCGCGGCCCATCGAGAGCCCCGCTTGACGCCGCGCGGCATTGAGCAGGAAGGTCCGGAAGTCCGGGCCGAACGGCCGGTCCAGCGCGGCCCGGTCCCACGCCAGGAAGTAAGACTCCGGCATGCTGAGGCGGCGGTCGATGGGAATCACCAGCCGCCCGTCGGCAAGGTCGTCGACGATCATCGAGATCTGCGCCAGTGCGAAACCCCCACCGGCGATCGCCGTGTCGATCCCGGCCGCCGACAGCGAGAAGGTCATCTCGCCCGCGGCCTTTGGCGGCGGCTCACCCACGCTCTGCGCCCAATCGGCCCACGACGGCGCGGTCGCATGACGGATGTCCCACTCGATGTCGATCAGTGGTCCGTTGAGAATGTCGGCCGGCGACTCGACGGGATTGCGCGCAAGGAATGCGGGAGAGCAAACGGGCACGACCGCATCCACATAGAGTTCGGCGAAGTGGTCGTATTTGCGTGCGTCGGCGCCGTAGGAAATGCGGAAGTCGATATGGTCGTTCTGGAGTGCCGCCTCTTCGTCGGTGCCGATCAGCCGGATGGTCGCGTTCGGATGGCTCGCGCGCCACTCCTGGATCAAGGGCCGCAGCCAGCGCATGGCTAACGACGGCAAAGCACTGATGACAATGCCGGGCTTGGTGCGCGCCAGCTGCAAGGTATCTTGCGCGAGACGCAGTTGGTCGAAGGCGACTCGCACCCGCTCGTAGTACATGCGACCCCACGAGGTGAGGCTCAGCGAACGTCCGCGGCGCTCGAAGAGGCTGGCGCTCAAGGCTTCTTCGATATTGTGGATCTGCTGGCTGATCGCTCCGGGCGAAACGCAGAGCTCTTCGGCGGCGGCCGTGACGCTTCCGCATCTGGCGACGGCCTCAAAGGCCTGCACGGCCCGCATGGTCGGAATAAGCGCCACCGATCACATCCCCTGGATTTAGATCAGGTAAACAATAGACCACCGCCGCCCGCTGACGCGAGACGGTTTCTGCTTTGGGAAGCCCGTGGAAGGCTCCTTTATTGCAGTGCACATAACCGTAAAGGCAATAAATACGCCCGTCAATGGATAGGCGTCGCTGTTCTGCAAAAAAACTGCTCAAACAGGTCGAATGCCTATTTAATCAGCACCTACGCGAATGGGAAGGCCTTGGCCTAAAACGAGCTAACGCGCTGGAATCGGGGCGATTCGCCCGTCTTTAGGCGCCCTAAACTAGATGCCAAAAGCTCTCCGTTGCGGTCGCCTCGCGCCTTACTGTCTGGTGAAGTCCGTTTCATCTGGGGGAGAGCAGCTGTGCCGAAATCAGTCCTCGCACACATACGCATTTCGATTCTGTCGCTTGCGGTGATCGCGTCTGCACAAAGCGCTGTCGCGGCCGACGCCGCGCCTTTGATGCCGCAATACAAGATCGATACGTCCTTCCCCAAACTTCCGCTGCCGAACAACTGGACCTTTGGGCTCGTCGGCGGAATCTTCGTCGACTCGCGCGATCATCTGTTCATCTATCACGCACCGTCCGAGACCCCGCGCTATGCCCTGAGCGCGGCGCAGACTCCGAAGCGCGGCAAGTGCTGTATCTCGGCGCCCCATGTGGTCGAGTTCGATAAGGCCGGCAATGTCGTGCGCAGCTGGGGTGGACCGGGCGCGGGCTATGACTGGCCGCGCTCCGAGCACGGACTCTATGTGGACTACAAGGGCAACATCTGGCTCGGCGGCAGCGCGACGCGGCCCGGCGAGAAGGGCGAGCCGGAGAACGGTCTGGTTCTCAAGTTTTCGCCCGATGGCAAATTCCTGATGCAGATTGGAAAGCCCGGCCCCTCCAAGGGCAGCCGCGACACGACGCAGCTCTCGGGCCCCGCGAACTTCTCCGTCGATCCTGTCGACAACGAAGTCTACATCGCCGACGGCTACGGCAATCACCGCGTCATCGTCTTCGATGCCGACACCGGCAAATTCAAGCGCCAGTGGGGCGCTTACGGAAAACCGCCGACCGACGACAACATCGGCGCCTACGACCCCAACGCGCCCTTGGCACAGCAGTTCCGCATTGCGCACTGCGTGCGCGTGTCCAAGGACGGTCTCGTCTATGTCTGCGACCGGCTTAACAATCGTGTGCAGGTCTTCAAGAAGGACGGCACCTTTGTCACGGAGTGGATCTACGACAAGGAAACACTGCAATCGGGCTCGGTGGGCTCCATCGCCTTCTGGCCCGATGCCAAGCAGACCATCCTCGGCATCAATGATATGGGCAACTCTCAGGTACGCTTCGTGAACCGGGCCGACGGCAAGGTCATAGGCAACTTTGGCTGGTACGGCACCTGGGCCGGCGAGCTGATGCGCCCGCACGAAGTGGCCTTCGATTCCGAAGGCAATCTCTATACGTCCGAGGACTACCGCGTTCAGAAGTTCACGAGGTCGGGTGGCCCGCCGGTCAAGTAAGCCTGCACCAGAAAAGAAAAAGCCCGCGGCGAACCGCGGGCTTTTTTGTCGAAGACGTCTCTACTTCGCCTTAGGCATCACGGTCCCGCCGTTGGCGACCGCCTTCTTGATGCCTTCCATCGTCTTGGCGACACGAAGTTCGGTGATCTCCTTGGTGATGGCATCCGCTTTCGCTTTGTCGAGCTGGTTGCCGTCGATGGTGGTCTTGCCGATCTTCTGGCGCTGCTCCCAGTTGATGGACTTCGGATCGACCGCGAGCAGCTC
>CAMDOZ010000080.1 GCA_945903705.1 Fidelibacterota bacterium | reverse complement strand
CCGGAGCAGAAGGCCCTCGGCTATCAGTTCACGAACCTGCGCTTCAACATCACCAATGTGCGCGACACACGGGCGAGCTTCTCGGCCTTCGTCACCAACGTGTTTAATAAGGCCGCGTGCAGTCCGGAATCGAATGGCGTCTTGGGGAGTGTGCCGGGCTCGAGCCTGACCACACCCAACTCCAGCCGTCTGGTGAATTGCGTGCCGCTGCCCCCGCGCCGTTACGGCATGACAGTGAAATACACGTTCTAGCGCGTGGCTTTACTGGCGCCGTCTCTCCAGGACTAGAGAATTTCATCATATTTATCTTTCACAGATAAGAACTGCCCCGTGTCGGGTTGATCAGGTAGTCTGCGTACTGGGATTCACGAGGATTCTCAGTTCCGGGGAGGAGAGAGGATGCGCACCATATCGCGTTGGATTCTGCTGTGCTCGATCGCCACTGCGCCGCTGCCGGCTTCAGCCGCTGATTTCGACGGGCTATTCAAAGGACAGGATCCGGAAGCGCCCGGTTGCGCCGTGGGTGTGGCGCGTCAGGGCCAGCCGACCACGTTTGGGGCTTATGGTCTGGCGGACCTCGAGCATGCCGTGCCCATTACGCCCGAGACAGTCATGGAAGCCGGTTCTATCGCGAAGCAGTTCACGGCCGCCTCGATCCTCATCCTTGCCGAGGAAGGAAAACTCGCACTGACCGACGACATCCGGACATATATCCCCGAGTTGCCGGTCTACGATACGCCGATCACCATCAACCACCTCCTAAGTCACACCAACGGCCTGCGCGACTGGGGCGAAGTGTCCAGCATCGCCGGCTGGCCGCGGTCGTACGTGTTCCGCACGAACCAAGAAGTGCTGGAGATCACCGTCCGACAGAAGGCGCTGAACTTTAAGCCCGGTGAGGCATATTCCTATAACAACACCGGCTTCAACCTCGCGGCCTTCATCGTCGAACGCGTGAGCGGCAAGTCTCTACCTGTATTCACGCGGGAGCACTTCTTCGTCCCGTTCGGCATGACCAAAACGTCGTGGCGCGACGACTTCCGCCGCGTGGTACCGGACCGCGCCATTGCTTACCGCGAAAAAACGGCCGACGGCTATACTCAGGAAATGCCGTTCGAAGACACCTACGGACACGGTGCGCTGCTTACGACCGCGAACGATCTTCTGAAATGGAATGAAGTCCTCACGTCCAAAAAACTGGGAGATTTCGTCACCCGGCACTTGGAAGAGCAGGCTGTACTGACGAGCGGGCGCAAGATCGCTTACGCCCGGGGTCTCCAACACGGTTCCTATAACGGCGTGGCCGAGATCTCGCATGGTGGCGGCACTGCGGCGTACAGGGCTTGGCTGGCGCGCTATCCGTCGTTAGGTGTGAGTGTGGCGGTGCTTTGTAACGGCGCGTCGATAAACGCTACCCGGGTGGGTCGTGATTCAGTCGCGCATTTGCAGCCGAAGTTCGGGGCGGCTGTTGCGCCCGCGAAGGCAGCGGGCTCAGCAACCAGCGCCGAAATCTCGCAATTGCCGGGCCTTTATATCGACGAGCGCACGGGCCGCGCTGTCCGCGTCGCCGCACAGGGTGGCGACTTCAATCTCATCGAAGGAGCGCGCGAGGTTAAACTCGTCCGACTGGACACGCGGCGTTATCAGAACGGGGGGGCGGAAATGACCTTCAAGGAGACAGGCGTGGACAGCCGCACGGCGGACGGCGAAGTCACCTCTTTCCGGAAAGTCGATCCCTATACGCCGCCGGCATCCGAGCTTGAGGCGCTGGCGGGCCGCTACACCAGCGGCGAGGCCAACGCCGAATTGACACTTTCGGTAAGGAACGGCGGCTTGGTTCTCGCTCCAGTCAATCGTCCCAGCGCGGCGACGGTGCTTACGCCAGTGTCGCGGGACATTTATAAGGATGAGGACGGGTTGGTCGCGATCGTGCGCGGAGCTGGCGGAAAAGCCGAAGGGATCCGCTTCATCCATCCACGCGTTTTTAAAATGGTCTTTGCGCGATCGGCCGGATAGCACCGGCCGCGCACGACTGGTACGCCTTTAATCGGGAGGCGGTACTCACGCCCAATGCTCGATTCCAGAAACGGCTTCGCATCAGCGTGAACCTCGAAGAAAATCCACTAAGCTTTAGCTAGATACGCTGTACCTGGGTAGGCCATTGCATTTCGCCCTGCAGCTAATTGCCACATTTACGCAGAATTGTATTTACGCGACAATGCTAGTCGGGTTACCGAGAGTGCCTGCGTATCGGTTTCTGCTGGGAGGCAAATCGAGACACGCCGTGTTCTCGATTCAAGCGTATTGAGAAAATATCCTTTGGGGGGAAGCTATGTTGTGTTCGCGTAACTCGAGTTCTGTTGTCGTGACCGGGGGTGTTTTCCGCGGACGAAAGGGCAAGGCTCTTCGCACCGTCTTATTGTCCACTTTCGCATTCACCCCGGCCATGTGCGGCATTTTCGCATCGGCCGCGGCCGCCCAATCGTCCTCCTCCAACCAGGCGGCCGCCGCGCCGCCCGAGGTAGATATTGAAGAGGTGGTTGTGACCGGCTCGCGCATCGTCCGCGAAGGCTATGAAGCGCCTACGCCGCTCGCCGTGATCGGCGCCGAGCAGCTCGCCAACCGGCCCGACCCCAATCTCGCGGTCCTGGTTGCCGAAATGCCCGCTTTCTCGGGCTCGGGCGTCAGCGCCTCCACCTCCGGCGGCCTTTCCTCAGGGACCAGCGGTCAGAGTAACGCGAACCTCAGAAGTCTCGGCGCGGCCCGCACGCTCATTCTGCTCGATGGCCAGAGGACGGTCGGTTCGTCCGTCTCGGGCCAGAACGTCGATATCAGCTCCTATCCGCAGCAGCTGGTCACGCGCGTTGACATCGTCACCGGCGGCGCCTCCGCCGTGTACGGCTCCGATGCGGTCGCCGGCGTTGTGAACTTCGTGCTCGACAAGAACTTCGTCGGGGTAAAAGGCGACCTTAGCGGCGGCATGACCGTCTACGGCGACGCCGAGAACTTCTCCCTCAAGCTCTCCGCCGGCTTCGAGTTCGCCAACGGCCGCGGGCACGTCCTGCTGTCCGGCGAAGAAAATTACAATTCCGGTACCGATGGCGACGGCGGCCGCAAGTGGAACCGGACCGGCCACTATATTATGCTGAACCCGGCTTATACCGCGACCAATGGGCAGCCGAACCAGCTCGTGCTGGATCGGGTCGGCTTTACCGGAGGGACCTACGGCGGCATGGTTCAGACTGGTCCGCTGAAGGGGATCGCTTTCGGCCAGAACGGCGTCCCTTACCAATTCAACTATGGCCCCCTCACCAGTAATTCCAACACGCAAGGCGGCGATTGGCAGGCTACGGACTACAGAAAATTCTATCAGATGGCATTTGAGGCGCATCGTCAGAACGTCTTTACGCGCATATCCTACGACCTGACGGACGACGTGAATTTCTTTGTTCAGTCCTCCTGGACCAGCTCACGCGAACAAGGCACCGTCAGCCCGCCGCAGAGGCTTAACAATACTGGCCCAGTGGTGAGACTCGATAATGTGTACCTGCCGGCGTCAGTCCGCGCGGCGATGGTCGCCGCCAATGTCACCACGATCCAGCTCGGCACCTGGAACTACGACATGGGCGACCACTACGCCGACAACCTGCGCATCTCGCTCCAGAACTCAGTGGGGCTCGACGGCAGTTTCGACGCGTTCGGCTCTGCCTGGACCTGGAATACTTATGCTTCGTACGGGATCAGCCGGCCGCTGCTGCATTTCTATAACACCTTTACGACTGCCAACTACCAGTTGGCGACGGACGCGGTGGTCCACCCGACAACGGGCGGGATTGTCTGCCGGATCAAGCTGACCCAGCCAAACCATCCATGCTCGCCCTGGAATACCATGGGCATTGGGGTGAACGAGCAAAACGGCGCCGGACGCGCGTACATCACGGGCGAAGACTCGCAAAGCTGGAACAAGGTCCAGCAGGCCGTGATCTCGGCTTCCATGTCCGGCGAGCCGTTCTCTGTTCCGGCCGGTGCGGTCTCAATGGCGTTCAGCGCCGAGCATCGGATCGAGGACGTGCTGAACAGGCCGGACGCCACGTCGGTCGCCAACGGGCACAACGTCGCCAATCTGCCGGTTCTCGATGGGAAACAGTCTGTGACCGAGGGCGCGATCGAAACCGTCGTTCCGCTCGTCAAGGACGCGTCCTTTGCCGATAGTTGGGATATCAGCGCCGCCGTCAGGGCGACCAGCTACAGCCTGGCGGGCTACGTCACGACATGGAAAGTGGGAACCACGTATGCGCCGAGTCAGGACATCAGGTTCCGCGTAACGCGATCTCGCGACATTCGCGCGCCGAACATCCAGGAACTCTTCCAGCCCACGGCCTTCTCGCTCGGGACCCTTAGGGATCCTGTCACCAACACCACGCCGACAGTCAACCAGTTCGCCTCGGGTAACGCGAATCTGGCACCAGAAAAGGCCGATACGTTGGGCGTCGGCGTCGTGTTGTCGCCGACCTTCCTCGAGGGCTTCACCGCCTCCGTCGATTATTGGAATGTGAAGCTGAAGGGCGGCATCGGCACCGTCTCGTCTCAGAACATCATCGACTACTGTGTGAACGGTCTGCGGCCGGAGTTCTGCCCGGGCATCACGCGCACCAACGGCGTCATCTCGGAAGTCAGGCGCCAATTCTTCAATATCGCCGAACAGGATCTCAAGGGCATCGATGTCGAGAGCTCCTACCGCTTCGCGGTAGCTGATGCGCTCGATGGCCTTGAAGGCGATGTTGTGCTGCATGGCAATGCGACGTTCTATCTGCGCAACTATGCGGACAATAAGCTCACGCCGCCCTCCAATCAGGTTGGCGTAAACAACGGCGACGGACCGCCCAATTGGAGAATGAACCTCTCGGCGACCTACGACCTGGATCCGGTGACGGTCAGCCTGACCGGCCGCTTGCTCAGCTCGGGTCTCCTTAATGCCGAATGGGTTGAATGTACGTCGGGTTGCCCTACGTCGACGGCGCAAAATGTGACCGTGAATAACAACCGCCTTCCGGGCGCGTTCTATCTCGACGCCAACATTACCTACGGGTTTGATGTTGGGGCGGCGCGTTCGACGGCGTACTTCACCGTGAAGAACGTTTTCAATCGGGATCCAGCGGAAATCCCGACCGTCGCCAACTACATCAATTTGGCGACGGGGGTGGCCGGCATCTACGACATCATGGGAACGGTGTTCCGGGTCGGCTTACGCTTTACTTACTAAGACGTGATATTCGCGTCGCTCACGCCCGGTCAGCCCTTGGCTGGCTAGACGTGAGGTCCGTCAATAAATTTTTCATCGGGGAGGAAGTCGTGAAAAAATATCTCGCAGCCATTCTTCTTGCGTTTCTGGCCGGCCCGTCGCTGGCGCAACAATCGGCACCTCAAATCAAGTTCACCTCGGTCCCGAACTTCCCCGACCTTCCGAATGGTCAGAACTTCGGCGAAGTGGGCGGCGTCGCCACCAATTCCAAAGGCAACGTTTTCGTCTTCACCCGTTCCATGCCTGAGATGGCTGGTCCGGTTTTCGGTCAAGCGGCCGGTCAATTGTATGAGTTCGACGCGAACGGCAAGTTCATCCGCGAGATCGGCAAAGGGCTTTACGGCTTTGCCGCGGCCCACAGCGTGCGTATCGATAAGAATGACAATATCTGGACGATCGACAAAGGCACGAACATGATCGTCAAGTTCAGTCCGGCTGGGCGCGTCGTGGAAGTGTACGGCCGCAGACAGGAGGGTGTCGCGGAAGTCGAAGGCGGTGGTGAGGCTCACCCTAAGCCGGGTGAACATCTTCCGCATCAAGAGGGCAACTTCCGCCTGCCGACGGACGTGGCTTGGGATTCCAAGGGTAACACCTACATTAGTGACGGCTACGTCAATGCCCGGGTGGCAAAGTTCTCCCCCACCGGAGATTTTGTGAAGATGTGGGGCAGTCATGGCACCGGCGATGGTCAATTCAACACGCCGCATGCGATCGCCATCGACAAGAGCGACAACATCTACGTCGGCGATCGGGGAAACCGCCGTGTCCAGGTGTTCGACGTGGAAGGCAAGTTCTTGCGCAAATTCGCTGTCGCGGTTCCGCCCGATCCGACCAGCAGGGCCGTCAATGGCAATACGCCGACGGGTGATGCTATCAACAGAGGAGTCGGTGCGCCGAACTCGCTGTGCATCCCGCCGGACAACGATAAGGTCATTTTCCTCGGAGAGTCGACCTGGCCGGGCCGGATCTTCAAGCTCTCTACCGACGGTAAGGTACTCGGCGTGATTGGGCGCTCGGGGCGGCAGCTCGGCTCGTTCTCCGGCGGCCATCAGATCGCTTGCCCGTCCGAATATTTGATCTACGTTGCTGAAACTTCGAACTGGCGCGTTCAGAAGTTGATCCTGCAGAAGTAGGCGAGTAAGCGACGACGACCAAGCCGCGACGACGTGTCGCGGTTTGGCTCGCGCGTGGCGCGACAATCGATAATGCGTAGGCGCTCACGCTCCTTCCTTTTCAAATAGCCCAATGGAGCGCCCGCCCGATGGCAAAATGGCCTCGCATTCATGGATGCCGCGGTTCAGGGCTTAGACCGAGTAAGATATGGACACGTTAAGTTCACGTCTAGCGGCATGCCGTGCGCGAGCAGAACAAGCTCGTCGCGATGCTAGAGAAACATCTCATCCCTTCGAACGAGAACTATTTCTGCAGCTCGCGGGCGATTGGGATAAGACCGCTGATAGTCTGATGGAAGAGATGCAATGTTCGGCGCCGATGAATTCACGGATCCAGCCGTCCTCCGAAATTCCAGCGAAAGGTTAGTAAATGTGAGTGTCGCTCTTTCCAGCGGTCAAGCGTTCCCGCAGCCCTTCGCGAGGACAACGCGCTTAAAGCGGCGGCGTCTCCTCACGCTGAAATAGGGGTGCAGGCAAACCGCGCTGCACCCCTGCCACACGAGGGCGGCAAGCGCTGGCCTTGACCGCATAGCAGCGGCCTGTAATTTGCCCGAAGTCGATAGACGGTCGACGTACGCTATCGCTTCGCACTCGATATGGCCGAGCTACTAAGAAGCTAACGACGCGGCCGAACAAAGGGGAGGAAAACGTGACCCAGATGAATTTAGGTCAGTTCAGCTTAACATTCGTTTTCGCCGCTCTCTTATCCTCTACTGCGCAAGCGAGCGACTCCACCGCCGATCGATGCGACACCCTGCGCAACCTTTCCATACCCACCGTGCGGATCGAGACCGCCGCGCTCTTCGATGGCGCGTTTACGCCGCCAAAGGGCGACGCGCTCATTGGGTTGACCAAATTCTGTCGTGTTGTCGGCAGCGCGCATCCGAGCGCGAGCTCGAAAATCCAATTTGAAGTTTGGCTCCCGTCCGATAATTGGAATGGAAAATATTTGCAGGTCGGCAATGGCGGATTCGCCGGCGCTGTTCCGCATTCCGCCATGGCTAACGGCTTGCGTCAGGCCTATGCCGTAGCCGGAACAGACGATGGGACAGCGCCAGCCGGTGACCCATCGTTTTTGCGTGATGCGGACCGCGTTCAGGATTGGGGAAACCGCGCGCCACATTCCACGGCAATCGCAGCCAAGAAAATCATCGATGCTTTCTACGGCCAATCTGCCAAGCAGGCGTACTTTCAGGGCTGCTCGAAAGGCGGCCAGGAGGCGATGATCCTCGCCCAGCGCTATCCCGACGACTTCGACGGCCTTATCGGCGGCAATCCCGTCTTCGATTGGACGCGCGCCATGGCGCAATGGATCTGGAATGCCAAATCATATTCCGTTCTTTCTGCGTCCGAGCACGCAACGCTTCACGCCCATATGTTGAAGATGTGCAGTCGTTCGACCGCCGACGTCATTGACGGCGTCATCATGAACCCGAGCGTTTGTAAGCCAGAGTTGGACGTGCTCGCGTGTGCAGATGGAAAGATAGACGGATGTCTGAGCAAGAACGCTATCGAAGCCGTTAAGCGTATCTATGCGGGGCCAACGAACCCCCGCACGCACGAGAAAATTTATCCGGGCATGCCATACGGCAGTGAGGGCACCCCCGAAGACATGGGCGCGTATGGCTGGCGCGGCACCGCAGAAAGAGTGACTTCGCTTGCACAGCGTTCTTTCGGCGTAGGTCTTTTTGACGATGCAAACTGGGATTGGCGGAATTTCGATTTCGACCGCGATCTCGATAACGCCCTCAAAAAATACGCGCCTGCGAACGAAGCGACGAGCACCGACCTGAGCAAATTCAAAGCGCGCGGCGGCAAACTCATTTTGTACAACGGCGTTGATGATCCGCTTTATTCCGTCGACCATTTGGTGGACTGGTACAGTGCGCTGGCAAAACAAGCGGGATCGATCGCCAACGCTCAGGAGTACGTTCGGCTCTTTCTTGCGCCGGGGATGGGGCATTGCGGCGGAGGGCCGGGCCCAAACGTCGTAGATCCGCTGCCGCTCTTGGCAGCTTGGGTTGAACGAGGTGAGGCGCCGGCAGCGATGCCGGCGACAAAATTCAAAGATAACGACATCAAGAATGGTATCGCTGCCACGCGTCCGTTGTGTGCATGGCCTCAAGTGGCCCGTTATCGTGGTACCGGGTCCATGCAAGAGGCCCGCAGCTTTCAGTGCACCACGCCATAGGGGGCGTCGGTGATTGGAGGAAAGTCTCGGATTTCCGCCCTTTTTTGAGCAGCGGACGGAGTTGTCGACGGTCCTAGCCGTTGTTGAATCTGCGGATACTCAATCTGAGGGTTTGGAAACACCTTGTTTTTATTGGAAAATGTACCGGCCGGAGAGAGCGGTAACATCTTGTTGAGGCTGGCTTCCCATAGCCACATTTACAATTGGGCGCTGGCTAAAAAATGGGCGTTGAACTATTTTTAGAGACTGTCTGGCGGGAGGGACGTCTGGCGGGACGGACGAGCGTAAGCGGATTTTCTTGCCGCGGGCGTCGCTTGAAGTGACCGCTGATGTGATCCTTCGGTAGGATAAGACGGAGATTTATTACCAGATTCAAAATTGTAGTCGGGACGGTGGTGACCGGTCATGCGAATTGTACAGAGTATTCTCTCTGCGACGGTAGTTGCGTTCTCCGCTGTGGTGGGCCTGCAGGCCGCCTATGCTGCGGATGTCAAAGAAGATTACGTGCGCGCGCCGATGCCCCCCGGCATTCAGGTTGTCGTCTCTGAAATCGAGGGACCTGTCTTTGCGGACACGCAGGGGCGGACGATTTATATGTGGCGTAAGCGGGGGCTGCGAAATGGCTCCGCCGGCGAGGACTTAGGTAAGCCGACGTGTGGCGATGAAGTCGTCCGCGAGAGCAGCGGCATGCAAAGCCCCTACCCAGGCGGGTTTATATTGCCCGAGATCGAGACGCGGCCGTCGTGCACGCAAGTTTGGCCGCCGGTGTATGCTGCCGACGGCGCGAAGCCTGTAGGCAAGTGGACCGTGGTCAAACGCCTCGATGGACGGATGCAGTTGGCGTACGAGGGGCATCCCCTGTACACGTCCGTTTTGGATAAGATGCCCGGTGACGTCTACGGCGGGACGGGTCTCCCGGGCGCCAGTAAAGCCGTCCGCACCCCCGTCGGTCCGGAGTCGAATGTACCTGGGCAGTTTAGCGTTCATACGACGATGGCGGGACGCCTTGTAACTTTGCGCGATGGCGCGTCGATTTACACGTGGAACGGCGACGGTCGTAATAAGTCCAATTGTAGGGACGTCTGTCTCAATGAGTGGGACCCTATCCTGGCGCCATCCACCGCAAATTCAGTTGGAGAATGGACGACCTTTGAGCGGGCGCTTGGTGTGCGTCAGTGGGCCTTCCGCGGCCGGCCCGTCTACCAACACCCGACTGATCCGAAGGACGGATCGCGTAACGGAGAAGACACGCCAGGCTGGCAGAATGTTTATGCACAAGTGTCGCCGGCCCCTCCTAAGGGCCTCGGCCTAAAACGGACAGTTATTGGCGACGTGCTTGGCGATTCCCAGGGCATGACCATCTACAAGTATAATTGTGGAGATGACGCGGTCGATCAGCTCACCTGTGATACGCCCGAATCCCCCCAAGCCTATCGCTTCGCAGTTTGCGGCGGCGGCGATCCGGATCTCTGCGTGAAGACTTTCCCCTATGTGCTTGCGCCTGAGGGCGCCAAGACGGGCAATCGGGTGTGGGGCACGATGTATATCGATCCCAAGACGGGGAAGCGCGCCACTGCCAAAGCGCCAAGTGTGCTTCACGTTTGGACGTTCCGCGACCGGCCGATCTATACCTTTGCCGGACATCGAGGCTATGGCGACAGCAAGCCCACCGACATCAATGCCCATTCGTGGGGCGAAGGCGAAGGCCAGCACAATGGCTTTCTCGCGCTCGTCTACCGTGACATCACGCAATCGCGTGACGGTATGATCGGTAGGAACAACGGTCGCTAGTGACGTGTACTCAGGATTAGAGCTTCTGTAACTCAGGGAGAGAGAGACGTGAAAGCACACCGGTCGATTTTACAGAAAGCGTCGCTTGCAAGCGCCGTTATCGTGGGTTTTGGTGTTGCCGGGACGACTGCGGGCGCGAACGACGCTGCCCCGCCGGGCCGGTCCGTGGCGTATGCGTGGACCGAGCGCCATGAGGCTGTTTATGAATCCAAGGACAAGGACGGCAAGGAAGCCAGGCTGGAGTGTCCGAATGGCCTCAACGACAATGGCATCCGCGAGCAAATGGCAGCCTTGTTTCCTGAGCCCGCCGGTAAAAATTATAAATTGGTAGACGCACATCTTGCGCGCGAAGCCGAGATTTGGTTTCCGAACACTGAGGCGGATAAATTTCCGTTTCACGAAGTTGGCGGAACAACCGCTTACGGCCTCAACCTTGATGGCAAGGTGAAGCCTTCGGATTTCACATCGCCCGACGGCCAGGTTAAAGGCATCGATAACCAATTTTATCGCGCTGTCGGTTGCATTCCCAGCTACCGCGAAGGCTCGTCGCAACGACTTTTCTATACTCAATACTTGGAGAGCCGGCCTTTCAATCGCACCGTCATGGAATTGACGGATGTCGATAGCCTGGAAAACGACGATGACGTGACGGTGACGACGTACCGCGGTCTTCATCCTTTGGTGAGGGACGCGCAGGGCGAATTTCAGGCGGACACGACGCAGCTCGTCGACACGGCGTGGGGCCGGGACTTTGTCTGGGCCTCCAAGGCCAAGATTGTGAACGGCGTTCTTATTACGACGAAACCGAACGATCTCGCTTGGCCGAATGAAAACCATACCAACGCTTCAATCGACCGGATGCGCGAAGTACGTTTTGAAATGAAGCTCGCCGGGGAAAAGATCGAAGGTCTTATGGGCGGCTATTTCGATATAGAGAACACCTATCACGCGTTGATCCGCCGGTTTGATTCGCACCAAATCAGTTACGGCAAGTTGGCGGCAGGATCGCTTTACAAAGTGTTGCACCGCCTGGCGGATGGTTACCCTGATCCGGTGACGGGTAAGAACACGGCGATTTCAGGGGCGCTGCGCGTTTATGGCGTCCGCGTGCACCTCATTCACCCGGAAAAAGAAGTCGCTGACGCGCCGCAGACCGGCGGCCCGCGGCCTACGCAGGCTGCTGGGGGCGGAGAATAAGGCGGAGGGAGCCGGACGTAAGCTGCGGGTGATCAAGGCAGCTTCGATCGGCAGACCTGACGGAAGTTTTAGAAAAAAGGCGGAGGACTCACTTTGTTTAGAGAATTGTTGATCTCGAAACGCGCAAAACGAGGTGGTTCTTCGTCGCTTCCCGCGATGTGCCTTGCCGCGACCATGCTGGCAGGTGGAGCTTTCGTCCTTGCTAGTGCCGGCGTGGCGGCCGAACCCGCGAAAGACGAGAAGGCGGCGGAGGTCGGTGCGCGCAAGCATTTGCGCTTGCTGACAACGCAACAGTATCTCAATACGGTTCAATACGTTTTTGGCCCGGACATTACTGTTGATGTGAAGTTCGCGCCGCTTATGCGAACGGATGGCGTGCTCATGGCAGCTACGTCGATCGCCGGCGTCGGCGATGCGCAGCTTGAGACGTATCAGAAAATTGCCAATCTCTTATCTACCCAAGTGATCGATCCGCGGAACAGAGAATCATTGATTCCGTGCAAACCGGCCGATGAGAAGGCTGCCGACCGGGAATGCGCTGGCAAGTTCTTGACGCGGGTCATTGACGCACTTTATTTCGTGCCGCCCCCAAAAGAACACATCGCAAGGCTGGTCGACGAAGCTGGGACTTCGGCAGATCGGATGCAGAATTTTTACGCCGGTCTCCAAGTCGTTCTCGAGGGTGTGCTCCTAAGTCCGAGTGTGCTCCTGGTGGCGGAGAAGGAAGAGCCGGATCCGAAGCGTCCGGGCCAGATGCGCCTCGATGCGAGTTCGCAAGCCGCCCGATTGAGCCTGTTTTTATGGAACGCGGCGCCAGACCCCGCGTTGCGCGCGGCAGCCAATCGCGGTGATCTATTTGACGCACGGAAACGCAGCCGCTTGGTTGACGCGATGCTGGCAAGTCCGCGTCTTGAAACGGGCGTGCGCGCGTTCTTCGACGACATGTTTGGTCTCGAGGATTTGGAGACGCTGAGCAAGGACTCGACGGTATACCCTTATTTTCTAGGCGGTGTGTCGGACCAAGCGCGTGAACAGACACTGCGGACGGTTGTCGATCAGCTCCTGACGAAAAATGGCGACTACCGCGATATCTTTACCTCGCGCGCGACATTCCTTTCCCCGCAGTTGGGGATTCTCTATGGCGTGAAGACTCTGCCGGGCTGGAACGCGTACGAGTTTCCGCCGGAAGCTCAACGGGCGGGGATTCTGACGCATGCCAGCTTCCTGGCGCGTGCCTCTCACGCAACCCGAAGCTCCGCGACGTTGCGGGGCAAGGCGCTGCGTGAATTGATCATGTGCCAGAAGGTTCCCCCGCCGCCGGCCAACGTCGATTTCTCCGCTGTCGAGAACCCGGATCCCCGCCTGCGCACCGCCCGTGAACGGGTCAACCAGCACCTTGAGAACCCCGTTTGCGCGGGTTGTCATAGGATCACCGATCCGATCGGCCTGTCGCTCGAGAAATTCGACGGCGCCGGGCGCTATCGGGAAACCGAGAGGGGTGCGGAAATCGACCCCAGCGGTACCCTGGACGGAAAGGAATTCGCGGATGTCGTGGGCCTGAGCCAAGCTCTTCGCGATAGCCCGGCGCTGCCCTCATGTCTCGTCCGCCGTGCGTACAGCTATGCAACCGCCTCGGTTGTACCTCCCTCGTCGAACGCGATGCTCGCGCAATTCGGCAAGACCTTCGCCAGCGATGGTTACCGTTTGCGGCCGCTGCTCCGCGCGATCGCGATGGACCCGTCGTTCTCCGTGGTGAGCACGCCTACCCCGGCGCCCGAGAAATCGGCGGCGGTATCCCAATCGACCAACGTCGCTTCAAATAACTAAGGAGTAGAATGATCATGAACGGTTTTTCTCGCCGCCGCGTCCTCCGCGGCATGTTGAACGGCGGTGCTGTGACGGTCGGCCTGCCGCTCCTGAATTGTTTCCTCAACGGCAACGGTAACGCGCTCGCCGATGGCAAGCCGATTCCGCCGCGCTTCGCGCTTTGGAGCTGGGGCCTTGGACATAACCGCGATGTGTTCATTCCCAAGAAGATTGGGTCGGGTTTCGAGTTCCCCGAGGAAATCGAATCCCTTGAGCCTCTTCGCCAGCACATCAACCTGCTGACGAACTTTACGGCGTTCCGCGACAGCGCTGGCCTCACGGGCCATGTCACCGGCTGGATCATCGCTCGCACCGGCGCTCCGCCGGTCGCCGGTAATAATCTCTCCGGTGAAACCTACGACATCAAGATCGCCAATCAAATCAGCCGTGCGCAGCGTTTCAAGACGTTGACGGCGACCGCGACCGGGAGTGCGCGCACCTCTTATTCGTATGAAGATCCGAATACTCCAAATCCGTCCGAATACTCGCCTCTGGAATTCTACACCCGGTTGTTTGGGCCGGAATTCAACAATCCGAACGCGGCCGACTTTAAGCCGAGCCCGCGGGCAATGTCGCGTAAGAGCGCGCTTTCGGCGGTGATGGAAGAGAGCGCCTGGCTCAATCAACGTGTCGGCGCGGAAGACAAGGCGCGGCTTGATCAGTATTTCTCGGGACTGCGCCACCTTGAGAAGCAGTTCGTTCAGCAGCTTACGAAGCCCGAGCCCATTGCGGCTTGCAATCCGTCTGCGGCGCCGAACGAAGCCGAACTGAAGATGAATAACGAGTCTCCGTTCGTCGTTAAGCGCAACGAGATGATGTCAGATCTGCTCGCCATGGCCATCGCCTGCGATCAAACGCGCGTGGTGAACATGTCCTATGCGGATATGTCCTCGAATACGATCAAGCCGGGATACGAAAAACCGCACCACACCAGCTCGCACGAAGAAGCGGTCGACGACAAGCTCGGCTATCAGCCGGTCTGCTCATGGTTCGTGCGCCGTTCCATGGAAGGGCTCGCCTATTTCATCAAGTCCTTTGAGAAGATCAAGGAAGGCGACGGCTCGCTTCTCGATAACATGCTGATCGTGGCGGATACGGGCGATGCCAACGCGCGTACGCATGGCCTCCTCGATATGCCCATGTTCACGGCGGGTCGCGCGGGCGGCAAGCTGAAGACGGGCCTGCATATCGACGTGAACGGAGCGCCGATGTCCCGGATGACTTTGACGGCGATGCGTGTCCTAGGCATGGATGTCAAGACGTTCGGCGGCGGAAGCAATACGACCTCCGAAATCATCAGCGACATTCTGGTTTAAAGAAAAATCCCGCGCGGACATTCTCTGCGCGGGATTTGTTTTTGTTTTCAGTGCGTCATTTCGACGCACCAATTGGGGGGGATTTATTCACATGAGGAATCGTATTCCGCTTGGCCTGCTGACGGCCTGTTCACTAATGCTGGCTCCTGCCCTCTCATGGGGCGCGGACGCTCCACATATGGGCGAAGGCGGCGTTCCTCAATTTGAATACGACAAGTCGTGGCCGAACGTACCGGCCGCTTGGAAGGCCGGCGGCGCCGTAACGGCGGTATCGAACGACGCGCAGGGCAACATCTGGCTGATGACGCGCCCCAAATTTCATCCCGCAAGCACTCCCAAGGACACGATTCCGCCCGCGATCTTGCAGTTCGACGCCAAGGGCAACTTCGTCCAAGGCTGGGGCGGTACAAGCGGGCCTGGCTATAATTGGCCGCAGAATGAACATGGAATGAGCGTCGATTCCAAAGGCTTCGTCTGGATCGTCGGCAACCACGACATCAGCACCACCAATCCGGACAATGCGGCCAAAGATACGTCGGCGCGGCCGCCGAACGACAGCCAGGTGCTGAAGTTCACCAAGGACGGCAA
>CAMDOZ010000079.1 GCA_945903705.1 Fidelibacterota bacterium | reverse complement strand
CAGCACCGTCATGCTCGCCGACATTTCCGCGGCCGAGATGCTGCGCCTTGCCAGCCTCGCCTATTCGGGTTTGACGGCTTAAGCCTTCGAGAGATTTACCGGCCGGCGCCGAGGATCAATGCCTCAGGCGCGAGTTGAGCCGGTGCGTGCGGCGCCGTGACCTTGTAGTGAACGGTCTCGTCATTGAAGGCAAAGCCGAGCACGTAGCCACCCAGCACGAGGTCGTAAACGAACTGGCTCCCGAGAACGACGGCCGGCACTTCGGGCATCAGATACATGGTGCCGTGGCCGAGCTTCCATAGGCGCCCATCCTCGTCCCAACTCTCGCTGTAGACCGCGAGCCAGGTATCCTCGTCGATATAGAGGCGCCGACGCGGCGCGATGTGGGACTTGCCGTTGGCCAGAGTGCCTTCAACGACCCAGACGCGGTGCAGTTCATAGCGCAACGCATCCGGATTGGCGTGGTTGGGCCCGAGGACGTCGCGCGAGGGCGTGAGGTAGAAGCGATTATTGTTGTAGGGAACGTACATCTCGGCCTTACCGACGATCTTGAAGTCGTAGCGGTCGGGGCCTCCGAAGAAGATGTAGTACTCGTCCAGAGTCTGGAATCCGGAAGCGTCGGGGTCGGGCGTATCGTAAGATAGCGACGGACCGCGCCGGACGCGCCGTTCACCGGGCAGGTAGCGCCAAGCGGCAAACTTGTCGCGCACGATGTTCAAGGGCTGCCATGCGAGATAGCCCTCGCCGTACTTCGCCGCGGGTGCATCGATGATGTGCGACGTCTTGAAGTAGTGCGGGCCCGAGGTCGCGGTCGTGGCGGTCGGGTAATAGTAGGGAAAGTCCGCGACTTCACGATAGCGCGCCGTCAAATCGGACTGGCCATTCGCCGATACGACGTAGGTGCTGAGCCGCGTTTCGCGCGCAGCACCCCAGAACGCCAGCAAATGATTCCAGACGACTTCGTGACCGCTCTTGGGAATTGGAAAAGGGATGCCGGCGGCGGCATTTTCGACGCCATTCGCGATGCCCTCGGGCGCCGGCCGAGCTCGTGTCGCGTTCAGGAAGATGTTGTCGTAGACGTACTGCGGGGCGGCGGCCGTTCGCCTGGTCGGATAGATATCCATGCGGTAGGTCGGGAATTTCGCGAACAAGGCGCGCACGCCTTCAGGAAGGCGCGGCGCATGCTCGGCAACATTGGCCGCCGTGACGCTGAACAGAGGCTTATCGGCGGCAAAGGGGTCGGGCCGTTTATCGCCCTGGCGATAGGCCGGGTCGGCAGCGGTATACCCCCCGGTCCATTCAGGGATAGTGCCCGCGGTATTGCCTGTCCGCTCGGCGCCCATTGGCGTCAGCGTAGCCTTTAAGGCCTCGGCCTCGGCGACGCTGGCGGCACCCATGGTGTCGCCGGACGCAACCAGCAGCGCAAAAACCAACAAAAACAGGCCGTTCCGGACCATTTCCCGTCCCCTCCGCCATGACCGGCGGATATGGTGCATGATAAGGTGGGCCAGGGCGTTCAACCAGACCATAGATGTTTGAGAAGAATAGGAACTTGGGGGCAAGGCGCGGCGGGGGCACGGGTGAACGGCCCGCGCTCTTTCTGCTTTTTGCGGCGATCGCGATACCGGCCGCGCCCGCAGGCGCCGCCGAGCTCTTCAGGAGCGGTGACACCGCGATCCGTTGGGACAACACCCTCAAATATAGCGCGGCCTACCGACTGGAGCCGGCGGACCGCGCCCTCATCCAGGGCCCCAATGCCGACGACGGTGATCGCAACTTTCACGTCGGCGTGATCTCGAACCGGGCCGACATCTTGTCGGAACTCGATGCGACGTTCGGCAGCTTCGGCGCCTCGGTGAGCGCCGCAGCCTGGTACGACACGATTTACAAAGGTACCCCCGATCCCGATACGTCTCCCCAGCGCGCGATCTATCCGGTGCGCGACTACTTCTCATCGAATGTTCGCGAGCTTCACGGCGGTTACGCCGAACTCCTAAACGCCTTCGTCGTGGGTAGCGCGGATTTCGGCGACATTCCGGTCGCGGTGCGCGCCGGACGTCATAGCCTGTTGTGGGGCGAGAGCCTGTTCTTCGCGGGCAACGGAATAGCGGCCGCGCAGGCGCCCATCGACACCATCAAGGCGCTCAGCGTCCCGCTCTCCCGGGCGAAAGAGGTCTTTATGCCGGTGGCGCAAGTCTCCGTCAGCGCACAGCCGCGACCCGATATGGTCATCAACGCCTACTATCAGTTCGAATGGCGCAAGAGCCGGCTGCCCGGCGTGGGAAGCTACTTCAGCGCGGCCGATTTCGTCGATGCCGGCGGGTACCGCCTCTATGTCGGACGCAATCAATATCTCGGGCGCGGCGCCAGCCCCAATGCACGCGACAGCGGCCAATTCGGTCTCGCCCTGCGTTTTGTTCAAACCGATTACGACGTCGGCCTCTACGCCCTGCGCTATCACGCGAAGGAGCCGCAGCTTTACTTACGCCCCTTTCCCGTGACTCCCGCCGCGGCAGCGACCGAGCGCGCCGCAGGGATCGAACGTGAACGGCCCGCGGCCTATGGATCCGCACCAGGCGTCTATGCGGGACCCTCCAATCCTTTTCAAAGCGATCCAGTCTTCGATTTCGGCACCGCGACCGGTGAAGTGGGCGAATACTTCTTCGTCTACCCCGAAAACATCGAGGTCTATGGCGCAAGCTTCAGCGGATATTTAGGCGAGAGCAACGTCGCTGCCGAAATTTCCACACGGCGGCGCATGCCGCTTGCGAGCAAGGCCCTCGTCGTTACCGGGACAATGCCTGCGGACAACAATAGGAACGCGCTCTATGCGCGCGGCGATACCTTGCATGCCCAGGCCTCGATCATCAGTGCCCTCGCTCCCAACGATGCCTGGGACAGCGCGACCCTCAGCGCCGAGATCGCCGCGAACCACCGGATGGGCATCACGCGTAACGCAGCCGCGTTCGACGACAGCCGTACGAGGTTCTACGCCGGCGCGCGCGCGCTATTCGAGCCGGTCTATTTCGCGGTGCTTCCCGGGATGGACCTGTCGGTGCCGATGAGTATCGGTTACGGACTCACCGGCCGTTCGAGTGTCGATTCCGGCCAGAACGCGAAAGCCGGCAGCTTCGAGCTGGGTCTTTCGGCCACCTATCGCGCGGTCTGGCGCGGAAGCATCACCCTCACGCGTTTCATCGGCGATCCAACGCGCCAAGCCTTCGCAGACCGGCACTTCCTCTCGCTGAGCGTTCAGACGACGTTCTAGCTCAGAGCTGGATCACGCAGCCGTCGAGTTTTGATTCGCGTGGCGCGCCAGGTGTTTCCGGCGTACCGAGGTAGAGAAAACCAACAATGTGATCCTCGGGTGAGAGGCCGATGGATTTTTTCACATCAGCATCATAGGCGGGTTGCCCGGTCTTCCACATGGTACCGAGGCCCAGCGCGTGAGCGGCGAGGATCATGTTCTGGAACGCGGCACCGACCGCGACGATCCTCTCGATCTCCGGAATCTTTCCCGGCGGCGTTGTATAGGCGGCGACCACAACGATGGTCGGCGCGCGCATGACCTTCTGGCCTTCCTTCTTTACTTCGTCGTCGGACGCTTCGGGCGAAAGCCGGCGGCGCATGGCGCTCATCGCATCACCGAGAATCTCGCGCTTATCGCCGTCCAGAATGACAAAACGCCAAGGCGAGAGCCGCCCATGGTCCGGCGCCCGGATTCCAGCTTTGAGGATGGTGTCGAGCTGTGCGCGGGTCGGTCCCGGCGTACCGAGTTTGATGGCCGACGCGCGGCTATTTATGGCTGTCAGAATGTCCATGGCGACCTCTTATATAGGAGCCGCCCGGCAAGAAAAGCCCCACTCGCTTAAGGAGGCATCGCCGCCCAATAAAGCGCAGCCACCGCGTTATATTGAGTGCCGATATCCACGACCGTATCCGTGCGTTCGGTCAGGCTGATGAAATTGTGCCAGTCGTCCTCGGCCATGACCTCGCCGGGCTTCGTATCGCCATCATAGGTCCATAGGGCATAGCCGATATAGGCCCACTGCTTTTTGCCGTCGGACCGGGCGTAGACGCTCCAGTCCCCTTGAGCGACGGCGTCGTCCGGCGCCAGGAACGGATGCCACTTCTGGCATTCCTTCACGCATCGCGGGTCGGTGCCGAGATCGCGGCCCACCGCCGCGCGGATGAGCACGCCGCGGCGCTGGGCGTGACCGCTGCCGGACTGGAAGATGTAGGAATCGCGGCGATAGAGCGTCTGACCCTTGGCCGTCGCCAGCACACGGCCGCGGCGATGGCTTTCCGTGAACGTGACTCCTTCCGGCATGAAGTTTCGCGCGACGAACGCGACATGCCAGTTGGGATGTGCAAGACGCCCGTTGGCGTCGCCCGCGGCGAGATCGCCGGCGTAGGTGTAAAGGCCGAGGCCCTTGTAGGTCCACTGGCGCACGCCGTCGGTGCGATCGACGGGAACGAACTCGCCTTTCGCCGCCGCAAGCTGCGGCGCGGTCATCGGCCGCCAGGCGCACGGCGCCTTGCAGACCGCGCTCTCCTGGCCTGGTTGACCGGTGAACACGTAAAGAGTCCAGTTGCGGTCGTTGAGTAAGGCGAGCCCGCCCGCGTCTTGAACATCGCGCACGCCGAAGTCCGCCGGAATGCCTTCGAGGCCCGCCGGATAGTGGGCTGCCGCTTTCCAGTCCTCGGGCAACGGCACGTCATCGGCGATCTTCGCAAGGCGAGCGCCACGTTCGCCAATCTGCGCGCCGCGTCCGAAGCGTTTGGGGCTATTGCCGCCGACGGAGCCTGGATCGGCGTCCTTTGCGTAGGTGTAAAGCGGCTTCCCGCGCAGCGCCCATTGCTTAGAACCGTCGGCCCGCGTGACGATGGTCCATTGACCCACCGGCTCGGCGTTCGCGAGAGCGAGCGCCGGAGTCCATTCCTTAGTGCAATCGTTCACGCAGGTCGACTTGCCTTGGGGATCCTTGGCATAGGTGTAGAGGGTCATGCCGCGCATGTCGGCGTAGACGGTGGGCCCGCGGCCCGCGAGCGCGGCGCTCTCCTGGTCCATGCCGTAGCCGGCGAACTTGCCGGTAGACTGGATGGTGACGCCCTTCGGCGTCGAGAGCGGCGCAAACTCTTCCAGGCTGACGGGGCGTTGGCCGCTGGAAGCCGCGGAAAGCAGGCCCGCGGCCGCCGCTACGGCGATGATCCGATACTTCATCCTACACCATGATTTCGGTGATGGTCTTCGAGGTGCCGTTGCCGCGTTCGCCCCATTGATTGATGGGTACGCCGAACGCCTGCATGACCGAGAGGCTGACGCGGGTCACCGGATCGCCCGAGGCGAGAACATGGATGCCGGTCTTGATCCGGCCGCCCGCACTGCCAACCGTGATTAGCGGCACCTTCTCGAGGCCGTGCACACGCGCGTCGGAATGGTCGGTCTGCCAGAGGATCAAGGTACGGTCGAGCAGCGAGCCCGGCCCTTCCTTCACGGCGTCGAGAGTCTTGAGAAAATCAAGGAACACGATGTTGGCCCAAGTGTTGAACTCGAACACGTCCTTCTGGTAGCCGAGCGATTCATCGACCGACTCTTCATGCGTCGCCATATGCCACGTATAGGCACTGCCGGCTTTGCGCAGGTTCATGGAATCGACCATGACGTTGAACACCTGGCTCTGGCCGCACGCCGCGGCGTAGCCGAGAAGGCCCGCGAACAGCTTGGAATTCGTCGCGGCGTCTTCCAGCACCGTGCCGGGCGTCGCTTCCTTGGCGGCTTCGGGTACGCGGCACGACGGCAGCGGTGCGGGTTTTTCCAGCTCGATGGCGAGCTGCTGCTCGATCTGGCGGATGGAGGTCAGATACTCGTCGAGGCGGGCCTTGTCCGCAGCGCCGAGTTCCTTCCTGACGTCGTGCAGGTGCTCCGAAACATTCGACAGCACGCTCTTGCGCGCCATGGCGATCGGATCGGGCTCGAATGTGGCGGCGTTGGGATCCTTGAACTCCGGTCCGAAGATGCGGGCATAGAGCGAAGTCGGCGACGGCTCCGACGGATTGAGCGACGTGCCGCTGCGCTGGCTATAGCTCTTCCGCGCGCCGCTCAGATTGACTTCCAGCGAACGGAAGCGTCGGCGGGCGCTGATCTGCTCGGCAATCTTGGCGTCCACGCTCGGTCCGCTTTCGGTGCCGAAGGGAATCGCGCCGGTGGTGGCGATCTGCGAGGTGGTCGTATGAGTCTGGAGCGGCCGGCCTTCGATGAAGTACTTCATGCCGCTGTAGATGTTCATGCGCTCACGGTACGGATCGAGCACCTTGAGCTGGATGTTGTTCTCGTAGCCCGGGCCGACGATCTTGGGCTCCCACTTACCGGGATTGAGGCCAAGGTGCTGAAACCAGGTGCCGAAGACCGGCGGCAGCGCCTGACCCGTGTCCGCCCAAGCCGTGCCGTTCGTATTGAGGAAACAATCGAGCACCGGTAATCCGACGCTAACCACGCCGCCGCCCATCAGGCCGCGAAGAACGGTTCTGCGATTGGTTTTCATTTGGAGCCCTCCGACTCAACTGTGCGCAACGATGCTTCCCGCTGAGGTTCGGCGGGAGGCGCTGCGCGGTAGAATTCAGGACTGGTGGCGATGCGGCGCATCAGTTCGGGCACCACATAGCCGTCTTCGGCAAAAGACTGTTTGAGCGGCGCAACCCAGCCGGTCGCCTCGCTGCGGGCGGGGGTGCGGCCGAGCGCATAAGCGCTCATGCGGTCGACGAGGCACGAGGTTGCGGCCGGGTTCGCATGAACTGCACGGCCCAGTTCGGCGCCGTTGGTGAACTTCACCCCATCCAGTTCGCCGGTCGTATCGAGCGGCACGCCGTTCTCCGACGTGCGGTAGCTGCCGCCGCCATCGAAGTTCTCGAGTGCCAGGCCCATGGGATCGGTGATCTTGTGGCACCCAACGCAGACGGGGTTCGTCGCATGGGCCACAAGGCGTTCGCGCGCCGTCTTGTAGACGGGATTTGAGGTGTCCTGGACGATGGTGAAATTCACGTCGCCGGGCGGGGCCGGCACCTTTTGGCACAGAAAAATTTCGCGCAAGGCCTTCCCCCGCAGAGTCGGCGAACTGCGGCCCGGATGCGAATGCAGGGTGACGAAGGCCACCTGCATCAGTATTCCGCCGCGCGGATCGTTCGCCGCAAATTCATAGGGCAGCCATTTTTCCGGAGCTCCGTTCGGAATGCGCACGGCCAGCGGCACCTGATATATGGCCGCGAGCGGGCGGGTGAGATAGGTCTTCTTCGCCGTGAAGACTTCGCGGTAGTCGCCACGCGCGTGGAATATGACGTCGATGATGGTGCGCAGGGTCTGTTCCCGCGCGTCCTCGGCGACCTGGGCGCTGAACTTCGGATAGATCGCGATGTCCTTGGTCAGGGTCGCAAGGTCCTCGAAATGCAGCATGTCGGCAAAAAACGCGCGCATGCCGCTTTCGAGGCGCGGAGACGCGATCATACGCTCGACCTGGCGCGCGAGACCTTCTCGCGTATCTAAATCGCCCTTGCGCGCGGCAACCAATAGCGCGCGGTCGGGGCCGGAATTCCATAGGAAGAAGCTGAGACGCGAGGCCTTGGAGTAGGCGTCGAGCCGCAGCTCGCCGCGCCGTTCGGGATCGCGTTCAAACGTCTCTTGGCGGAACAGGAACGGCGGTTCGGTCAGCATCGCCGCCAGCGAAAGCCCAAGGCCGGCATAAAAGTCCTTGAGCCCCGTGGCAGCGTCACGGGCCGAGCGTACGTGCAGGCGGAGCTCGCGGTCGCTCAAGGGGCGGCGAAACAGGAGTTCGCCCACCTCGGACAGAAACTGACCCGCGCAGGCGTCGTCCGGCGCGGCGGCCGACTTCGGCATGCAGTGGACCATCAACTCGCGGCGCTGCGGATCCATGATCTGGGAGGCGATGGAACGCGCAATGACGTCGTACTGCTCCATGCCCGAGGGCGAAATGTTGGCTTGGCTGGCGCCGACCTCGAGCAGGCCGTCGATGCGGAAACCCGGATCGAACCGGCCGCCAATCTTGATGGCCGGGCCGAAGACATCGGCGATGACGGCTGTGTACTGCTCGGGCGTCAGGCGGCGCGCCGGCGTTTCGCGGTCGGCCGTAGGCGCCGCGGCTTGAGAAGCCGACAGCCCCAGCGTCAGCGCCGCTAATGAACCACACAGGAATTGACGCAATCTCATTCGGCGAACGTCCTTGACAGCTATTGCGCCTGATCGGCGGGAACGACAAACACAGGCACGGCTTCAATGTGGTAGGCGGCGGAGATCGCCTGATTCTGGCCGCTCTTGTCGGGCTGAGCGTCCGCATAGCGTTTCATCAAATAGTAGACGCCCGGAATGTCATTGATGATCATGCCCTCGTAGGCGAGACCGCCCTGCGCAAGGCCGAAATAGATATCGCCCCACGGCTGGTAGCCGCCGATGAATCCGTTGAGACGGCCGCCTGGCTCGATCGCCATGGTCAGGTGCGTGTTCGAAAGCCGAAATTCGGTGAACGACAGCGTGTCGAGCAGAAGCTGCAGGTTTCCATGTTCGGTGATGACGAGGTGCTTGTCCTTGATCTCACCTTTGAAGACGTGGTGGGACCGCGGGTCGGGGTCGGCGCGATAGGTGGTGTCGGCGACGACGTCGCCGCCAGGGCCGAACACTAGCTGCTCGACAGCGCGGTCAAAGGTGATGGTGACCGGGCCGTCCTTGTCGAGGTCCTCGCCCGAGACGGTCATGAGCCACGCGGGGATGGTCTCCTTCATGGATCCCCAGATGAAATCCCAGAAGGTCGGGCGGAAGTTGAAGGTGCCGCGGAACTGCTCGATGCAGCCGAGGGCGCGGAACAACTGATTGTCGATCCCCTTCTCTTTCGTCCTTGGCTCGACGAAGGAGCTAGACCCCGCCTTGCCGTCGAGATTGAAGCCGAAGGAAAACGGACCCGAGACGCCTTTTAGCTTGGGATCGGTCACGGCCCAGGGGTGGACGAAGGCGTTCACCGGCTCGCCGTTGATGCGTCCGCGCATGCGTAGCGTGTTGCGCGCGTTGGCCGCGGCGAGATCGTCCTCGCCGGCATAGTCGTCCATCAGTTTTTTGACTTCTTGCGGCGTGTAGCCAAGAAGCTCGAACGACTTTGTGTATTGATCGCGCGTGGGCGGGTTGACCCCCCCGATGCAGTCGCCGTCCTGCGAGTAGCTCCCAAGACTGAACCACTCGATGGCGTAGCTTTTCGTTTCGAGCGCCTGCGCAGAGGTCGCTCCGAATGCTGTGATCGCGGCCGCCAGGGCGAAGCCCGACAACCTCGCGGCATGCTGAATGCTCACTCCCAAGTCCTCCCGTGGCGGCCCCTCCTCCGGGGCCGACCGACGCCTTGGAAGTGTACCTCAAATGGGCCGAATCGCACCCTCTATGAGAGGCCGGTCCCGCCCCGGTCCCGGCATGACTTCTCCCCTATTTCGGGGATTTTTAGGGGCTTTTTGCGCCCAGGCGCACGTTTGGGGCGAACACCCTTAGAAATCCGCCGCCACGCTCACCGTGTACCGGCGCTGCGGCAGGTACTGGAAGAAGAAGTTGTTACCGCCCTGGAGGTCCCAGGAATAGGTGTTGGTGACGTTCTGAACACGGGCGCGGATGTTGCCCGAGGCTCCATAGGCCTGGAAGCGGTAGCGCATGCCGAGGTTGAGCACGAAGCGCGCCGGGATATCGGCCCGGTTCAGCGTGTTGCCGTAGCCGCGGTCGTTATATTCGACCTGCCCTTCGAGGGAGAAACCGCGCCACGCAGCAGGTCCGTACTGCACGTCGAAACGCCCGGAGCTTTCATCGCGTCCCGCAGGAACGCTGCCCACGAGGCCCTGTTCGACAAGCGGGCCGGACACTCGCGGCTGCAACAAGACGCCGCCGGCGACGATGTTGAGGCCCGGGAGCGGCGATCCGGTGAAGGAAAGCTCGGCGCCGCGCTGACGCAGATCGCCGATCACGGTGTAAAGGTTGGTCGTGTCGCGATCGAAGAACGGCTTCGAAATCTGAAAGAGGGCACCGTTCATGCGCAGGCCCGGGCGGATTAAGTACATAAAGCCGACTTCCGCCTGCTTTGTAAGCGTCGCCGGGACCGCCTCGCCGCGATTGCGCGCGTTCTGCGGCGTCGAACCGCCGTCCTCGAGGCCCTTGGTGTAGCTGGTGAAGATCGTGAGGTCCTGGGTGGCTTTGACGGAGAGCGATCCGTTGTAAAGCCATGGTGTTTGCCGGCGGAAGGAATTGCCGTTCACCGGATGGGTGAGATCGCGATCGTACTTCGTTTTCTGGATGCCGATGTTCATGTCACCGACATTGCGCCACTGACCGACGTATTGGATCCCACCGGTGATCTGCTTAGAGCTGTCGAGGCCTTGGGGTGCATGCACCCAAACCGGCTCCGGCACTTGCGGCATCACGTTGATGTTTGCGCGGCCATAGGTGACTTGCGCGCTGCCCCCGGAGGGGCGCGAAAGCTCGCGCCCGCGGCCCATGAGATAAACGGTGTGACGGAAGTCCCCTAAGGTATAGACGCCCTGCGCCTGCACCTCACCCGACAAGGTTTTGATTTCGATCGGTAGAAGTTTCTGGAAGACGACGTCGGCTGCCCCGTCCGTCTGCGTATTGTTGAAGAACGTGGTGTGATCCTTGCGCCGGTCATAGACCGAACGAAAAAGGCCGGCGCGCAGCGTCCAGGCGTCGCTGAGTTTAGCGTTGCCGACGGCGCCATAGGTGGTGTCGTGCTGCTGCCACTGGTTCCACTCCTGACCAATCGGGACACCGCGTGTCTGATCGGGCGGCATCCAGTCGCCGCCCACGAAGATGAACGGCATGCTCTCGGAATTCTTTCGGCGCGCCTGGCCCCAAAATGTCGTGAGTTCGACGGATTCCGTCGGGGTAAACCGCATAAGCCCCGCAAAGGAAGAGTCGTCGGCATCCTGTTTCATGTCGCTGACGTAGCGCGTGCGCTCGGCGCCGCCGCCGATGCTCAGTTTTCCAGGAATGACCGGGATCTGCGTATCGACTTCGAGGCTGGTCTGGTCGTAGGGCCCGTAGGTCGCAACGACGCTGGTGACTTGCTTGTCGCCAGGCTTGCGTAGGCGAATATCGACGACCGCGCTGGGCGCGGGGAACGGGAACGTCAGCGCATTGACGCCGACGCGAACAGTGAAGCCGGCAAAAAGGCGGTCGACGAGCACGTCGCCCGGACCTGTCGAGGGTCTGTCGAAGTACATGCCCTCGATGCGGACATTGCCCGACTGCTGCGGATTGAAACCGCGGGCGTTGCGGGCGTCGTAGAGGCCGATCGTCTCATTGCCGACCGTGGTGCCGAAGGCATCATCCGCTGACCGAACGGCGTTGTCGTCGGCGCGCTGCGCCCATGCACTTGTTGACTCGAGGCTCGAAATTCCGAGCGCAAGAACGGCCCAACGAAACAAACTGACTTGCACAACGTCCCCCAAAACGGGCCACCGGGCGGCGGCCCCTCCTCATATGTACAGGCATATGCCATATCCCGCGCGCGTGGGCCACACGCGAGGCATGTAACAGATTGGTGATTTCGGCGGCAAACCGCCGATTCGTGCCGTTCCCCGCGTATCAGGGGGCGGCGACCGGGACCCGCAGCAGGCGTTGCGGGTCGGGGGTTTTCGGCACGAGGCCGCCGTTAGTTGCCCAGTACACCCATTTTCCGTCACGGCTCACCATGGCCGACGCGCCGGCCGGTCCAACCGCATGTGGGATTTTCTCGCCGTTCGGTGCGATGCGCAACATCGGGCTCGGCTTGGATTGATCGCCGGGCGGCAGGTAGATCGTGCCATCTAGCGCTACAGCAAAGTCGTCAGCGTGGGGAAGATCCTTCACGACGAGCGCGATTGGCCCTTGTGCCTTCCCGTTCGCATCGATTCGCACGCGGAAGATCGAGAGCTTGTCACGGTTGGCGATATAGACCCAATCGCCCGCCGCCTTGATGCCGTTGGCGCCGAGGGCCGTCGCACTCGACGAGGCCAGTGCATCGTCCTTGAGCCACAAGCTGAGGGCGCGCGCCGTTGGATCGAACTGCCAGACGCTCGCCCCGAGGGAATCAGTGATCAGGACCTTGCCGCGGCCATCGGCGACCATGCCGTTGAAGACCTGCCCCTTCTGTCCTTGCGCTGTCGCGATGATCTTGCCCGTCTTGTCGAGCATCACAACTTCGGAGCCGACCCCGGCGAAATCTATTCCGCTCGGCTGACGGAAGTCCCGCCGGAACGCACCAACCACGAGGCTATCGGGCAAGGCCGCCACGCCGAGGATCACGGCGTACTGATCGAAATGCACGAGCTTCTCGACCTTGCCGCCGCTGATCTTCCACAGGTTACTTTCGAAAGCGCCAGTGACGTAAAACGTCCCGTCGATGTCTTCCGAGATATTCTCGTTGAAGGCCGGTGACGGGATGGTCGCGACCGTCTCCGGCGTGCGCGGCGATTCCGCCGCGAACGACGAACTCGCCGCAATAAGAATTGTCGCCGCGCTTGCGAATGCCCAACGCATGTTCACTTCTCCCTAAAGCAAAAGAGGCCCGGATCGTTCCGGGCCCCTGCACTCTTTCTACTTCGGCAGTTTGCCTTCGATTTCCTGATAGACCTTGGCGACCGCCAGCGGAATCTGCGAGCCGCTCAGGGCCCAGTCTTTATAAGGGCCAAAGTTGGCCTGCTTCGCCGCTTCGCAGTTTTGCGGCGATTCGCACTTCGCGCCGGTCTTGTGAAGGCGGTTGACCTCGGCAATCACCGCTTCGATGGCCTTGCGTGATTCCGGCAGGTCCGCCTTCAGTTCTTCCTTGCTGTCGATAAAGCCGTGACCCGGGATGTTCCACTCCGCGTTCAGGGCTTCGGCTTTCTTGAGAGTCGCGATCCACTCGGTGGGAAAGGCCGAGCGCATGGCGGGGAAGACGTCGCGCAGATAGATTTCGCCCAGGAACAGCACCTTGGTCGCGGGCAGATACACCGCGAGGTCGCCGCCGGTGTGAGCGCGGCCCAGGTTCAGCACGTGGATCTCGGTGCCGCCGACAGTCATGACACGCTTGTCGTTGACAAGTTCGGCCGGCAGAACTGCGTTCTTGTTCCGCTCCATCGTGGCCTTCGAAGCCGGCGTCGCGACCCAGATTGCGCCCGGCCAGGCCGCCTTGATTTCAGGATTGCCGCCAACGTGGTCGATATGATCCGAGCCGACTACGACATACTTGAGCGGCTGGGGCGTGATTTTTTTGATGCTCTCGACAAGGCGTGTTCCGTCCATGGAATCGCCCTGCCCATCCACCAGCACCGTGCCGGCGGGTGTCACGACGATCAGGCTGACCGTGTTGATCACGCCGCCGCTGGGATCGGGCGAATGGGTGTCTTCATAAGCGTAAACATTGGGAACGATCTGCTGCCAGCGCGGGAAATCCTTTTCCGTCAGATTCCGCACCTTGATGTCCGCCGACTTCGGAAATTTCCCGGCCGCAATGGCGCCGGACGAAAGAGCAAGCGCTGAGGCCAGCGCCAGTACCACACCAAGCGTCCTCATCGGAACCTCCCATGGATAGAGTTAGATAGGCAGAGCGGTGGTCGTCTTGATCTCAGAGACAGCGGCGAAGGAGTGCACCTCGCGCACGCCGGGAACGCGCGACAGCTTTTCGAAATAGAATTTCTCGTATTCGTGCAAATCGTGAGTCACGACCCGGAGTAAGAAGTCGAATCCACCAAGAATGACATGGCACTCCATCACCTCCGGAAATGCACGGATGGCTTGCGCGAAGTCATTGAGGTTCGGCTGATCGTTCTGCACGACCTTCACCTGCACGAAGAACTGCGCGCGCAGGTCGAGCTTGTCGCGGTCGAGAATCGCGACGATCCTCGAGATATAACCTTCATCCTTGAGGCGCTGAATGCGCCGCCAGCAGGGCGACTGCGATAGGCCTACAGCCTCGGCAATCTCGGCGGCCGAACGCGAGGCATCCTCCTGCAACGTCCTCAGGATTTTCAGGTCGATCTTGTCGAGCTCAGTGGCCATGGTGGTCCCCCTCACCAGTCACTCGGAACAACCCGCTATACGTGGATACCGTGTCCCAGCGTGCGCAATGATGCTTCAAAGAATCCTTCCGAGAGTGTCGGATGCGCATGGATGATGCCGGCGATATCTTCGATGGTAGCACCCATCTCGAGCGCCATGGCGAATTCACCGGAGAGTTCCGATACCTTGCGTCCGACCGCCTGGATGCCGAGCAACCGGTGGTCGTCCTTGCGCGCGATCACACGCACAAAACCGCCGTCGTCGGCGCCCTCGAGCGTCATGGCGCGGCCGTTCGCAGCCCACGGGAAGGATGCATTCATCACTTCGCCGTTCACCTTGTCGTCGGGCCCAAGTCCGACGGAAACGATTTCCGGTTCGGTAAAACAGACGGCCGGGATCGCCACCGGATTGAACCGGCGCTTATGGCCGGCGATGATCTCGGCCACCATCTCGCCTTGCGCGGAGGCTTTGTGGGCAAGCATCGGCTCGCCGACCAGGTCGCCGATCGCCCAGACGTCGCGCATCGACGTCCGGCACTGGTCGTCGACCTTCACGAAACGGCCGTTCATATCCACGCCCATGTTCTCGAGGCCCCAGCCTTGCGTGCGCGGCTTGCGGCCCACGGCGACGAGCACCTTGTCGACCTTGATCTCCAATTTCTTACCGTCGGGCCCTTCGACCGTAAGGGCGCCCTTGGCAAAACCTTGCGCCTTGGTCCCGGTCAACACTTCGACGCCGTTTTTCTTCAGCCACTGCGCCACGGGCGCCGTCAGCTGTTTGTCGTAAGTGGGCAGGATACGGTCCATGGCTTCCACCACGGTGACCTCAGCGCCCATCTTGCGGAAGGCGATGCCGAGTTCGAGGCCGATATAGCCGCCGCCGACAACCGCCAGCTTCTTGGGAAGCGCCGGCAGATCGAGCGCACCGGTCGAGGAGATGACATCGGCCCCGAAGGGCAGATGCGGAAGTTCGACGGGATCCGATCCCGCGGCGAGGATAACGTGTTCGGCGGTGATGGTAACATCGCCCACCGTGCAGGTTTTCGCGTCGGTGAACTTCGCCCAGCCCATCACCGTTCGCACCTTGGCGCGCTTCAGAAGGCTTCCGACCCCGGTGTTGAGGCGATTGACGATGCCTTCTTTCCATTTCACCGTACCCGCGAGATCGAGTTTCGGGGGCGCAGAGAGGGAAATGCCGACATGACCGCCCTTCTCGGCGGCATGGCGCATTTCCTCGAACATATCCGCGGCGTGAATGATCGCCTTGGAGGGAATGCAGCCGCGGATCAGACAGGTGCCGCCGAGGCGGTCGCCGTCGACCACGACCGTATCAAGGCCAAGCTGGCCCGCGCGAATTCCGGCGACATAGCCGCCCGGTCCACCGCCAACGATCAAGACTTTGGTTTTGATACTTTCGGCC
>CAMDOZ010000078.1 GCA_945903705.1 Fidelibacterota bacterium | reverse complement strand
GGTAGATCGCGAACGGCGCGAAGGAGTGCCGCTTCAGCCATGCCATCATGATGGCAAGGGCAATGAGGCCGGCGAAGAAACTCGCGGCGCCCACGGCGAACAGCCACGGCGCCCACATCAGCTCATCGGCCTTCACCAGCGCGAGGATCTGCAAGACACATAGTCCTGCGAGCGCGGAGATTCCGAGCAGCATGGAAAATCGCGCCGCGTCCACCCGCTCGTAACCCAGCGCCCGCGCGAAGGTCATGGTGATGCTGGACCGGCTGACGCCCGGCACCAGGTAGGCGACCACCTGCGCAAGCGCCACCACGATCATGTCGAGGAAAGACGCATGCTCGAGCCGCTTGATGGTCATGCTCATGCGGTCGAGCAGCAAGAGAAGCGTCCCACCGATGACGGCCGACCAGCCTATGACGGCGGGCGAGTAAGGTGGGAAGGTGAACTCGAGAAACGGAATCGCGAACACAATCGCGGCGATGAGAAGCGTCGAGATCACGAGTTGCGCGGCGAGCCGGGCACCTGGATCCCGCTTGCCCTTGGCGGCGCGAACCACACCCACCCCCATCTCCCACAAGTCGACGCAAAAATAAGCCGTCATGGCGAGGAGGAGGCCGATGCTCATGGCCAGGTAGACAACGCCGCCGATTTCGGGGCCGAAACTTGCCGTCTGAAAGAGATGCTGGTGGGCGGCCCCACCAAGGGGGGCGACGTGAGCGGCGCTGAGCACCGCAACCACTATCAGTTGTGCAATTACCGGCACGATCCGCCTATACCTACCCCACCCCCTTTATATCATTGTTGGATTCGGCTCCATAGCGCGGCTTTGTAGCCAATTAGGTCAGTATATGGTTACTATATTTGGGCCCCACACGTGGCAATGCGACCTATCGATATTTCCTGTAGGAGGCACCGGATAAATTTAGGACAGCTATTCTGACTTAATACCAAGAATCTCGTGGCGCTGCTGAGCTTTGCCCCTTAAGTTCCGCTCGAATCGGACCCGGATTGAGCCGCGGGCCGACTTCGCCCCGAGACATTGAGTGACTGGACGTCGCCGTCGTCAAAACGGCGCATCCGAGTCGCTTCACGAGACGTAAAGGATGCCCGCGATGACGCGGAATATGCTGCAGTTCTTGAGGTTGGGTCAGGCCATGCCGGCGAAGCGTTCGGCAGACGCGCGCCGGAAAGACTTCAACGAGATCTACGAAGAGTGGGCCGAGCCGGAAGCGGCCGATCAGTCCTCACGCTGCGAGCAGTGCGGCATCCCCTTCTGCCAGGTGCATTGCCCGGTGCAGAACAATATTCCCGATTGGCTGAAGCTGGTGGCTGAAGGCCGCCTCGAAGAGGCCTACGCGGTCTCGTCCGCCACCAACAACATGCCCGAAGTCTGCGGCCGCATCTGTCCGCAAGACCGCTTATGTGAAGGTTCATGCGTGCTCGAGCAATCGAAGCACGGCACGGTCACCATCGGCGCGGTGGAAAAGTACATCACCGATACCGCGTGGGAGCGCGGCTGGGTAAAGCCGGTGAAACCGGAAAAAGAACTCGATCTTTCGGTTGGCATCATCGGCGCCGGCCCCGGCGGCATGGCGGCCGCGGAAGAGCTGCGGAAACTTGGATATCAGGTCACGATTTACGACCGCTACGACCGCGCCGGCGGCCTGATGATCTACGGCATCCCCAACTTCAAGCTGGAAAAGTACGTCGTCGAACGCCGCACGAAGCTGCTCGAGCAGTCGGGCGTGAAATTCGTGCTCGGTGTCAATGTCGGCAAGGACGTGAGCTTCGCTGACCTGCGCAAGAAGCATGACAGCGTGTTGATCGCGACCGGCGCCTATAAGGCGCGCGCGCTTGCGGTTCCGGGTGTCGGCGCGGCCGGGGTCTTCGCCGCGATGACCTACCTCACCGCCTCGAACCGCAAGGACCTCGGCGACAAAGTGCCGGAGTTCGACGACGGCACTTTGAACGCCAACGGCAAGAATGTCGTCGTCATCGGCGGCGGCGACACCGCCATGGATTGCGTGCGCACCGCGGTCCGGCAAGGCGCCAAATCGGTGAAATGCCTTTACCGCCGCGATCGCGAGAACATGCCGGGTTCACAGCGCGAAGTCGCGAACGCCATCGAAGAAGGCGTCGAGTTCCTGTGGCAGTCGGCGCCGGAAGCGGTGCTGCACGATTCCGACAACAACGCGACCGGCGTGCGCGCCGTCCGTATGCGCCTCGGCACGCCCGACACCTCGGGCCGCGCGAAGCCGGAAGAGATCGAAGGCTCGCAGTTCGTGGCGCCGGCGGAGATGGTCATCGAGGCGCTCGGCTTCGATCCCGAAGACCTGCCCACCATGTTCGGCGAGGCCGGTTTAGGTGTCACCCGCTGGGGCACGATCAAGACCGACTACCGCACCATGATGACGACCATGGACAGCGTGTTCGCCGCCGGCGACATCGTGCGCGGCGCATCGCTGGTCGTTTGGGCGATCCGCGACGGCCGCGACGCGGCCGCCAGCATCGACCGCCATTTGCAGACGGCACGATCCGCCGCGCCTGCCGCGTTGAGAAAGGCTTCCTAAGATGAACGGCATGCCTCCCATCGCTCCTCACATTGCACCCGGGCAAGAGAGCGGCGAAGAGTTCGTCCGCAACTATCAGGCCAATGTCGCGAAGCTGACGGCGGCGCACGCCTACGATCCGGCGCATGAGCATGATTCCTGCGGCGTCGGCTTGGTCGCCTCCATCGACGGCAAGCAGCGCCGCGACGTCGTGGAATCCGCCATCGCCTGCCTCAAGGTCTTGTTCCACCGCGGCGCGGTGGACGCCGACGGCAAGACCGGTGACGGCGCCGGCATCCATCTCGAGATTCCGCAGGCCTTCTTCCGCGAACATGTGACCCGCACCGGCCACGTCATGCCGGACAACGAGATCCTGTGCGTCGGCCAGGTGTTCCTGCCCAAGACGGACCTCGCCGCCCAGGAAGTCTGCCGCACCATCGTGGAGAGCGAGATCCTGAATGCGGGCTATTACATCTATGGCTGGCGCCAGGTTCCCACCGACATCTCGGTGATCGGCGAGAAGGCCAACGCCACGCGCCCCGAGATCGAACAGATCATGATTGCCAATCGCCGCGGCCTTTCCGGCGACGACCTCGAGCGCAACCTCTATCTCGTGCGCCGGCGCATCGAGAAGCGGGTGATGGAAGACCACATCAACAGTTTCTACATGTGCTCTTTTTCGTCGCGCTCGATCATCTACAAAGGAATGTTCCTCGCCGAACAGCTCACCTCCTTCTATCCCGACCTGAACGACCAGCGCTTCGTCTCGAGCTTTGCGATCTATCACCAGCGCTATTCGACCAACACCTTCCCGACGTGGCACCTGGCGCAACCGTTCCGCATGCTGGCCCACAACGGCGAGATCAACACGCTTCTGGGCAACGTGAACTGGATGAAGGCGCACGAGTGCCGCCTCGACCATCCGTCGTTCGGGGCCACTATTGAAGATCTGAAGCCGATCATCCAGCCGGGCGGCTCGGACTCGGCGACGCTCGACAACGTGTTCGAACTTCTGTGCCGCGCCGGCCGCAACGCGCCGATGGCGCGCTGCCTCTTGGTGCCGGAAAGCATCAGCCAGAACGCCGTAATGCCGGACAACCACCGCGACCTGTTCGGCTATTGCAACGCCGTGATGGAACCCTGGGACGGCCCGGGCGCCATGTGCGCGACCGACGGCCGCTGGGTCATCGGCTACATGGACAGAAACGGCCTGCGCCCCATGCGCTACACCATCACCAAGGACGGCCTGCTCGTGGTCGGTTCCGAGACCGGCATGGTGCGCGTGAACAACGCCGACGTCGTCGAAAAGGGCCGTGTCGGCCCCGGCCAGATGATCGGCATAGATCTCAAGGAAGGAAAGTTCTTCCACGACAAGGAACTGAAGGACGCGCTCGCGAACAAGCAGCCCTTCGGCCAGTGGATCAAGAACACGACGCACCTTGATTCCATCATCAAGTCGAACAAAGCCGCGAAGTCGCTTCTGACCCGCGAAGAGCTCCTGCGCCGCCAGTTCGCCTACGGCCAGACCCTTGAGGACATGGAACTGATCCTCCATCCCATGGGTCTCGACGGCAAGGAAGCCATGGGCTCCATGGGCGACGATAGTCCTTTGGCGGTTCTCTCGGACAACTACCGCGGACTCCACCACTTCTTCCGGCAGAACTTCAGCCAGGTGACCAATCCGCCGATCGACTCGTTGCGCGAGACCCGCGTGATGACGTTGAACACGCGCCTCGGAAACTTGGGCAATATCCTCGACGAAGCGCCGGACCAGTGCGACCTCCTGCAGCTTTCGAGCCCGATGCTGACCACGGCGCAGTTCCAGGCCATGCGTAAGCACATGGACGACACCGCCGGGGACATCGACTGCACCTTCAATGTAGACGACGGCGAGAACGCCATCCGCCTGGCGCTTCAACGCATTCAGACGGACGCCGAAGAAGCCGTGCGCGCGGGCAAGCGCCACGTCATCCTCACGGACGAAAACGTAAGCGAATATCGCGCGGCGCTGCCGATGATCCTCGCGGCCGGCTGCGTGCACACGCACCTCATCCGCCAGAAACTGCGCACATTCACGTCGGTCAACGTCCGTTCGGGCGAATGTCTCGACGTGCATTACTTCGCGGTGCTGATCGGTGTCGGCGCCACCACGGTGAACGCTTACATCGCCGAAGAGGCCATCGCGGACCGTCATCGCCGCGGCCTGTTCGGCGACCTGTCGCTCGAAGACGTCCTCAAGCGTTACCAGAAGGCCGTCGGCGACGGTCTCCTCAAGGTGATGTCCAAGATGGGAATTTCGGTCATCAGCTCGTACCGTGGCGGCTACAACTTCGAAGCCATCGGCCTCTCGCGCTCCCTCGTCGCCGAATTCTTCCCGGGCATGACCTCGCGCATCTCGGGCCTCGGTCTTGCCGGCATCCAGAAGAAGGTTCTGGAGCAGCATCAGAAGGCGTTCCGCGGTAACGTCATCAGCCTGCCGGTGGGCGGCTTCTACCGCTATCGCGCGCGCTCGGGTGAAGGCCACGGCCACGACGGCCGCCTGATCCATATCCTCCAGCAGGCGACGGAGAAGGACGCTTACGTCACCTACCTCAAGTATTCGGAAGGCGTGCGCAAACTGCCGCCGATCCACCTGCGCGACCTCCTCGACTTCCGCCCGGCCACCAAGCCCATCGGCGCGGAGATGGTGGAATCCACGACCGAGATCAGAAAGCGGTTCGTGACCCCCGGCATGTCTCTGGGGGCGCTAGGCCCTGAGGCGCATGGAACGCTCAACATCGCCATGAACCGGATCGGGGCGAAATCCGATTCCGGCGAAGGCGGCGAAGTGCGCTCGCGCTACAAGCCGACACCCAACGGCGACAACGCGAACTCGGCCATCAAACAAATTGCCTCGGGCCGCTTCGGCGTCACCGCGGAATACCTGAACCAATGCCGCGAAATCGAGATCAAGGTGGCCCAAGGCGCGAAGCCCGGCGAAGGCGGTCAGTTGGCCGGCTTCAAGGTGACCGTGGAGATCGCGACCTTGCGTCATGCGACACCGGGCGTCGGGCTCATCTCGCCCCCACCGCACCACGACATCTATTCGATCGAAGATCTCGCTCAGCTCATCTACGACCTGAAGCAGATCAACCCGAAGGCGCGCGTGTGCGTGAAGCTGGTGGCCCGCAGCGGCATCGGCACCATTGCCGCTGGTGTCGCCAAGGCCAACGCGGACGTGATCCTCATCTCCGGTCATTCCGGCGGTACGGGCGCAAGCCCGCAGACCTCGATCAAGTTCGCAGGCCTCCCGTGGGAAATGGGCCTGACGGAGGTGCACCAGGTGCTGACGCTGAACCGTCTGCGTCACCGCGTAGTGCTGCGCACCGACGGCGGCCTCAAGACCGGCCGCGATATCGTGATCGCGGCCATGATGGGCGCCGAGGAGTTCGGCGTCGGCACGGCCTCGCTCATCGCCATGGGCTGCATCATGGTGCGCCAGTGCCACTCGAACACCTGCCCCGTGGGCGTGTGCTCGCAGAATCCGGAACTGCGCAAGAAGTTCACCGGCACGCCGGAGAAGGTCGTCAACCTGTTCAGCTTCCTCGCCGAAGAAGTGCGCGACATCCTCGCAAGCCTTGGCGTGAAGAGCCTGGACGAGATCATCGGCCGCACCGATCTCCTGCACCAGGTCAGCCGAGGTGCTGCGCACCTCGACGACCTCGATCTCAATCCCTTGCTCGTGCAGCCGGATTCGGGCGGCCTGCCGATGCGCAACATGACCAAGGGCCGCAACGAAGTGCCCGGTACGCTCGATGAACAGATGATCGCCGATGCGAAGCCGCTCTTGGACGACGGCGAAAAGATGCAGCTCACCTACAACGTGCGCAACGTGCAGCGCGCGGTGGGCACCAAGATGAGCCACATGATCGTGACCAAGTACGGCATGACCGGCCTTCAGCCCGGTCACCTGACCGTTCGCCTGCGCGGGTCCGCCGGTCAGTCTCTCGGCGCTTTCGGCGTCCAGGGCCTCAAGATCGAGGTGTGGGGCGATTCCAACGATTACGTCGGTAAGGGTTTGTCGGGCGCTTCGATCGTGCTCCGTCCGACCACCTCGGCCGCCTATCGCTGGGCCGACAACACCATCATCGGCAACACGTGCCTCTACGGCGCGACGTCGGGCAAGCTGTTCGCGGCCGGTCAGGCGGGCGAACGCTTCGCCGTTCGCAATTCGGGTGCGACGACCGTCATCGAAGGCTGCGGCTCGAATGCCTGCGAATATATGACGGGCGGCGTCGCCGTGATCCTCGGCAAGGTGGGCGCCAACTTCGGCGCCGGCATGTCCGGGGGCATGGCTTTTGTGTACGATCGTGAAAAATTGTTCGAGCACCGCGTCAACAAGGACAGCGTGATCTACCAACGCATCGAAGTGGGCCATTACGAGACCCTGCTGCGCAACCTCGTGAAAGAGCATCACAAGGAAACCTCGTCACCGTGGGCCGAAGAGCTCCTGGTGAACTGGGACCGCGAAGTGCGCAACTTCTGGCAGATCGTGCCGAAGGAGATGCTGGACCGTCTCGACGTGCCGGTGACTCACGACAGCGCAGCGAAGCTGAAGGCGTAGGCTCTTCGGGCCACCGCTTTAGATCCGCATTCGTCCGCATCGAGCGCCGCATGAAAAGATTGCCGTAGCGCGTTGATGCAACGCGCGAACCGCCTTGTCCGCATGCTCCGCATCGTCCGCACGGCGTTTTTTCAGACTCTGCATTTTTTCTAATGGAATCAATGCAGGCATGAAAAAGCCGCGCAGGTGACCGCGCGGCGTCAGACAGACAGGGTAGAAGGTATATTTAGAGTGTCGCTCTAACGCGATTTTTCGTCAAGGAAAACGCGCTCAGTGCCCCGCGGGCGTCGCGAACTTCGCCGCGATTGCGGCGAAGGCCGCGCGCTGGGCGAGCGCTTCGCCACCCTGCGGCCGGCCGGGGCGGTCGGCGACGTTCCAGGCGAAGGTGTCGATATGCGCCCATGAAGGTGCTGCGCCATCCTTCGGCGTTACGAATTCCTTCAAGAACAAGGCCGCGGTGATGGCGCCGGCGAAAGGAGAGTCGCCCGCGTTATTCATATCCGCCACTTTGCTCTCGATCATTTTCCGATAGGGCTTCCAGAGCGGAAGGCGCCAGAGCGGGTCGAAGGTGGCGCGCGCGCTGTCGGCGAACGTCGTTGCGAGATCCTCGTCGTCGGTGAAGAGCGCCGGCAGCTCAGGCCCGAGCGCCGTGCGTGCGGCGCCCGTCAGTGTCGCGAAGTCGAGGAGAAGCGCCGGGCTTTCACCGACGGCTTCGGTGAGCGCATCGCCCAGCACGAGGCGGCCTTCCGCGTCGGTGTTGCCGATCTCGACCGTCGTGCCCTTGCGCGTGGCGAGCACGTCGCCGGGGCGGAAGGCGTTGCCGGCCACGGAATTCTCGACCGCGGGAATGAGAACCCGTAGGCGCACGGGCAACTTGGCTGCCATGATCATATGCGCGAGTCCGAGGACGGTGGCCGCACCGCCCATATCCTTCTTCATGAGCGCCATGGCGCTCGCGGGTTTCAGATCGAGGCCGCCGGTGTCGAAACACACACCCTTGCCGACCAGCGTGACCTTGGGCGCGGACGCCCTGCCCCACTTGAGATCGAGGAGGCGCGGCGCGCTGGAGCTCGCGCGGCCCACCGCATGGATCATGGGATAGTTCGCGCGCAGGAGCTCGTCGCCGGTCGTGACGGTGAAGGACGCGCTATGCTCGCCCGCAAGATCGCGCGCGGCCTGCTCGAGATGATCGGGCAGCATGTCCGCGGCCGGTGTATTCACGAGATCGCGCGAGAGGCAGGCGGCTTCCACCGCGAAGCTGACATAAGCGCGGTTCGCGGCCTCAGGCCATGCGAGTTTCGCACGCTCCGGCGTTGGCTCGGATTTGTAGCGGGAAAAGCCGTAGCCACCGAGAGCCCATGCGAGCGCCGCCCAGGACGGAAAGTCCGCCGGCGCCGGGCCGACCACCTCCGCGAGGGCATAGAGGCCTCGCGGCAAGGTTTTCGCAAGGCCGCCCGTCACCCATGGATCGTCGCCGCGTCCGAGGCCGAGAATGACGCGCGCGATCTTTCCCGTGTCGTCGGGGACGACGGCGACCGAACCGGCGTCGGGCTTGAAACCGGTGGAGGCGAGCCAGGCGCGCACGCGTTCGGGCTGCGCGGCACTGAAGGCCTCGAAGCGTTCGGCCGCGACGGCGACGATGGGGATGGCCGAAGCATCGGCTTCGGCGAGGAGCATGAGGGCGGGTGTTTTCACGGGCGGGACGTTAGCAAGATCGCACGACCTCGGGGAGTCACGATTCCTTGTTCGCGAAGGGCCAGGTGAGCCGGGCTTTGCGCGCGGGGGCCGCGGCCTTCTCGGGGGCCACGGCCGGAATTTCGGGGCGAGGCTCCATCAGGCCGCCCTCGATATAATATTTGTCGGCGCCGCGCTGGAGCGGAACGCCCATGTCGCGCGCGGCCAACAGACGGTCCATGAGCTGCCCGCGTGGATGGCCTTTTTGGAACAGCGGCCGATTGCGGTCGTGCCAGATGGCCCGCACGATTCCGTAGGCGAGATCGGGACTCAAAGTGTCGCGCCCCACGAGGACGGAGCCGACATCGAGGGTCGGGACCGCGGGATTGTCGCCGTAGGCTTTCGCCGGGATGACGCCCTGACTGTAGTAAGGAAAAATCTTCGGCAGCTTCTCGGCGATCGGGCCGTCGATGGGCACGAAAGAGATGGGGGTGCGGCTGGCCAGATCCTCGAGCGCCAACACCGGCGCGCCGCTGACCATGAAGAAGGCGTCCACCTCGCCCTTCTCAAGCGCTCCGGTCACGGCGTTGAAGTCGTAGAAGCGCATCTGCAAGCTGTCCCACTTCACGCCGTAGGCGGAGAGGATGAGCTTGGCCGTCGCGGCCGTGGCGGACGCTTCGCCGCCCATGGCCACTTTCTTGCCCTTGAGGTCGGTGACCGACTTGATGGGCGAGCCCCTCTTGACCACCAGATGAACATTGGAGGGATAGAGGCGCGCGATCATGCGCAGATTGCGCATGGGCTCCTGCCCCTGGAACGCCGACGTGCCGGCATAAGCCCAAGAGAGAGTGTCGGCCTGGGAGAGGGCCAGTTCGAGATCGCCGCGGCTGACCGCACGCAGGTTCTCGGCCGGGTCGACGGTGGTCTGGGCGACGGCGATCAGGCCCGGAACGCCGCAGCTTCCGCCGCGCTCGCATTCCCGGGAGCCCGGGGGGTTGGAGATGGCGTTGGCGATAAGGCCGCCAAAGGGGAAGTCCGTGCCCCCGATAGGCCCCGCGGCAATGCGCATGACCTTCATGTCTTGAGCGTAGAGCGCCGCGGACGCTCCCGCGGCGCCGAGGGCCGCAAGGCCCAGCACCAGAAGGCGACGTGTAACGGGCTTAAACAGACTCACAGCCAACCCAGACTTCAGGTAACGGTCCGGCGCGGAGTCGCATGTCGCGGAATCCCCCGCGCGATTTCTCTCGATAACACATCCAACGCTTGGGTGGCACGTTTCGTTGTCGAAAGGTGCTGGAATATTCGCCGGTGTGGCGTAAGACCCACATGTGCCCTAGATGGCCTGATAACTCCGCCGCTGTTCGAGGTAAACTCGAAGGCCCTTCGCAGTTACGTTCCGAGGTTCCTATGTTGGATATCCGCCAGATTCCCGTGCTTTCGGACAATTTCATCTACCTCGTACGCGAGCCTGCGAGCGGCGCGGTGGCCGTGGTGGACCCGGCGGTAGCTGGGCCTGTGCTGGAGGAGGCCAAGCGCCTCTCCTGGAAAATCACCCATATCCTCAACACCCACCATCATCCCGATCATGTGGGCGGAAATATGGAGATCAAGGAGGCCACCGGCTGCGTCATCGTGGGACCTGGGCACGATCCCGACCGGATTCCCGGCATGGACGTGGAGGTCCGGGACGGCGACTCGTATGACCTCGGCAAAGAGAGGTCTCAGGTGTTCTTCGTCCCCGGCCACACCCGGGGGCATATCGCCTACTGGTTCAAGGACTCGGACGCGCTCTTCTGCGGCGACACCATGTTTTCGATCGGGTGCGGGCGTCTGTTCGAGGGAACCCCGCAGCAAATGTGGACAAGCCTCAAACGCCTGCGCGCCCTCCCGCCGGCGACGCGAATCTACTGCGCCCATGAATACACCGAGAGCAACATCCGTTTCGCGGTGACGGTCGACCCCGAGAACGAGGCCTTGCGAAAGCGCGAGCGCGACGTGAAGGCGCTGCGCGCGGCCGGCAAACCCTCGGTGCCGTCATTGCTTGGCGAAGAACAGGCGGCGAACCCGTTCCTGCGCGCCGACGCGCCCGAACTCGCCGCCGCCATCGGCATGGCCGGCCGCGATCCGGTGGATGTGTTTGCGGAAGTGAGAAAGCGGAAGGACGTATTCTGAGACGTCGTGCTTAGATACTTCGCAAACTCATATGTCACCCTCGGCGAATGCCGAGGGTCCAGGGTGTTGAAGTACGGAAGTCCGCGAAGCGCACGGTCTTCTCCGCACGGCAACTACCCAGCAACCCTGGCGCGTTTGCAGACTCGTTTTTTGAGAAGGGCGCATGTCCCAAAAACAAGCTGTGCGGCTCCCGCGCGGGTCAAGCCCGGGGATGACGAGTGGTGATGTGGCGGACGCCTGCGCCAGCCTAATACATATGCTGGCCGCCGTTGACCGACATGGTCGAGCCGGTGATGAAGTCGGCGTCGTCGGCGATGAGGAACATGACCGAGCGGGCAATGTCCTCGGCGCGGCCCAAACGGCCGACCGGGATGCGCGCAATGATCTTTTCCAGAACGGCCGGCGGCACAGCGCGCACCATGTCGGTGTCGACGTAGCCCGGTGCGATGGCGTTGACGGTGATGCCCTTGCCTGCTCCTTCCTGAGCCAAGGCCTTTGTGAAGCCATGGATGCCGGACTTGGCGGCGGCGTAGTTCACCTGGCCGTACTGACCAGCTTGGCCGTTGATGGAGCCGACGTTGACGATGCGTCCGAAAGAACGCTCGCGCATGCCGTCGATGACGAGACGGCACATGTTGAAGCAGGAGCCGAGGTTGGTGTCGATCACCGACTCCCACTGCTTCGGGTCCATTTTGTGAAGCGTACCGTCGCGCGTGATGCCGGCGTTGTTGACGAGCACGTCGACGGGGCCCAAGTCCTTCACGATCTGGGCGACACCCGCCTTGCAAGCGTCGAAGTTGCTGACGTCGAACTTGAAGGTCGCGATGCCGGTCTCGGCGTTGAAGGCTTTGGCCGCGCCGTCGTCGCCGCCGTAGTTGGCGGCCACTTTGTAGCCCGCCTTGTGGAGAGCAACAGAGATCGCTTTACCGATGCCCCGGGTTCCGCCGGTCACGATAGCCACGCGCGCAGTCATTTTTGAGATCCCCGTGTTTGTTTGTTGGTCTTGATAATAGGGGTGTGAAACCGGCGCCGCAAAGTCCCCAGGTATGTCGCAGCGCAATAGAAATGCAACGCTCCAATGCCTCCGGCGCGCGTTGACATCAATACGGGCATTCCCGTATGCCCGCCTGCCCCATGACAGACACACCCTCCCGCCTGACCTTCGGACAAGAGACGTCTGCCACGCTGCGCCTCGCGACGCCTCTGGCTGCGGCGGCCGTGGCCCAGATGGGCATGGGCCTCACGGATACCATTCTCCTGGGCTCGCTGGGCCGCGACGCCCTGGCGGCCGGCGGCCTCGGCGCGGGCCTTTTCTTCACGACGACCGCCATCATGCAAAGCGCCATGACCGGTGTCGGCGTGCTGGTGGCTCACGCCCGCGGTTCGGGCCACGTGGCGCGGATTTCACCCACATTCCGGGCCGGTACGGTGCTGGCGCTGTTCGCGTCGGTGCCCGTGATGGTCGTGCTCGCGTTCCTCGAGCCGATCCTGCTCGCGGTGGGCGAGCCGGCCCAGCTGGCCCATGACGTCGGCCGATACGAGCTCATCCTGCTCCTGGGCGCGCCGGCCAGCCTGCTGCTCGCCACCCAGCGCAACTATCTTGCCGCCATCAACCATCCGCATGTGGTGATGGCGGTGACCGTCGCCGCCCTCTTGCTCAACGGTTTCCTGAACTATGGGCTCTTGCATGGGGCCTGGGGTCTTCCCGACATGGGCTACCTCGGCTCCGCGACCGCGAGCGCCATCGCCCTTTGGATCATGGCGGCGGCGACCGCCCTCGTCATCCAAGGCTGGCCGGCGCTGCGCAGCCATCTGTTCGGCGGCGCCATCGACTGGGTCCTCGTGCGCGAACTGTTCCACATGGGCTGGCCGATCGCAGGCACCGTTGCCGTCGAACTTCTGTTGTTCGCGGCCAGCGGCCTGATGATGGGCATCCTGGGCAATGCGGCGCTTGCGGCCCATCAGGTGGCAATCAGCATCGCATCGACCACCTTCATGGTGCCGATGGCGATTTCGCAGGCGGTGAACGTCCGCGTCGGCTTCCACCTCGGCGCACGGGAGCCGGCGTCGGCGCGGCGCGCAGGCCTCGTGGCCTTCATGCTGGGCATTGGGTTCATGCTGATGGCGGCCGCCGCCTTCCTCATCTTCCCGCGCGCCCTCGCCCTCTTGTTCAACCTCGATCCCGCCGTGCCGGCCGACGCCGAGGTCATCACTCTCGTCGTCAGCTTGCTGGCGGTGGGCGCCGCGTTCCAAGTGTTCGACGGCGCGCAGGTGATCGCCGCCGGCGCTTTGCGCGGCTACAAGGACACGCGCCTGCCGATGATCCTGGCGGCCTTCAGCTACTGGGGTGTGGGCTTCCCGGTCGCGTGGATCTTAGGCTTTGTTCTCGACGCAGGACCGGCGGGCGTATGGTGGGGGCTTGCCATCGGATTGATGGCGGCGACCGTACTTCTGGGCGCGCGCTTTTGGCGCTTAAGTCACGACGTCGAGCGCAACCACTCTATGAGCGGGCCATAGATGCGCTTCGGCGCTGAACCGCCGGCGACCATTCCAATATGGCCAAAGGGAACGTCGCGCGTGACCGCGCCGGGTATTTTCACCGCGAGCGCGCGCGCGGACTCCGGCGGGACGATGCGGTCCTGGCTCGGAATCAGCGCGAGGGTCGGGCAGGCAATGCCCGCAGGATCGATGATCGTATCGGACACGCGCCAGCTCCCTCGCGCCGGGTCGTTGGCGCCGTACCATGACGACAGCACTTCCTTCATCACCGGCGCCGCCAGCGGGACGCCTTGGTTGAGCCAATCTTCGAGATCGATGAAGCGCCGCGCCTCTTCGGACGCAGGATCGAGGCTCGCAAAGCCGCGGAACTTGCGCCCCGCCATGGTGGGATCGAGCGACGCGAACAGCCCCTGAAGAAGATCGACCGAGGCTTTCCCCTCGGCGTCGATCATCATCGAAAGCGGAAGTTGCATTGCCCGCATGAGCGCGCGGGCCGCTTCGCTGTCGGTATGGAAATCCCACGGCGCCGCAAGCAGCGCCATGCGGCTGACGAGATCCGGGCGCAGGACGGCCGCCGCGGCCGTGAGCGTTCCGCCCATGCAATATCCGGCAAGACGTATGGGTCCGCCGGTGCGCGCCGCCAATTCCTCCATCGCCGGAATCAAAACGCCTTCCATATAGTCGGTGACGGTGAAGGCGAGTTCGGCGTCCGTCGGATCGCCCCAGTCGAGGAGATAGGCGCCAAGGCCCGCTTGCGCGCTTGCACGCACGAGACTGCGGTCGGCGGCGAGATCGAGAATGTAAGCGCGGTTGACGAGCGACGGCACATAGAGAACGGCGGGGCCGTCCCCTCCAGCTGAACGCAGCATTGCAGCGCCGCGTTTCCACACGGCGGGCAAAGGTTCAATCGCACGGCGGTGCGGGTGCGCCTGGTAGGCGCGCACGCCGGCGACGAAGCTGTTCATGCGGTCGTGCGATTGACGCGTCAGCGCGTCGAGAAAGCGGACCGGATCGAGGTGGGTCTGCCAGGGGCCCTTGAGTTCGCTAGGGCTTTGCCCCGCCGCTTCGGCCGCGAGCAGACGCACCGGATCGTTTTCCGGTGGGTGATCCTGCGGGGTTTGATTCAAGGAGGGCCAGGCGCCGCTCGACGTCAGCAAGCCGGCGAAGGAGCTCTGCAAGATCCACCCCTCCAGCGCCAGGAGGAGCGGAAGCGGGCGTGGACCGCTGCGGGGCTGCGGAAACTGTGTCATGGGCGGGGGCCGTAAATGGGGTGGGGGCCGTGAAGGGATTGGAGGCCGGACCTTTCATGAAGGACGACGCCATCTGCGACCAAGCGGTTGCGGCATCGTTCATTTTTCCGGGGTCCTTGGCGAGCTTGGCGATCTGCTCCTGCCACAGGTCGAGGTACCTTTTCGCCAATGCGTCGAAGTCCGGCGGCGGTGAGTTTTCTTGTGTCACGCGGGGCTTTCCCGGGGTTGTTTCGGCACTGCGACTCTGTGCTATTGTGCATAGCACAATAATAGTTTTAGGGGACGTAGGGGCGATCATGGCTGAGCAGAACGATTCGCCGGGAGCGCCGGTTGTCATAAAAAAGTACGCGAACCGCAGACTTTATAACACTGCGACCTCGACTTACGTGACGCTGGACCACCTGGCCGAGATGATCAAAGCCGGGACCGAATTCGTGGTGACCGACGCCCGCACGAGCGAGGACATCACCCGAGCCGTGCTGACCCAGATCATCGTCGAGCAGGAAGGCAAGGGCCAGAACCTGCTGCCCATCAAGTTCTTGCGCCAGATCATCGGATTTTACGGTGACTCTCTCGGCGGGCTTCTGCCGCGCTATCTCGAGAGCAGCATGGACGCGTTCTCGCAGAACGAGACGCCCATGCGCAAAGCCATGACCGAAGCCTTCCGCGGCATCTTCCCGATGGATCAATTGGAGCAGATGGGCCGCCAGAATATGGCGATGTTCGAAAACGCCATGAAGATGCTGAACCCCTTCGGAGGTCAGACGGGCCCCAAGGGTGCGGCCCCGGAAGAGAAACCCAAGGGCGAAAACATCGACGACCTGAAGTCCCAGCTGAACGAGATGCAAGCACAGCTCGCCAAGTTGGTTAAAGATCGCGAGTAGATTGCCTCGGTTCGTTACAAAACCCCCGCGTTTTTAACAATCGGATAACGTGCAATAACAATTTTTTACAAGAAACTACGGGTATTCGCCTAAAGCGTTTTTTACAATCGGCAGTGTTGGAACTGGGGGAAAACGGCTCCAACAATCACGTGGGGTCGAAAAACCCTGTAGGAACTGCACCTTAGGTTGGGGAACGCAAATATGGACGGTGGTACTGTGAAGGCTCCTCCGGCGAATCGGGCCAGTTCGATCGACCGGCACGTCGGCTCCCGGATCCGCGAACGCCGGATCATGCTGGGCCTGTCCCAGCAGCAGATGGCCGACATGATCGGCGTCACCTACCAGCAAGCGCACAAGTACGAGCGCGGCATCACCCGCATCTCCGCCGGCCGTCTCTTTGAGATCACCCGCGTGCTCAATGTT
>CAMDOZ010000077.1 GCA_945903705.1 Fidelibacterota bacterium | reverse complement strand
CGCAATTTCGCACTCGACACCCGGCCGCACGAAGTCCTTGCGGGCGAGCGTCGTACCGTCCTTGCGCAGCGAGGCCGCATACATATAGCCGGCGCAGGGATGGTCGATGCCCAGGTACTTCTGCATCGCGATCGTGGTGCAGCCGATCTTATAGCCGATGACGGCGCCGAAGCCCTTTTCGCCCAAGAGGACGCTCACTTCGTCTTGCACCGTGTAGGCGGCCGACTCATCGACCGGGCGAAGCGCTTGCGGGAGCGCTCCAAGCTTACGCCGCGCAAGGCGGGCATCGGCGACAAGAGCAGCGGCGGCTTGTGCGGTCATAGGCGAAAGGATAGCCGCGGGGGCTTGATGCCGCATCTCCAATTCGCCACTCTTCCTTCGTCGGAATTCAGCGGGACCTTCACGGAATGGACGGTGGAAAGGCATTTCCGGAGCTGGGAGGCGCGGTCGCGCCACCGCCCGGCGTGCCCGGCCTCGATATCGATCCCTTCTCGGAAGCTTTCTTCGCCGACCCCTACCCCGATCACGCGCGCCTGCGAGATACGGCCCCCTTCGTGTGGCTGATAAAGTACGGCATTGGTGCGATTGCGCGCTACGAAGACGTGCGCAAGGTCCTCCTGGACTGGGAGACGTTCTCGTCCGCGCGCGGGGTCGGCATGGCCGACTTTGCCAAACACGGCCGCTTCCGCCTGCCGAGTATCATTCTGGAATCCGATCCACCGCAGCACACGCGCTCACGCGCTGTCCTGAACAAGACTCTCTCGTTTCTGGTCATGAAAAGCCTGCGCGAGACCTTCGCCGCCGAGGCCGACCGGATGATCGATGAGCTGGTGGAAAAACGCGAATTCGACGGCTGCGCCGAGCTGGCCGAAGCCTTTCCCTTGCGGGTTTTTCCCGACGCCATCGGCATGAATCGCGAAGGGCGCGACAACCTGCTTCCCTATGGCGACATGGTGTTCAACTCCTTCGGCCCACCCAATCAGCGCTTTTTGGCAAGCGCAACCAGAGCGGAGGCTGCCTTCACCTGGGTCGAAACCCAGGCCCAGCGGGAAAATCTGAGCCCCGACGGATTCGGCCAGATCTGCTACCAGGCCGCCGACAAGGGCGAGGTCACCCACAAGGAAGCCGCGATGCTGGTGCGCGCCATCCTGACGGCCGGCGTGGATACGACCGTGAACGGGATCGGGGCCGTCCTCTTCGCCCTCGCGCGATTTCCCGGAGAGTGGCGCAAACTTCGCGAGAACAGAAGCCTCGCCCGGCCGGCCTTCGAAGAGGCGATCCGCTTTGAATCGCCGGTGCAGACGTTCTTCCGGACGGTGACACGGCCCACTACGCTCGACGGGCATCCCCTCGCAGAAGGCGACAAGATCCTGATGTTCCTGGGCGCCGCCAATCGCGATCCGCTCAAGTGGGAGAACCCGGACACCTTCGATATCGAGCGGCCGGTGGCCGGCCATGTCGGATTTGGCGTCGGCATTCATGCCTGTGTCGGGCAATTGCTCGCGCGGCTCGAGGGCGAAGTCGTGCTGGACGCGATGGCGCGCAAGATCGGTACGATCGAGGTGACGGGAGAACCGGAGCGGCGGTTCAACAATACCTTGCGCGGGCTCAAGAAGTTGCCGTTAAGAGTAACCGCGGTTTAGTCGCGGTAGCCGGGGTCTTTCGCATCGATGATCCGGCGCAGAGCATCGAACACGTCCCGGCCCGCGCCGTACTGAGGCTTTGTGTGCAGGGCCTCGCGCTCCGACTGAGCGCAGACTTCGGGCGGGATCGGGATGTCCTCGCCGGGCATCGCGCTCGACGCCACCTGGATTTCGCAGGCGCGGTTGAGGGTCCAGAGATTCATGAACGCTTCGGGAATGGTCTCACCCCAGGCAAGAAGCCCGTGATTGCGCAGGATGAGCTGGCGCTTACTACCGAGGCTCGCCACGAGGCGCGGTTTTTCGTCAGGATTGACGGTGATGCCTTCGAAGTCGTGGTAGGCCACCTTTCCGTGAAGCATCGCTGAATAGAAGTTGGTCATCGTGAGCCCGCTCTTCTTGCAGGCCACCGCGAGCCCCGCGGTCGTGTGCGTGTGCATGATGCACATGGCCTCCGGGATCGCTTCGTGAATGGCCGAATGCGCCACGAACCCGGCCGGATTTACCGGATAGCGCGATGAGCCGACGATGCGCCCCTCGAGGTCGATCTTCACCAGATTGGAAGCGGTAACCTCGCGGTACATGAGACCGAACGGATTGATGAGAAAATGCCGTTCGGGGCCCGGCACTTTCACCGTGATGTGGTTGTAGATCAGTTCGACCCAGCCGAGATGATCGAAGATGCGGTAGCAGGCAGCCAGCTCGCGGCGCAATTCCGCCTCGTTGCGCGGGGGCGCCGAGATCGTGGCGTTACTGACTTCTGTAAGAGCGGGTTTCATGAGTCTTAGGGCCCGGGTTTCAACGGGGGCACGTTCTGTCCCATGGTCACGTTCACCCGCATCTTACCATCGGCATTGCGCGAGCACACCACGCGGTTGACGTTGGCGCCGACGACGTCGGGCGCCGTATAGTCCGCCCGCAACACCAGGCCCCACTCTTTCGATTGGGTGAACAGCATCCCGCCGAAGGTCCAATTCGCAGTAAGGGCCTGCAGCGACTTGAAACAGGCGTCGCGGAACGCCTCGTCGGGCGTCGCGGATGCTTCGCCTTCGGGAATGAGCGGCGCAAACTGCGACGGCACAGGTCTGGGTTTCGCCGATGGATCCGGAAGCACCCAAATGATGGTTGCGACCACAAGAACAAAGAGGATCGATAGGACGAGAGGACGCGCCATTTCCAGGACTCAAACAGATATTAACACAAACAGTGTTTTAACCTGATCCGGCGTTCCGCGGTGGGTTTTTGTTCACGCGCGGGCGCCGGCGCATCTACGGAAGTTTGCCTTCGATCTCCTGGTAGACCTTGGAGATGCCGAGCCGGGCCTGATTCTCGTCCCAGGCCCAGTCGATATATGGCCCCCACTTCGCCTGCTTCAGCGCCTCGCAACTCGGCGGTTTGCCGGTGTTGGGACAAGGCGCCCCCAGGGCGTGCAGTCGCCTTCCTTCGGCGATGACATACTCGAGCGCGACGCGATAGCCTTCGAGGTCGGCCTTCATCGAGGCCATATCGTCGGTGAAGCCGTGTCCGGGGATATACCAGGACACGTCCATGGCTTGCGCCCGCTTGATGGTCGCGAGCCATTCCGAGGGATAGCCGCTGCGAAGCGCCGGAAAAATATGGCGCATGTAGAGCTCGCCCATGAACAGCACTTTGCTTTCTGGCAAATAGGCCACGAGGTCGCCGCCTGTATGGCCGCGCCCGATGTTCAGGATTTGGATATCCGTACCGCCCAGACTGATGACACGTTTTTCCGCGACCGTTTCCGTCGGCGGATTGGCGTTCTTGGCCAGATTGCGTTGCGAGATCGGCGATGAGATGAAGACAACATCCGGATAGGCCGCCTTGAAGGCGGCGTTGCCGCCGACATGGTCGATATGATCGGACGCGATGACCACGTAGCGAATGGGCTGCGAGGTCCACTTCTTGATAACGTCGATCATCTCCTGTGCCTGGCGGAGATCACCCTGGCCGTCGACAACCACGACGCCTTCCTTCGTCACGACGATCAAGCTGACCGTCGTCACTACGATTTCCGCAGTATCGGGAAATTCCAGGCCCTCATAGGCGTAAACATTGGGCGCGAGCTCCTTCCAGCGCGGAAAATCGGCCTTCGTGAGACCGCGCTTTGCGATATCGCCCGACTGCGGGACATCGGCGGCGCCCGCCGCGCGTGGAACGACGGTTACAGATGCGAGCGCGACCAGAATCAACGCGAATATGGATTTCATCGATTTTCCCCTTTTTCCGGCCCGCATTCGATGCCGTGCAATGCCTCGAAGGCGCGCAGCCCTTCCGGCAAGTCGTCACCGGTGTAGTGTGCGCAATCCTCGTGGGAGCCTCTGTGGTGCAGATCCCGGCCCGTCCTTCTGCACTGCTGAATCCACTCCACCTTGCGGGACTCCTCGGTACTCAGTTCCGTGTGCGCAAACGCCTGAAGCTTGCGTTGAATCTCTTCGTTCGTCATGAAGTACGAAAGGTGCCAACCGGCGTCGCGCAGCGCCTTCTTGATGGAAGGTCCGGTCCGCAATCCGTCCAACGTCTCCTGCCGGACGGCACGGTCGTTGGCGACAAAGGCATGATACCACTTGGCCTGCTTCACCCACCGCGAAGAGTAGTAGAAGAGGGCCATTTCCAGCCGATACCCGACGGTGAGAGCGTCGTAGCAGCCGGGCAGCGTCAACACCGTTTCGCGGCGGGGGATTTCGTCCACGTCGCACCCTAAAAGGATCCAGGGCTCACTGCGGCTGCGCAAATAGTCCGCCGCGAAATTCCGCTGGTACTTTTCCCTGAACCAGGCGCTCGGGTTGGTGTTGCGCGGGTTCGTCAGCGGTGCAAGTTCGGCTGCGGTCGGGATTGGGAACCGGTCGATCACGAGGCGGGTGATCTTGCTTGCGAAAGGTTCCAGCCGCGGGGCGTACCTATCCAGAAACAGCTCGTCTTTCTTCTGCCCGGTGTGGGTTTCGCCGGCCTCGACGATGACGAACTCGTCCACCACGTTCCATAGATACGCGAGACGAAAGAGCGCGATCGACTCTCCATTGTAGGGAAAACAATCAACAATTCTCACCAGGCCCGCCCCTCTTGCTTTCCGGTTCTCTGAAGATCGCGCCGCGACCTCTAGAGAAATGGTGGGCCCGGCAGGACTTGAACCTGCAACCAGACCGTTATGAGCGGCCTGCTCTAACCAATTGAGCTACAGGCCCCACCAGCCTTCGCTCGCGGAGCGGAGCGAAGGATGTCACGCCAAAGCCCGAAGGGCGACGGCGGACGCCTCGTTGCCCGCGAGCTTCTGCTCGGCAAGCCTCTCAAACAAAATGGCCGGCGTTTGTGGCGCCGGCCATTTGGACTTCAATCTACTTCCAACACTCAGTTGTCGAGGAAGCTGCGCAGCTTACGCGACCGGCTGGGGTGCTTCAGCTTACGCAAGGCCTTGGCTTCGATCTGGCGTATTCGTTCGCGCGTGACCGAGAACTGCTGACCAACCTCTTCGAGCGTGTGATCGGTATTCATGCCGATGCCGAAACGCATGCGCAGCACGCGCTCTTCACGGGCGGTGAGGCTTGCCAGCACGCGGGTGGTGGTTTCGCGAAGGTTGCCGTGAATGGCGGCATCGAGCGGTTGAATCGCGTTCTTGTCCTCGATGAAGTCGCCGAGGTGGCTGTCTTCCTCGTCGCCGATCGGCGTTTCGAGGGAAATCGGCTCCTTGGCGATCTTTAGGACCTTGCGCACCTTCTCGAGCGGCATCTGAAGCTTTTCGGCCAGCTCTTCCGGCGTCGGCTCGCGGCCGATCTCGTGCAGCATCTGGCGCGACGTGCGCACCAGCTTGTTGATCGTCTCGATCATATGCACGGGGATACGGATGGTGCGCGCCTGGTCGGCGATCGAACGCGTGATCGCCTGGCGGATCCACCATGTCGCGTAGGTCGAGAACTTGTAGCCGCGGCGGTATTCGAACTTATCGACCGCCTTCATCAGGCCGATGTTGCCTTCCTGGATGAGGTCGAGGAACTGGAGACCGCGGTTGGTGTACTTCTTGGCGATGGAGATGACGAGGCGCAGGTTCGCTTCGATCATTTCCTTCTTGGCGCGGCTGGCTTCGCGTTCGCCCTTCTGCACCGTGTTCACGATGCGGCGGAACTCGCCGATCGACACGCCTGCTTCGCCGGCGATGGTGGAGATCTGCGCGCGCAAATCCTCGATCATCGGCTGATAGCGCGTGGCGAAATCTTTCCAGCCCTTGGTCGTCAGCTTCTGGACGCGTAAGACCCATTTCGGGTCAAGTTCGCTGCCGTAGTATTCCTCGAGGAATTCCTCGCGTTTGATCTTGCTCTTGAGCGCATAGCGGAGGATCTGGCCTTCGAGGCTGAGCAGCTTTCGATTGAGATCGTTGAGCTGTTCGACGAGGCCTTCGATGCGGGCGTTGTTGAGGTGCACCGCTTCCATCAGGTCGACGAGTTCCAGCTTCAGCTTCTGGAACCGGCGCTCGACGCTCTTGTCGATCTCCTGCCCCTGCTGCAGCGTGACGAGACGCGCTTCCTGAGACTTCTTGAGCTTACCGTAGGTGGCGGCGATCTTCTCGAACGCTTCGAGGACCTGCGGCATCAACTGCGCTTCCATGGCCGCGAGCGAGACCGCAGCCTCGTCGCCCTCGTCCAAGGAGGGCTGGCCGGGTGCGCCGCCCGGAACGCCGGGCACGCCTGGAGCGCCGCTGGGCATGCCGGGTGCGGCAGGAGCGGCCGTGCGCATGACGGGCGCCGCAGCCGGGCGCGCTCCGCCATTTGCGGGTGCGGGACGCTTGGCGCCGCCTTCGGGCTCTTCGCCGTCAGCGGGTTCGGACACGACGTCGACTTCGAGATCGGCGTCGGAGGCGAGATCGGAGGATCCCGCGCCGTAAGTGGCGTCGAGATCGATGATGTCGCGCAGGAGCATCTTTCCGTCCTGCAGCGCATCGTGCCACGCAAGCAGCGAACGGATGGTGATGGGGCTTTCGCAGATGCCGCCGATCATCATCTCGCGGCCGGCTTCGATGCGCTTGGCGATGGCGATTTCGCCTTCGCGCGACAGGAGCTCGACCGAGCCCATTTCGCGCAAGTACATGCGCACCGGATCGTCGGTGCGGCCGACATCGTCTTCGTCGATATTGCCGCCGCTGTAAGCCTCGGGCTTCGCTTCTTCGGTGCTTTCCGCCGCGGCTTCTTCGGTTTCCTGCTCTTCGCCCTCGACGACATTGATGCCCATTTCGGACAGCATCGACATCGTGTCTTCGATCTGTTCGGAGGTCATTTCCTCCGACGGCAGCGCCGCGTTCAGCTCGTCATAGGTGATGTAGCCGCGCTCTTTGGCCTTCGCGATGAGTTTCTTGATCGACGCATTGGTGGAGTCGAGAAGCGGAGAATCGCCGGGCGCCGCCGGGGCCGCACCTTCTGCCTGCCCCTCTTCGCCGGGAGCTTTTGCCTTGGGATTTAACTTCATACCGTCCTGAGATTTCTTACCGGCGACGGGAGCTTGAGGCGCTCCCTTGGCGTTTGCGGCCTTCGGCGCAAAGCCTTGATGGCTTGCGGCCTTGGCCGCAAAAGCGGGGCCGATTTTTCCGGCCGCACCCTTTTCCGGCGCCTTCACCGCTCCGGCTTTCGCCGCAGGTGTTTTTGCCGCGGATGCCGCAGCGAAACCTTTGGCGCCGGGTTTCACCGGTACCGACTTCGCCGCCGGCTTCGCGGCCGGCTTTTGCGCCACAGGCTTTTGCGCCGCTTTGGCAGACGCCTTCGCCGGCGCCTTAGCCGCGACTTTCGCCGATGATTTTGCTGATTTCGGGGCCGCTTTCGCCGCCATTCCTACACCCATAACTCCACGCGAGCCTCTCGGTCATTCCGCCGACGGTCCGCCGTGTGCCTCTGTTTTACGATAAATACTGCTGCCGATCTCAAAGTTCGTCGCTGTCCTCGTCTCCAGGTGGGCGTACCTGCTTCTGCAAAGCCTCGAACGCCGCGAGCGCGCGTTCAGAGGGATTCTCTACCAGTTCCAACTCCGCCCGCTTGAGATCTGCTTCTAGGTCCGCCCGGTGGCAAAGAGCAAACGTATGATCCCACCCAGTGATTGCCTGCTCCTTGGGTGCCGTTGGACGGGCGAAGCCCGCGTGCACGTAAGTAGTTGAATTTAATAGAGTTTCGAGCTCGGCGGCAAACCCTATGCTGGCTAGGTGGGCCTGTAGACCGCCGAAATCAAGCTCTGGGTCCTGGGCGACGTGGATTAATGCGGTTTGGCGCAGCAAGTCAAGGCGCGAGTCGGCAAAATCCAGGCGTCCCAGGCGCTCTTCCACATGGTCAAAAATGTCCGGGTGGGTCAGCAAAGTGGCCAGCAAAATGCGTTCCCGGTGCTTGCGGGCGCTGTCGGCGTCGCCGGGCGGCCGTGAGGGCGGAAAACCCGCGAAACGGTCCGGAGTCGGCCCCTTCCGGCCCTTTCCAAACGGAAATCCCCGTCCTTTTGCGCCTTTACCACCCCCCTGGCCCCCGCTGGGAGCCCGGAACAGCTCAAAGAGCCGGGTTTTGAAGAGCTGGCGGTACTGGCCTTGCACGCTCTCGTCGGCAATGACGCCGGCCTTGGCCTGAGCGGCGCGCTCGAGGCCCGCCCGCCGTTCGGGCGTATCGGCGGGATTTTGGGCAAGAAGCTGCTGCCAGACCACGTCGGACAAGGGTACGGCCGCCTGGAGTACCGCCTGCATGGCCTCGGCGCCCTCGCGGCGGCAGATGTCATCCGGGTCCTTGCCGGCCGGCATCATCGCGAAGCGAAGCGATAATCCTGGCTTCAAGAGCGGGAGCGCGCGCTCGGCGGCGCGCAAAGCCGCGGCCCGCCCGGCGCGGTCGCCGTCGAAGCAGAGGATCGGCTCAGGCGCGAGCCGCCAGAGGATCGCAAGCTGCGCCTCGGTCATGGCCGTGCCCAAGGGCGCGACCGCATGCGTGAAGCCCGCCTGGGCGAGGCCGATCACATCCATATAGCCTTCGGCGACGATCACTTCGCGCTTATCGCCCGCGGGCGCGCGCGCCAGCGAGAAGCCGTAGAGCATCTGGCCCTTATGAAAGAGCGGCGTATCGGGCGAGTTGAGATATTTGGGCTCGCCCTCGCCCATGACGCGGCCGCCGAAGGCCACGGGACGCCCGCGCATGTCGAGAATCGGGAATATCACCCGGTCGCGGAAGAAGTCGAAGGATTCGCGGCCGTCCTTGCCGGGCGAGACAAGCCGGACGTCAAGCAGCAGGTCCTCGCTGACGCCGCGCGCGGTGAGTTTGTTCTTGAGCAGGTTGCCGTTGGGCGCGTAGCCCAGGCGGAAGCGCTTGATCGTCGCGTCCGTCAGCCCGCGGTTCTTGAGGTATTCGAGCGCGGGGCGACCTTCGGACGCATGGAGCATCTGTTCGAAGAAGGCGCAGCCCGCTTCGGCCGCCTCGCGCAGCTTGGTGTCGCGCGCAGCCTCCGCCGCCTCTTGCGGCGTGGCCTTGGGCATTTCGAGGCCCGCCTCTTCCGCCAGGCGTTCGACCGCCTCGATGAAGGAGAGGTTCTGAGTCTTCATCAGGAAGGTGAAGATGTCGCCGTGCTCCTGGGTCGAGAAGCAGTGGTAGAAGCCCTTCTCGTCGTTGACGGTGAAGGACGGCGTCTTCTCGTTGGAGAAAGGCGACAGCCCCACGTACTCGCGGCCGCGCTTGATCAGGCGCACACGCCTTCCGACCACCGAGGAGACCGGCAGCCGCGTACGGATATCGTCCAAGAAATTTGGCGGGAAGGCCATTAACCCTCACCAGGCCGGGGCTCTTTAAGCCCCGAGCTGCTGCTTTACGACGCCCGACACTTTCGAGAAGTCCATCTTGCCGGTGTATTTTTCCTTCAAGACCCCCATCACCTTGCCCATGTCCTTGACGGACGCGGCGCCCGAAGCGGCGATGGCTTCCTTTACGGCCGCGGCCGTTTCGGCCTCGTCCATCTGCTTGGGCATGAAGCTCTGGATGATCTCGATTTCCTCGGCTTCTTGCTTCGCGAGCTCGGGCCGGTTGCCCTTCTCGAACATCTCGATGCTTTCTCGGCGCTGTTTGATCATGCCGTTCATCATCTGGAGAATTTCGGGGTCGCCGATGCCGTCGGCCTTGCCGGCCGGACGCGCCTCAATGTCCTTCATCTTCAATGCGGAGAGGATCAGACGGACGGTTCCAACCTTGCGCTCTTCCCTGGCGCGCATGGCATCCTTTAACGCTTCGCTCAAACGGGTGCGCAGCATAGTCGCGTGCTCGATTCACTAGTGTGGAAAGAGTCAGGCTAGCCCGATTCGGCCGCCCTTTGCAAAACCTTCACGCAGCCGAACCCATACTTATAGAACTGCGTGTGGCTGCCGCCCCAAACACTTGACTCACCGGACTGGTTTGCTTACACCGCGCCAGATAGCGTGCGCTTCGCGCCGCGCGCGCCATCCAGACACACGACGACCTTCTCAGACTGTCCATCCGGGCCCCCGGAGGGACGGCCGAGAACGACGCAAACCTGAAGCCGAGTTGACCCGACCGATGAAACAACCCTCCGGTGCCACGGCCGTTCTCGTTCTTGATGACGGTGAGGTCATTTGGGGGCGGGGAATCGGAGCCAGCGGCGCCAAGGTCGGCGAAGTCATCTTCAACACCAGTATCACCGGTTACCAGGAAGTGATGACGGACCCCTCCTACGCGGGCCAGATCATCACGTTTACCTTTCCTCACGTGGGCAACGTCGGCGTCAACCCGGACGACCTCGAGAGTATGACGCCCGCGGCCCGCGGGTGCATCCTGCGCGAAGACATCACCGATCCTTCGAATTACCGCGCCACGTCGCACCTCGATACCTGGCTGAAGTCGAACGATCTTCCCGGCATCTGCGGCGTCGATACGCGCCGCCTCACCCGGCGCATTCGTACGAAGGGCGCACCCAATGGCGTCATCTGCCACGACCCATCCGGCAAGTTCGATTTAGATGCGCTGAAGAAGCAGGCAAAGGAATGGCCCGGCCTCAACGGCATGGACCTCGCCAAAGAAGTCTCCTGCCGCCAGACCTACACCTGGACCCAGACCATGTGGGACCGGGTCAAAGGCTACGGCGAACTCGAGGCGAACGGGCGCAAGCCGGACTTCAACGTGGTCGCCGTGGATTACGGCGCCAAGCGCGCGATCCTGCGCTGCCTGGCCGACGCCGGCTGCAAGGTGACCGTGGTGCCCGCGACCGCGAGCGCCGAAGACATCCTGCGCCACAATCCCGACGGCGTGTTCCTCTCCAATGGACCTGGCGATCCAGCGGCCACGGGCGTCTACGCCGTGCCGGAGATTCAAAAAATCATCGCGACGGGCAAGCCGGTGTTCGGGATCTGCTTAGGCCACCAATTGCTGGCGCTGGCGTTCGGCGCAAAGACTTACAAGCTCCAGATGGGCCACCGCGGCGCCAACCAGCCGGTGAAGGACCTCGAGACGGGCAAGGTGGAGATCACCTCGCAGAACCACGGCTTCTGCGTCGACCGTGCGAGCCTGCCCAACACCGTGATCGAGACGCACAAGAGCCTGTTCGACGGCATCGTCGAAGGCATGCGCGCCACCGACAAGCCCGTATTCAGCGTGCAATACCACCCCGAGGCTTCGCCGGGTCCGCAGGACAGTCATTACCTCTTCCATCGCTTCACGAAGCTGATGGCCGATCAAAAGAAGGCGAAGTGAGCCGATGCCGAAGCGCACCGACATCAAGAGCATTCTGATTATCGGCGCCGGGCCGATCGTCATCGGCCAGGCGTGCGAGTTCGACTACTCGGGCGCGCAGGCCTGCAAGGCGCTGCGCGAGGAAGGCTACCGCGTCATCCTGGTGAATTCGAACCCCGCCACCATCATGACCGACCCGGAGATGGCGGACGCGACCTACATCGAGCCCATCACGCCGGCGATGGTCACGAAGATCATCGAGAAGGAGCGCCCGGATGCGCTTCTGCCGACCATGGGCGGCCAGACCGCGCTGAACACGGCGATGAAGCTTGCCGACACCGGCGTGCTCGCGAAATACGGCGTCGAGATGATCGCGGCCAAGCGCGACGTCATCATGAAGGCCGAAGACCGCGAACTTTTCCGCGACGCGATGAGCAAGATCGGGCTCGAAAGCCCGCGCAGCCAGATGGTGAAGACCCTCGAGGAAGCGCGCGAGGCGATGAAGTTCATCGGCCTGCCGGCGATCATGCGCCCGTCGTTCACGTTGGGCGGCGAAGGCGGCGGCATCGCCTACAACACCGAAGAATTCGAGCACATCGTCGGGACCAGCCTCGCGGCGTCGCCGGTCGGCACCGTCCTCGTCGAAGAGTCTGTGCTCGGTTGGAAAGAGTTCGAGATGGAAGTGGTCCGCGACAAGGCGGACAACTGCATCATCATCTGCTCCATCGAGAACGTGGATCCGATGGGCGTGCATACGGGTGACTCGATCACCGTCGCGCCGGCGCTCACGCTCACCGACAAAGAATATCAGATCATGCGCAACGCCTCGATCGCGTGCCTGCGCGAGATCGGCGTCGACACCGGCGGGTCGAACGTACAGTTCGCCATTAACCCCGCCGATGGCCGCATGGTGATCATCGAAATGAACCCGCGCGTCTCGCGTTCTTCGGCGCTCGCATCAAAGGCGACAGGGTTTCCCATTGCGAAAATCGCCGCCAAACTTGCCGTCGGCTATACGCTGGATGAGCTCACCAACGACATCACCAAGGCGACGCCGGCCTCGTTCGAGCCGACCATCGACTATGTGGTCACGAAAATCCCACGCTTCACCTTCGAGAAATTCCCCGACGCGGACCCTGTGCTCTCCACCAGCATGAAGTCGGTGGGCGAAGCCATGTCGGTGGGCCGCACCTTCGCCGAGAGCCTGCAGAAAGGCCTCCGGTCGATGGAAACCGGCCTCAACGGCCTCAACGAAGTCTCGCTGGACGACAGCGGCGAGCCGACGACCGACAAGGACGAGCTGCGCCTGGCGTTGACGAAGGCGCGTCCCGACCGCCTGCTTGTCGCGGCGCAAGCGCTGCGCACAGGCATGAGTGTCGAGGAGATCTGCCGCGCCTCCCGGTTCGATCCGTGGTTCGTGCGTCAGCTTAAGGCAATCGTCGACGCTGAAGCCCAAGTGCGCGCGAAGGGCCTGCCCAGCGAACGCCAAGAACTCCTGCGTCTCAAAAAGATGGGCTTCTCCGACTCCCGCCTCGCGGAGCTCACCGGCAAGAAGTCCGCAGACGTTTTTAAACTGCGCCATCAGCTCGACGTGCGCCCGGTCTACAAGCGCATCGACACTTGCGCGGCCGAATTCGCCTCTCCCACGCCTTATATGTACTCCTGCTACGAGGGCGACGGCGTCAACCCGGCGGAGTGCGAATCCGAACCGTCGGCGAAGAACAAGATCATCATCCTCGGCGGCGGGCCGAACCGCATCGGCCAGGGCATCGAGTTCGACTATTGCTGCGTCCACGCGGCGTTTGCGCTGCGCGATGCCGGGTTCGAGACCATCATGGTCAACTGCAACCCCGAAACCGTGTCCACGGACTACGACACCTCGAACCGCCTCTACTTCGAGCCGTTGACGGCCGAAGACGTGATCGAATTGATCACCACCGAACAGAAGAACGGAAAAGTGCTGGGCGTGATCGTGCAGTTGGGCGGCCAGACGCCGCTGAAGCTCGCGCATGCTCTCGAAGCCGCGGGCATTCCTATTCTCGGCACTTCGCCCGACGCCATCGACCTCGCCGAAGACCGCGAGCGCTTCCAGCGCCTGCTCGAGGAGCTGAAGCTGCGTCAGCCGGCCAACGGCACGGCGCGCAGCGCCGACGAGGCGCGCGCCGCGGCAAACCGGATCGGCTATCCCGTCGTCATTCGTCCGTCCTATGTGCTCGGCGGCCGCGCGATGCGGATCGTCTACGATGAGGCCGGCGTTTCCGAATATATCCGTTCCGCCATGAAGGCGACCGGGGACAATCCACTTCTGATCGACAGCTATCTCTCCAACGCCATCGAAGTCGACGTCGACGCGCTCTCGGACGGCAAGGATGTTTACATCTCCGGCATCATGGAGCACATCGAAGAAGCGGGAATCCACTCCGGCGATTCCGCCTGCGCGCTTCCGCCCCACACGCTGTCCAAGGAGATCGTCGACGACATCCGGCGTCAGACCGTGGCACTTGCTCTCGCGCTGAAAGTCGTCGGCCTCATGAACGTGCAATACGCGGTGAAGGAGGGCGTCGTTTTCATCCTCGAGGTCAATCCGCGCGCCAGCCGCACGGTACCGTTCGTGGCGAAGGCGACAGGCATCCCCGTGGCGAAGATCGCCGCGCGCGTGATGGCGGGCGCGAAGCTTTCCGAATTCGGCCTCGGCGGCGGCAAGATCCTCGAGACGTTCAAACACGTTGCGGTGAAAGAAGCTGTGTTCCCTTTCAACCGCTTCCCGGGCGTCGACATCGTCCTCGGACCGGAGATGAAGTCGACCGGCGAGGTCATGGGTCTCGATCGAGATTTCCCGCGCGCCTATGCGAAAGCCCAGCTTGGCGCCGGCGTCACGCTGCCCCTCGCCGGCACCGCGTTCCTGTCGGTACGCGAGCGCGACAAAGAACCGGCGGTCAACCTCGCCCGGCGCCTGGTAGCCCTGGGTTTCAAGGTGATCGCAACGCGCGGCACGCAAGCTGCGCTGGCAAAACACGGAATCCCGGCCGAGGTGGTCAATAAGGTGGCCGAGGGCCGCCCCCACTGCGTCGACGAGATGATCTCCGGCAACGTCCAGATGGTCATCAACACGACCGAAGGGTCCCAATCCCTCAAGGACAGCTTTACGATCCGCCGGACCGCATTAACCCGCAATATCTGTCATTTCACGACCTTATCGGGCGGCGAGGCGGCCACGACGGCCATTGGGGCCCTCAAGGACGGGGCTCTTGATGTTGCCCCCCTGCAATCCTATTTTAGACGTTAGTGATTTTTGATTTTTAAGGCCGGCCCTCGCCACCCTGGCGTGGGCTGTTCTATTTCGTGAGGACGAGGATACGTCATGGAAAAAATTCCAATGACGGCGGAAGGTTTAGAACCGCTGAAGGCCGAGCTGCAACAGCTGAAGGTCACCGAACGTCATGCGGTGATCAAGGCGATCGCCGAAGCGCGCGAGCACGGCGACCTTTCCGAGAACGCCGAGTATCACGCGGCGCGTGAACGCCAGAGCTTCATCGAAGGCCGCATCAGCGAGCTCGAGGACATCATCAGCCGCGCCGACGTGATCGACCTCACCAAGCTCTCGGGCACGACGGTGCGCTTCGGCGCCTCCGTGACCGTGGCCGACGTCGAGACGGACGAGGAGATCACCTACCAGCTCGTCGGTCCCTACGAAGCCGACCTCAAGAAGCACAAGATCTCCGTGCAGTCGCCGCTGGGCCGCGCCCTGATCGGCAAGACGATCGGCGATACGGCCGAAGTGAGCGCTCCGGGCGGCTCGAAGGGCTATGAAGTGCTAAAAGTGAAGTTCAAGTAGCGCTGGCGGCCCTAAACACCATTCCATAACGGGCGCCCTAAGCGGCGCCCGTTTTTTTAGGTCCCGACGCCGGCCGGGACTGTTAGCGGCGGCTGGGCCGGCTTGTCGCCGTCCACGGCGATCGGCACGCCCGGCAGGTTCTTGGCGCTACGGATCGCCAGCGCCGATTTGACATGGGCGACCTTGGGCGCCGCGGTCAGCTTTTCCGTGACGAACTTCTGGTAGGCGTCCCAATCCTTGGCGACCACCCGTAAGAGGAAGTCGGTCTCACCGGCCAACATGTGGCACTCGCGGACCTCAGGCCATTCCTTCACCAGGGTCTCGAAGGCCGACAGATCGGCCTCCGCCTGGCTGTTGAGGCCCACATGGGCGAAAACGGTCACCGCATAGCCCAGGAGGGCCTGATCGAGCTGGGCGTGGTAGCCCTTGATATAACCGGCTTGCTCGAGGGCCCGGACGCGGCGGAGGCACGGCGGGGCGGATATACCGGCCCGCTGCGCGAGCTCCACATTGGTCATCCGGCCGTCGGCCTGGAGATCGGAAAGGATCTGCCGGTCGATCCGGTCGAGCTTCACCCGTTGCATTGACGTCCCCACCCCAATTGCCGTTCGGCGCTGGCGCGCCACCCCTGAGCGCCGCGAAATATTGTTATAAAGAAAGACGTCCGGACGCAACGACAATAGGGCACGTATCGCGAGTTATGCTTGGCGCGCAGGCGAGGTCGGGCCGGTCTTGCGTCCAAAGGATCCCAAACGTATATGTGTTGACCCTGATTTTGCTGCACTGCAAAGCAGTTTTGTCCCCTGCGAGGCCCTGTCTTAGCTATGACAAATACTCATACCAAAGTGCTCATCCTGGGCTCGGGACCCGCGGGCCTGACGGCGGCGATTTACGCCGCGCGCGCCAACCTTTCGCCCATCGTGGTCGCCGGCATGCAGCCC